>JAEEUR010000005.1 GCA_016290595.1 Lachnospiraceae bacterium | reverse complement strand
GCGTAACTGGCAGGTCACGCTTTTATTATACACATTAGGAGTTTTTCTATCTGACTCATTGCTTAAGCTTTTTGGAACCACGCGACTATCGCGTGGTTTTCATCAGACAACAAAAAACCTCAGCGTTCAGCTGAGGTTTTTTCTTTCGCAGGGCTACAAGGATTCGAACCTTGAAATGACGGAGTCAGAGTCCGTTGCCTTACCGTTTGGCGATAGCCCTAGGCGCCTTCTTCAGACGACGATGAGGATTATACAACCAGTCTCCGCAAATTGCAAGAACTTTTTTGAAAAATTTTTCGGTCCCGCCGGCCTCCCCGCTCCATGCGGGGAGGCCGGCGGATCGTACAATCCTCTTACAGCAGGCCCAGCTCCGCTTTCATGGCTTCGAGCTCGGAATCCACCTTGCTGTTGACGATCGCTTCGTGATAGCGCTCTTCGGCCGCCCAGGTCTCGTCCACCGGCTCCAGCTGCAGCTCGGCCATGGCATTGGCCTGATCCAGCATGTGGTCCACCTTCTCTTCGATGCGGGCGAAAGCGCCGAGGGAAGCTTCGGCCTTGTTGGCGGCGGAATTCTTGGCCGCTTCGTTGACCTTTTCCTGCGCCTTCGCGATCTTCAGCTTCGCTTCGATGATGGTCTTGCGCTGCTGCAAATCCTGCAGGTCGCGGACCAGCTTGTCGTGCATCTGACGCATCTTCGCGGAGTTGGAGGCCGCTACGTCGTACATCTGCTGCAGGGATTCGCCGATCTCCTCCAGGGACTGCTTCTTCTTGATGAAGATCTTGGCATCGGCTTCGTTTCCGGCCGCCAGCGCCTTCTTGGCCAGGTTGGTGTATTTCTCGATCTCTTCCTGGTTGGCGATCAGGTTTCTCTTGGCCTTGGCTTCATCCGCCATCACGGAGGCGGTCTCGCGCTTGACTTCAGCCAGGTCGCCGGTCAGCTCGCGAAGATACTGCTCGATCATCTTCTGCGGATCCTCCGCTCTGTCGAGAGCGGCGTTGATGTTGGAAGAAATAATGTCTTTAAAACGTGATAAAATTCCCATGGTCTGCTCCTTTGCTTTTGGTTCCTATTTTCACGGATCGCGGCTTTTTCTGCCTGTCCGTATTGTACGGAATTGAAACGGATTCGTCAAGATTTCTTCTCAAGGTTCACAAAAGATTCACCGTCCGGCGGCGCTTTTCTCCTGTTTTTCCTTCGCTTCCCGCTCTTTTCCCGCCTTCCACGCCTTCCCGAAGTCAACGGCCGTCACCGCGAGCATCAGCGTCACCAGCAGCACCAGCACGACGATCCAGCCGGTCCGGTCCTTGATGGACATGATGTTGCGGGCCGTTTTTTCGAAAACGTCGGAAAGCATCTCGTCCCGGGATCCCTGCGGATAATGCTGTCCGTCCCTGAGAGCGGTATCCAGATACGCCTCCAGGATCGTTACGGCCTCCTCGTCCACGACGGCTGCGGCGGCTTTTCCGACCACGCTGCCGTACAGGGTCTCCCCGCTGCGCCGGTTCTCGTATATGACCAGCAGCAAATGTCCCCCGTCCTGAAACAGGCCGTCATAAAGCTCTTCGGCATACTGCTGCAGCGTCTCCCGGTCCGGCTGATCCGCCTCCAGCCCCAGGTTGTTCGTCAGGAAAACGTAGGGCTGGACGCCCGTCTGCTTATAAAAATACCGCAGGCCCTTCAGTGCCGTCTCGTTGTTCTTGCCCAGCCAGTCCAGATGATCGGTATAAAAGCCCGTCTCCGTCACGGCGTTTTCGGGAAGACGCGTCCGCCGGACCAGCGAACGGGGAATGGCGGAATCCTCGGCCGTAAAATCGTTCCGGCTGCAGGATACCGCAAAAAAGGCCGTCACAACGACCAGCGCAGCGGCCAGAACGATCCAGAACCAGAGACTTTGTCTGTCGCTCAGTTCCGGAAGAAACCTTTTTTTCCTGTTCTCCCCGCTCACGGATCGGCGTCCTTCTGTCCGGGATTCACCCGGGTCCCGTCGCGCCAGATCCTTTCCAGGTCATACCACATGCGGTCTTCCTTTGAGAAGACGTTGACGACCACGTCGCCGTAGTCCAGAAGCACCCAGCGGCCGCCCCGCAGACCTTCCCGGCTGCGGCAGGGGACGCCGAGCTTTCCCATCGTTTCTTCCACGGCGTCCACCAGCGCGTCCACGTGGGGCGTGTTGTTGCCGTGCGTGATCAGGAAATAGTCCGCCAGATCGCTGACCTGCCGGATATCGATCACGGAGATATCCTGTCCCTGCTTTTCCGAAAGAGCCGCGTAAATGCGCTCCATCTGTTCTTTCGGGGTGATTTCCATAAAAAACTCCTTTATCTGACGCTCTTTTTGAGGTAATAATCAATTACTTCCATCGTGATGGGATCGATGTACTCACCGCGGGATTCCAGATAGCGGACCGTGCTCTGCGCCATGAAGCTCACGGCCTGATCCAGGTCCGTATAGGCGATCCTTCTCGCCTTGTCCAGATTCACCATCTGTCCCCGGAAGGGTTCGATATAATCGGCCACGTAGATGATCTTCTCCAGCTCCGTCATGCCCGGCCGGCCCGTCGTGTGCCAGCGGATGGCGCTCAGGACGTCCTCGTCCGTCACACCGAACAGGCGCTTTGCGATCTGGGCGCCGGCCGGTGCGTGCGCCAGCGCATTGGTGGAATTGTGCTCCGTCCGCCCGCAGTCGTGCAGCAGGCCGGCCAGCCTCGCCTTCTCCAGCGGAACGTTGCGGTACGCGTCCGCCAGCATCATCGCCATATGCATGACGCCCAGGCTGTGACGCACCCGGCGGGGATTCAGCATGGACAGAAGCTTGTCATAGTACCGGCGCTCATCCGCGGTGACGCCGCAGCGGTCCAGGATCTCCTCGTTTGAGAGCTCCGTCAGCGGATGGTACAGATGATGCGCCTCCATGTAGTCGAAAACGCCCTTCGGCAGATCGTCCCGGGTGATCTTTCCTTCCAGATATTCCCGGCGGATCTGCGTGGAGGAGACGGGGATGTTGTCCCAGGGGATAAAGCGGACGTCCGCGCCGTAACGTTCCCGAAGCTGGACCGCCGTCTGCTGCAGGGAACTGTCCGAGACCTGCTCCCGGCGGCCGGCTACCAGCAGGACCACCGCGTTGCAGATCAGCTCCGGCTCTTCCCAGTACTTCAGGCTGTTCAGCGTATCCGCGCCGACCACGTAGTACCAGACCACTTCCGGATAGGTGGCATTCAGCTGGGCGAAGGTTTTTGAGGTATAGGTGGAACCCGGCTGAGCGCATTCCCAGTCGGAAAAGACGAACTTCTCTTCTCCTTCGATCGCCAGCCGGACCATGGCTTCCCGGTGGAATTTTTCCGCCCGCAGCCCCAGCACCGAGCGATAGTTGTTCGAGCCGGAAGGCATGAACCAGACCTCGTCCAGATGCATGGCGGCGAGGGCGGCGCGTCCCAGCTGAAAATGTCCGTTGTGTATCGGGTCGAAGGTCCCTCCCACCACGGCTATGTGTTTTTCCTGTCTGTTCACGGTAATTCGATCACCTTTTTTGTCCTGGAGGGACGGTACAGAACGATCTTCCGGCCTATGACCGTCACCACCTGGGAGCGTGTTCTCCCGGCCAGCGCTTCCGCCACGTTGCGAAGATCATCAAAACAGTTCTTCAGCAGGCTTATTTTGACCAGCTCCCTGGCTTCCAGCGCTTCGCTGACCGCCGTACAGATTTCCGGCGTCAGTCCCGCTTTGCCTATTTGGAACAGCGGATTTTCCGCCGCTGCCAGCTTCATTAAATAGCTTCGTTGTTTACTCGTCAGTTCAGTCATAACTGCCCTTTCCGCGGCCCTTGCGGACCTTCATTCTCCTGTTAAAGAATAGCACGGCAAAATGCAAATTGCAAGGCAGGCGCTATCGTTTTGTGCTCTGCGGCCCCCCGCCTTACTACAGTACGGTCTGTATAAAATCAAAGAAGAGCGGACCTCCGCCGGTATGCAGGAAGAGGACGTTTCCTCCCGGAAGAGGATCCTTTTCCAGTTCCGACCGCATGCCCCGGAAAGCCTTGCCGCTGTAGGTGGGATCCAGCGGGATCCCGAAGCGGCCGTACATATCGCGGATCGTTTCCGCGACGCCTTCGTCCCACGCGCCGTAGCCGCCCAGCAGGTATTCGTCCCGGACCGACGCTTCCGGCAGATCCGGCTCCGGCAGGTCCTTTTCCTTTCGGTAAGCCTCCAGACGCTCCCGGATCACGGCCCGGCAGCGCTCCGCCGGCCGGGCGATACTGATCCCGATGATCTCCCACGGCCTCTCCAGAAGGGCGGCGCCGAGCATCAGGCCGGCCTGCGTCATTCCGGTCCCCAGCGCCAGATAGATCCGGTCGAACTGAAGTCCCAGGCTTTTTTCCTGCGCGGCAATCTCGGCCGCAACCTTCACGTAGGCCTCCGCCGGCACGGCTTCGTTGCCGCGTCCGTCGGAGCCGCCGTAGATATAATACGGCGTCCGGCCGTCCGCACGGCATTCCTCCAGAACGCGTTCCACCGTTTCCCTGACCCGCGTTTTGGCGCAGGGAACGATCTTCGCCCCCGCCGCGCGCACCAGGCGGCTGTTGAAGGTCTCCGTCCTGCTGCCGTCCTCGTCGTCAGGCGAGATGATAAGGCAGGGCACGCCGCGTTCCCTCGCCATGGCGGAGAGCGCCCGGCTCAGGTTGGAACGGGCGTTGCCATAGCCGACCATACAGTCGGCCCCTTTCCGCTCCATGTCCTCAAAAAAGGCTTCGGCGATCCGGACCTTGTTCCCGCCAAAAGAAAACGGGAGAAGATCTTCCCGTTTCATAAATACGTGGCAGCCGTTTATGTCCGGCAGCGCCTGGATCGGTGTCATCTCATTCATTTTTTCTGCTTAACTCCAGGAGTACGATATCCTTCTGCCCCACGACGCCGATCCTCGGCCGGAAGAAGGCGGGATCCGCCTCTTCGCCTCTCAGCCAGGCCGTGATGGCGGCCGGCATATTGACGCCGGCCAGATGGCTGAAGGGGTAGCCTCCGCCGAAGCGGGCGTTCATTTCCAGAATATACGGGATCCCGTCCGAAACGATCAGGTCCAGATCCATCACGCCCACGTGACGGGTCAGCCCCGCCAGCCGCCGGGCCAGCGCCAGCAGCTGCGGATCCTCCACGATCTCGGCGCAGTCGGTCTCGCCCGAACGCATCGCCAGCTTTTTCCGAAGCACCGTCGTTACGTAGCGGCCTTCCAGGTCATCGATATTGTCCAGACCGTACTCCTGACCCTCCATCCTTTTCTGGATCAGGACGCAGCGCTCCGGTTCAAAGGCGGATTCATATTTCAGATAGGAACGGAAGATCTCCCGCCGGACCTTTTCATAAAAGACCCGAAGTTCTTCCTCGCTGTCCGCGGTAAAGATGGACAGCGAGCCCATTCCCCAGCGGGGCTTGACGATCAGCGGGAAACTGACCTCTCCCCTCCGCACGGCGGCCAGCGCCTCCTCCGGATCCAGCCAGGTCGGGATCAGCGGAAAGCCGTTATCGCGCAGGAACTGACAGGTCTTCCACTTATCGTTGCAGACGTCGACCAGTTCCGGATCCGATACCAGGACCCGCGTCCCGACCGCCGCAAAATCCGCTTTATGGCGGGCCAGGACGGGCAGGTCGATGTCGAAGAGCGACATCAGGGCGTCGATCTGGTGCTTCCGGCAGTAATCCAGCAGGAAGGGGATGTAGCCGTCGTCATAGATCAGCGGTGTAACGACCCCCTCGTCGGCTGCCTCAAGCGCAGTGGAAACGGGACTGCTGTTCGCCGCATAAACCCTGCCGTTTCCCTTCAGAGCTTCCTGAAAGTAGCGGATCAGGTAGGCGCGGCGGCCGGCAGAAGTAAATAGAAAACGCAGCGGTTTTTGTTCCATACGGTCGCCTTTCGGATAAAACAGGCTTATTTGATATATTTGCTGCGCAGGATCAGGCAGCCTTCCTTGTCATAGCGGCGAACGAAGAGCCCGCCCTTCTTTTCGGCCAGATCGGCGGCGTCCTCGATCATGTTCTCCGCTTCCTCCTTCGTCAGGAGCGTGCCGTTCGCCAGCCGGCTTTCCGCCGCGTTCTGCAGCGCCAGCTCACCCACGTCATCCAGCACGCAGTCGATGGAGGTCAGATAATTCTTGGCATACTCCACGAAGGCTTCTTCGCTCATGCCGATCACGCCGATCTTGCCCGTCGCGGTGCTGACCTTCTTGACGGCTTTCGTTTCGCCTTCCAGCGCCTTGCTGTCGGCAAGCGGCTTTTCCGCTTCGGCAGCCGCCGCTTTTACACCGCTGATCACCGTCGTTGCGGCTTCCGCGGCTTTGCTTTCTTCCTTCCGGATGATCTCTTCGGTCGCTTTCAGCTGGATCGTCGGAGCCTCTGCGGCAGACTCCGCCTTTTCCGAAACCGCGGCCTGCGCATCTTCCTGCTCTTTGATCGCCTCACGGATCCTGGCGGATGCGAAGACCTTGGTCTTTTCCGAAAGGACGTCATCCGCTTTTTTGACGTTCTCTTCCGCTTTCTTCAGAGGGGCTTTTTCCTCTTCGGGAAGAACGTCGTCGAATACGCCGACGAACGGAGCCCAGATCTCTTCCTCTTTTTCTTCTTTCTTTTCCTCTTCCGTGGGGGCGGGAGCCGGTTCGGTCGCTTCGCGGGCCGCCTTCTGATCACGCAGGAAATCATCGAAGGTCCACTGGACGCCTTCTTCATTCAGTTCCAGCTCCGAGAGCTGTTCGGCGGCGTCAGGCGTTTCTTCCGCCTTTTCCGGCTTCGTGCCGGGAGCCGCTGCCATGATTCCGGCCACGGCGGCCGATACCGCGGAGATAATTCCGGCATCCGCCTTTTCCGCGCCGGTCTCCGGCAGGATCTCTTCCACCTCCGCTTTTGCGGTCTCAAGGGCAGGCAGGATCTCTTCCGCTTCCGCCGCCGCTTTTTCAATGGCAGGCAGGGCCTCTTCCGCTTCCGTCACCGCGTTTTCAATGGCGGGAACGATCTCCTCCGCCTCCGCTTTCGCGTTCTCAAGGGCAGGCAGGATCTCCTCCGCTTCGGAGACGGCAGCCTCCACTTTCTCTTTATCGATCTCAATATCCGGAATGATTTCCTCTACTTCAGGAGCGGAAAGCTCGATCTCCGGAAGCTTTTCCTCCACTTCCGGCAATTCGATCTTAACCTCGGGCAGTTTGATCTCCTCTGCGGGGGCCGGGATCTCCGCCTCAGGCGCAGCAATTTCCGCTTCGCGCGCTTCCGCTTCCGGAGCCGCGGCCTCTTCCGCCGCTTTCTCCTCCGCTTCCGCTTCGGGCGGCTCGATCTTCGGCAGCTCGGCCGTCATCTTGGCCGCTTCCGCCGCCGCCGCCCAGTCCTTGGGCTCTTCCTTCTCGGGCATATCGAACTGCAGCTCCAGCTGCTCGTCCTTCACCGGTTCTTCGGCTTTCTGCTGTTCGGACAGTTCGTCCTCCACCGTCTCGGAAACGTGCATCAGCACGTCCTCGGCATGCGGCTCGGATACGGCGATCTGCGGGACCACCACGTCCTTTTCCGTGAATTCGCCCAGTCTCGCGTCCAGATAGGCCAGCTGCGTGGGCTTGTCCGTCAGAATAAAGAGCTGCGGGTTCTTTTCGTATTTGATGCTGTGAACGATATCCGCGAGCAGGTCCTCCGACAGAGCGGAAGCCTCGTCCACCAGCAGATCCTTGCCCTTCATATGTTCGCGGGCCGCTTCAAAGCCGACCTCGTTGAAGCGCTCGGCGGAGATCCGGCTGATCTTGCCCATGGGAAGGCCCTTGGCGCGGTAGTAAATGGAGACGCGTTCGAGCGCCTTCGGCACCGCTTCCTCCAGATTTTCCGCTTCCACCAGCAGGATCTGGCGTGACCAGGCTTCCTCTTCCTTCTGCGCGGCCGCTTCGGGATCCTTTTCCTCTTCGTCCCGCTTGATCAGGGCTTCCTCACGGCTGTTGTACTCGTTTACGACTTCCTGATAACGCTGCTCGTAGAATTCCTTATTGTCCCGGTGTTCCTTCTGCTCTTCGCTTAAGGGGGCGTACTTTTCCTTTAAGGCCATGGCTTCGTCCACGTAATCGCCGACACCGAACCAGAGGATGATCTCGTCGCAGAGCTTGACGCACTCGTCGCCCATGCCGGCTTCGTCGTACATCTGCGCCAGCCGCAGGGCCCATTCCTCCTCGAATTCGTACTTGCGGTAGGTCTCCAGGATCGCGATCCGCTTATCCAGCGGCTCCTTCTTCAGCTCCGCCAGCAGATAACGCAGCAGGTAGCGGCCGTTGTCGTCCGAGGCCTCCTGCAGGTACATCTCATAGTAATGCTGGGCCAGCTCGACGTCGCCCATCGCGATCGCCAGGCCGGTCAGCTTGTAGAGGATCCGCTTGCCGACCGCAGATTCCTCGTAGGCCATCTGCAGCAGCTCGATGGCGGACTTATAGTCGCGCGTATTCTCATACGCTGCCGCCGTGATCGTCAGCAGACGGACGGAATGCACTTCCTCCCAATCCACCGTGTCCGCAATGCGGACGGCCGCTTCAAAATCGCCCTTTTTGACCAGTTTTTGAATCTTATCCGCTTTGATATTGTACGTATACTTGTCCATATTTCCCCCCGCGTTACAATGCTCTGCGCCCTTCCAGCGCACGATACAGCGTTATTTCGTCTATATATTCCAGATCCCCTCCCACCGGAACGCCGCTGGCGATCCGGCTGGTCAGGATCCCTGTCGGTCTGATCAGCTGATAGATATACATGGCGGTGGTCTCCCCCTCCAGCGTGGAGCCGGTGGCGATGATGACCTCTTTCACCTCGTCCGACTGCAGGCGCTGCATCAGCTCCTTCAGACGGATATCCGAAGGTCCGATCCCCAGCGCCGGCGAGATCACTCCGTGCAGGACGTGATACACGCCGTTGTACTTGCCGGTTCTCTCGTAGGCGGCCAGATCCCGGGGATTTTCCACCACCATGATCTGGCTGTGGTCCCGCTTCTGGCTGGCGCAGATCGGGCAGACCTCCTGATCGGTCAGCGTACAGCAGGAACGGCAGAAGCGGACGTTCTTCCGGGCTTCCGTCAGGGCTCTGGCCAGCGATTCCACGGCTGCCTCCGGCTGATTCATCAGGTGATACGCCAGACGGCCCGCCGTTTTCTGACCGATCCCGGGAAGCTTGCCCAGCTCCTCCATCAGCGTCTGCATCTGACGGCTGTAGTACTCCATTACAGACCAAAGCCTCCCAGACCGCCGGTCAGCCCGCCCATCACGGACTGCTTGTCGCTCTGCACCTGACGGATGGCTTCATTCACCGCGGCCAGCACCAGGTCCTCCAGCATCTCCACGTCATCCGGATCAACGACTTCCGGCTTGATATGCAGGGAAGACAGCTCCAGCTTTCCGTTCATCACCAGTTCGACGGCCCCGCCGCCGGTACTGACCGTATATTCCTTCGCTTCCAGTTCCTGGCTTTTCTCTTCCATCTGGCGCTGCATGCGCTGGGCCTGCTTCATCAGATTTCCCATATTGGAGGGCATGCCTCCCATGTATCCGCCGTGTTTTGCCATTACTCATCCTCCGTTTCGATCTTCATATGAAACTGCGACAGATCCTCTTCGCTGACCGCGAAGACCGGTTCGCTTTCTTTCAATCCCTTCGTCCGTACGTCGAAGCGTATCGTTCTGCGGTACTGTTCCGCTATCTTTCTGCTCAGCTGCTCCAGGACCCCGAAGCGTCTGGCCATATTGGCGGTAAAGTTATCCGGGAACACCAGTCCCAGCACGCCGCCGTCCTTCGGCTCCGCCCGGGCGTTTTTCAGGAGCTGCGCCGCCTGATGGTCCAGCGAGCGCCGCAGGCCGTCCCAGTTGTCCCGGATCAGCTTCAGATCCTCCCACTGCGCGGGACTCACGCTGACCGCGGCGGGCGCGGCTTTCTTTTCTTCCCCGCCCGCCGCAGCCGGCGGCGCCGACGGCCCTTCGGCCGCTTTCCGGACGGGGCCTTCCTTCTCCAGCTGTTCCAGCTTTCTTTCCAGCCTCGTCAGCCGGGCCATCAGGGCTTCGTCCGTCTTTTCCGCCGACGGCCTTGTGGCACGGATGGTCGCCACCTCCAGCAGCACGCGCTTGTCGGCGGCGCCCCGCATATCGTTGTACAAAGAGGAAAACAGACGGATGAAGACCATCAGTTCCTCCGGTTTTGTCATCTTGCTTTCCGAGGAGAGACGCATCCAGTCCTCTTCGGACATCTCCAGCAGGTCCGCCGGCGCATCCGCCGTCATAAGCAGCAGCAGATTGCGGAGATACCAGATAAAGTCCTGCACGAACTGTCCCAGTTCGCGGCCTTCGGCCCGGACCTGCTCGATCACGGCGAGGGCTCCTGTGGTATCGTCCAGCAGGATGGCCTGCAGATAGCGGCTTAAGATCTCGCTGTCCACGGTGCCCAGCGCCTTTAAGGCGTCTTCGTAGCTCAGCTTCCTGTCGTTCAGGGCGGAAACGCTCTGGTCAAAGAGGCTGATCGCATCGCGCATGGCGCCGTCGGCCTTCCGCGCAATATACTTTAAGGCCTTGTCTTCTGCTTCGATCCCTTCGCCCGCCATCAGCTCCTTGAGACGCTTTACCATGTCGTCCGGCGTGATCCGGTGGAAATCGTAGCGCTGGCAGCGCGACAGGATGGTGGCCGGGATCCGGTGCGGCTCGGTCGTCGCCAGGATAAAGATCACGTATTCCGGCGGTTCCTCCAGCGTTTTTAAGAGCGCGTTGAAGGCGCCGGCGGAAAGCATATGGACTTCGTCGATGATATAGACCCGGTATTTTCCCTCCGCCGGACGGTAGGCGACTTCCTCCCGGATCTCCCGGACGTTGTCCACGCCGTTGTTGGAAGCCGCGTCGATCTCGATCACGTTGGTGGACGAGCCGTCCTCGATGCTGCGGCAGCTGGCGCATTTTCCGCAGGCGCAGCCGTCCGCGGGATTTTCGCAGTTGACCGTTTTGGCCAGGATCTTGGCGACAGAGGTCTTGCCGGTACCGCGCGAGCCGCAGAACAGATAAGCGTGCCCGATCCGGCCGCTTCTGATCTGGTTTTTTAGAGTGGTGACGACCGCCTCCTGTCCTTTGACTTCATCAAAAGACGAGGGACGCCATTTGCGGTACAATGCTACGTAAGCCATCTGCTTCCCTTCTGAAAAGGTCAATAAAAAACCTTTGGGGTAATAATAACATAGCTGCCGGAAAAAGGCAATAAAAAATCCGCGCATGCCCCATCGAACACAGATGAAAACGACCGAGATCCCCGGCTCGCTTACGGCACACAGGAGGGTTGCTTAGTGCTGCTTCGTTCCCGACCTGACACGGTTCACAATTCCTGTTGCGTAAGACCGAAGACCTTATACCGGTTCGTCTCCACCCGGCCCTCACAGAGCATATCACCCCTGCCAGCTGCAGGTACAAGGCGCGCTACTGCCCCGGCTGCGCGGAAAGAAAAATCGGTTTAGGCTCCTATTATAAACAGATTTCTGTCAATTCGTCAAGGACTAATCTTTATAATACCAGAGATAATTGTTCTCGCGGCGGATCAGCGCGTTCAGGTCGTCGATCGGAAGCTCGTAGGAGCTTCCGTCCTGCGGATTGAACAGCGTTACGTCGTTCCAGTTATAGCCGATCAGCCACCGCGGTTCCTGATCCGGGCAGACCCAGTAAACGGGGATCCCCTCGTTCAGATAGTACAGAAGCTGCCGGAAGCTGGCGCCGCTGATCTGTCCGCCCTTCTCTGCATCTTTTAAGGGATACGGGCTGGGCGTCAGGCCGATCACCTCCCCGCGAGAGCTCCAGCACCAGACCAGGCGGCCCGTCTCATCCAGCACGAAGCCGTAATCCGGCCCGGCCAGTACGATGGCCTCCCCGACCTGGCGGCAGACGCCTTTCAGTTTCCCGCGTCCGTAGGCAAAATACTGCTTGCCGTAGGTCTTTTCTTCGGCGCTGGGCAGGGTGACGGAGCGGCCGGGAATAAAGGTCTTCACGACGTTCCGCTCGATCCTCAGGGAATTCGGCAGATGCGCGTAGGAAAGGATCGCCAGCTTCTTCAGATCGTCATGATAATAATCCGTGAAATCCAGGGCCTCCGCCGGTTCTCCGTCGTTGCGCAGCATCACGTCCGGATCCAGATAGATATACTCTCCGGTCCCGGGATCCAGGCCGAAGCGGTGGATCGTCACCTTTTCGGTGCTGATCTCGATGTGGTCGATAAAGACGTTTTCAAAAGCGTAGCCGTGGAGCGGATTCAGATCCGCATCCAGGATCGTGAAGCTGACGTAGGGATACAGGGTGTTCAGGCCGTCGGACAGTGCGTTTTTGCCCCGCAGACCGTAGCCCAGGATCAGATCCTCGCGGATATAGCCCAGCGGCCGGATGAACTCCTCCGCCCTGGCGCTGACCGTTTCGTTCCGCCCCGTGTTCAGATCGACGACCCGGAGAGCCGACGGCAGGTCGGGATCGCTGCCGCTGCCCCAGGCAAACACGGTCCCCGCGTCGTTGATGACCAGCCCCGGATATTCCGCGGAGGAAACCAGCACAGCCGTTTCGCCGGTACTGATATCCATGACCAGCACTTCCCCGTCGAAGGCAAAATACAGGAAGTGATCGTTTCCCTTGGCCATCAGCCTGTCCAGTTCGCGGTTCAGGGCTTCCGCGCTCTGCCGCGAAGAAATGGAGATATGCTCCTGCACGCTGTTTTCGGCGGCGTCGTAGCTGCAGTAGGACATGCCGCAGTTGCCTTCCCGGGAACCGCCGTTCATATAGCCGCTGACGACGAATTCCACGCGGCCTTTATCGTCCACTTCCAGGATCTTCAGCTCATAGTCCCGCTGCAGGGTGCGCAGCTCGTGCTCCCCTACGCTGCGGAAGGAAAAGACCTGGGAAAGCTTCTGCTGGTCCGCGTCATAGCAGTACAGCTCGCCGGCGACCGTGAAAGCGGTGTATTTTTCGTTTTTGCTGCTCAGCCGCTGGAGGCCGTCCCCCTGCATGCCGAGAAGAAAGCCCTGCGAGGTGGCTATCGCCCCGGAGAAGTCCCAGAGCTGCTCCGTATGCCGGTCGTAATTCAGCACGTAGATCGTTGTTTCGCTGTACTGGAGCGTCAGATCCTCCGTGACCCTGAGCCTAACGTCCTGGGTCTCGGAAAAAGGCGCCTTCACCAGATATGCGAAAGAAAGATAGGCATAATTGGCCTGGATCCCTTCGATCGTCAGCCAGGTTTCCGAGATCTGCTCAGCCCCCGAACTGCCCCAGGAAAGCTGGTCGAAATTGCCGTGGATCGTCACCTCGGCCAGCGTCTCCTTGTCGGTCTGCGTGTCGGTCTCCAGCTGTGGCGCATATTTCCGGGCCGTATCCCGGGCGAACAGGTCCGCATGCATCGCCTGTCCGTAGCTCAGCAGCGCTTCGAAAGGCGCCGGATCCGAGAGCTTGATCACGCGGACGTAGTAATTGGCGGTCTCCTGCCCGACGGAAACGGCAAAGCGCAGATGGTAGTAAACGTCCGGATCCAGAATATCCTCGAAGCGCAGGGTAAAGCTCTGACGGCCCGTCTCCCCGTTAAAGGACGTGACCTCGCCGCGGGCCACGAGACGGCTGCCGTCTTCGCTTCTGAGCTCATAGCTGAGGGACCGGATCCGTTCCCTGCCGTCCAGCAGATAGGCCGTCATTTCCAGGCTGCCGTCCGGGAAGGGAAAAACCGTCTGATGGTCCGCCCCGACGCTCTCCCCGCCCGTATAACCGTAGAGCGGGTCGATCAGGACATCTCCGCAGGAAAAACACATCACGGGAAGAGAGGCCGCCGATACGAGGCCTCCCGTTTTTTCCGTCTGTCCGGCTTCCGCTCCGCCCAGCATGCCTGCAGCGCAGGTCAGGACGAAGATCAGGGACAGGATCAGTGCTTTCCAACGAATCTTCTTCACCGTTTTACAGATGCAGCTCTACGACCCGGCCGCTGTGGGTATAGGGGATCATTTCAACGCCCGCCGCGTTCAGCATCCGCTTGGAAGCCCTGACGCCGGGCGTGTCCGCATATTTGTCGTCCGCATAGATGACCGTCCGGATGCCGCTCTGGATCACCGCCTTCGCGCATTCGTTGCAGGGGAACAGCGTCACGTAAAGTTTGCTGCCCTCCAGACTGCCGCCGCGGTAGTTCAGGATTGCGTTCAGTTCGCTGTGCGTCGTATAAAAGTACTTGTTGTCGTAAGGCTCGCCGTCCCGGTTCCAGGGGAATTCGTCGTCCGAGCAGCCGATCGGAAAGCCGTTATAGCCCATGGAAAGGATCTTGTTGTCCTGGCTGACGATGCAGGCTCCGACCTGCGTATTCGGATCCTTGGAACGGGCTGCGCTGAGCATGGCGACACCCATGAAATACTCGTCCCAGCTGATATAGTCTTCTCTCTTGTTCATCATACTCTCCTTATTTATCCGCAGCCTTTGCGTAAGCGGCGGCCGGTCCGGTCTCTGTTTCCGGCGCTTTGCTTTCTTCCGCTTCTTCCTCCAGCGGAAGGCGGATGATCCGGAAGCCTGCCGCTTTCCGCAGCCGGTTCATGATCGCTTCTCCCAGCGGGCCCTCCCCGAAAGTTTCTGAATAGACCCGGTCGAGTTCCAGCCGGTCCAGGCTGCGCAGCACCGCAAACAGACGGCGGGCGATTTCCGCGTCATCCTTCCGGCTGCCCAGGGGAAGCAGGATCAGGTCCCGCCCGCCGCCGTATAAGGGCAGCGTCTCCCGGCAGAGCAGCACGGCCGTTTTCTTTCCCTTTTTCGCCTGTTTCCGGATGTAGGCCGCCCGGACTTCATCTTCGCCTTCCACCAGCGTGAGCGACACCTTCGGCGCGTAGTGCCGGTACTTCATGCCCGGCGCCTTCGGCCGTTCGTTTTCCTCCAGGGAACGCAGCACGGCCGGATCGACGGCTACGGTGCCCAGAAGCTCCCGCAGCTGCGGCAGGCCGTAATAACCGGGCCGCAGGACGGTCGGCACCTCGCCGCTTAGATCGACGATGGTGGATTCCAGGCCTATCCGGGATTCTCCTCCGTCCAGGATCAGCGGGATCCGGCCGTCCAGATCCTCCAGCACGTCCTGCGCGTTGGTCGGACTGGGCCGGCCCGACAGGTTGGCGCTGGGGGCCGCGATCGGACACCCGGCCGCGCGGATAAAGGCCTGCGCGACCGGATGCGAGGGAAAACGGATGGCGACCGTATCAAGACCGCCCGTCACCTCCGGCGGGACCATGTCGCTCTTCGGCAGGATCACGGTCAGCGGGCCGGGCCACAGAGCCTCGGCCAGCCGGCGGGCCTTTTCGGGAAATTCCCTGACCAGCGGCGGGATCTGCGAAAGATCCGCGACGTGCAGAATCAAGGGATTGTCCGACGGACGTCCCTTGGCTTCATAGATCTTTCTGGCGGCAGAGGGATCCAGTCCGTTCCCGCCCAGTCCGTAGACGGTCTCCGTGGGAAAAGCCACGAGTCCTCCGCTCTGTATGATATGCGCCGCCTGCTCACAGATCTGAGCATCCTCTCCGCTGTTCAGCTGCCTTACAATAGTTTCCATAATGAGGCATTATATCATAAGGGCGGAAGGAAAAACAAGGCGGACGCGCTATTTTTCAGCGTTCACTTTTCCGATCCGGCGGATTGCGGCGCGTCCGCGCGAAAAGGCCGCGCTTTTTCCCTTTTGCCCCGCCGGCTTCCGCGGCTCCTTCGCCCGGCCCCACCAGTTCCATGACCTGTGCAAAACTGACGTTTTCTTCGTGGCAGAGCTGGAACAGGTCATAGGCCAGAGACGCCGCAGCGGGATCTTCGTGATTGCATTTGCGCAGAAAGAAGCGCGACAGGCGCTGCAGCTGCTCCATCACGTCCTCTTCCTGATCCGGATAACAGCAGAAGGCCCAGCCGTCCCGGCCGCGGTACATAAGTCCCGGCTCCAGGATAAGGTTCCCCGGCTTCAGCAGGTATTTTTCCAGTTCCCCGCAGCTTAAGAAAACCGCGCGGACCAGTTCCCGGATCTCCCGGGCCTCCAGCGCCCGCAGACGGCAGACGGCCGCCAGGCTTTCCCGTCCGCTGATCTCAAAACAGTAACGGCGCGGGCTTTCCGGCCAGATCCGGAACGGCAGGATATGCGGCGGGCGGCCGCCCAGCAGCATCCGCTCCGCAAAGCTTTCCGTCTCTCCCGCCGTCAGCAGCAGGTAGCTGCCGTCCAGTTCCCTGATAAACTCAATACTGTCAATCTCCATCTTTTTAAACCTTTCTGTTATTTCGGGGGGATCCATTCCTGGATAAACTCGCCGATCCGGATCAGATCCACCGGTCCCAGGCCGGAATCATAACGGTCCGGAAGGCGGAGAAGCCGCAGCGCTTCCTGCTCGACCGCTCCCTGCCGGAGCATGGCCAGACGGATCAGGAAGGCCAGCAGCAGCAGGATCGTACTCATCAGCAGCGCGGCTTCTACCGTAAAACTTCCGGCAGGACCTCCGCCGTCAGCAGGCCGAAGGCGGTGATCCAGACGAAGGGCATCAGAGGCAGGCTCAGGTCCCTTTTCTTTTTCCTGAAAACCATGAGCAGAACGCCGAAAAGCGCCAGCAGCAGGACGGAAAGCAGCAGAAGCGTAAAGACAAAGGCGTTGTCCTTCCAGAACGCAAAGCTGATGAAGCACAGCCCATCTCCTTTCCCGACCGCCTGCCGGGCCAAAGCGCCGGCCAGAAGGAGCAGAACGCCCCAGGCCGCACCGGCCGCGTACGCGGAAAGAAGGACGCGCCACGAAAGAGTCCCGCTCATAAGCTCCGCGGCGCGCAGCATCAGGCCGCCGCAGCAGCCTGCCAGGATCAGCGGCAGAGGGATCCGTCCCGTCTGCCGGTCGCATCGGGCCAAAAGGCCCGTATAGAGCAAAAAACCGATTCTTTCCACCCATATCACGAGTCATCTCCTCCGCAGTAATGACAGGGCCGGTACTTCTCTTTCGCCTCTCCCTCCGAGATCTCCTGTATGGTCCGCTTTAAGGAGGGGCAGTCCTGGCGGAAGTGGTACCGAGTCCCCGGTTCGGTAACGATCACCGTCGTTCCCTCAGGGACTTTGTTCCTGGCGCAGCGGTCGCAGGGATAATACTTACCGCCGCTCGTATTCCGCAGGGAAGGCAGCTGCGAGGCCTCCACCGTCATGATCTTCAGGGCCAGGACCCGGCAGCTTTTCGTCGTGTGATACACCGAGCCGTACGCCGTGACGTAGCAGATGCCCTCCTCTTCTTCCTCGTCCTCCTCTTCCGCCTGCTTTTTATCGACCTTCGTGCCGATCCACAGGCGCCGGCAGCTTCGCTGGACGACCGGATAGCGCAGGGCCAGCGGAAAGCCCAGCGGGGATTCGATCTCATAGCTCAGGACCAGATCCAGCTCCCGGTCGTGCAGACTGCTGCCCGACAGAGACAGGCCGCCGTCCTTTCCCGCGATCGGAGAAGCCCGCAGCGCATCCCTTCCGACTTTTCCGCAGATCCACTGCGTCAGCAGCGGCTGCCAGAGCAGGGCCGATCCTTTTTCCGCCAGAAAGAGCTTGATCTCCTCCAGCAGATCCGCCTCGCCCCGCAGGAACGGCAGGATATCTTCAGTCCTGCCTTCCAGCGCACCGCTCAGCCGGCCTCCGTCGGCAAGGCTTAAGAGGTCCGCTCCGGTATAGTCTTCCGCAAAATCGACCAGGTACGACCATACCGCAACGTCCTCGCAGACCTCATCCAGCGCGTTCTGTAGGCGGAGCTGCCAGATCTGTCCGCTGAAGAAAGTGAAAAACAGACTGCAGAGCAGCAGGAAGAGGGGAAGCGCCAGCGCTGCCTCTACCGTCAGACTGCCGCGGACCTGAGCGGTTCCGGAAAAGTGGGCAGGGGAAAGACACTCTTTATTTTCTTCTCTTTTTGGGCAATGACTGGAATGAAAAAGTTTTGAGATTGTATTCAGTTTTGATGCAGGGCAATAATGCCGATAGACGATGGAATCGTTCCATAGAATTGTTTGGATGGGATGTTGCCGCTTTTCCCGGAACCGTCCGGCCATTCGTTTCACCTCCTTCCGTACGAGCGGCTTGCCTGCCGCACGTACCGTCTCCCCTTCCCCGTCTCTGTGAGACGGAGCGCGGGGGCCTGTATATACAGATATGCCGTCGTTACCGTAACGGATACGGCAGCATATACCATATATTCCCTCATCTGAAAAGCCGGAACCTTCAGACGGATCCGCTTTTCCATCACGTCCATCATGCGGTAGGACTGTTCTTCCGCATTTCCCAGATAGAACAGCAGCCGCAGATAGTCCTCATATGTCAGACCCGACGCGGTTCCGTTTCCGGCCGAAAGGTCCAGCGACAGGGCGTTCAGCTGCCAGCTCGCTGCCGTTTTGAAAAGCGGCAGTTTCCGCCCCTTGAGCAGCACCTTAACGTCCACGATGCTTTCCGCCAGCGCCCAGGCGGCCAGCAGCAGCCATTTCAGCACGACGGTCAGCTGCGGCAGCGCCAGCACGCTCAGGATGGCCGCCGCCAGCGTCTCCGCCTGCAGCTGCTTTTCTGCATCGCCGATCAGATAGACCAGATTAAAGCCCATCCGGATCAGAAGGATCTCCCCGACCACCGTTTCAAAGGCCGCTTTATCGCTGTTCTTTCCGCTGAGAACGTATTCGATCTCATACTGCGCGCCGTCCGCGCGTTTGTCCGTATAGTTTCCCATCCGGCTCAGCAGGAACTCTCCCATCAGGAAGTGCTGCAGCAGAGAGACGGAGGAAGAAGGATACCCGCTGTTGCGGTTCTTTTCCGACTGCGGAAGCCGGCTGGCCAGAGAATCGTCCTCCCAGGAGAAGGCCGAAAGCGTTTCGCTTCCCGTTATGACGGCGATCAGTCCGTTTTCGCGGATCGCCTGGATCTGCTCCAGCAGATCCGCCTTCACGTCCCCGGAGGCCGCCGCCGGCGTCTCTCCGGACGGCGCCGGAGAGCCCGATCCGCCGGATCCTTCCTCTCCCGCCGCCAGTTCCTGCAGCTTTGCCGCCTGTTCTTTCAGATCCCGGTAATTGTCCAGGATCCCTTCCGGACTGCTGTCCTGATCGCTCAGCATATCCCTGAGGCTGTTCAGGAAGGCAAAGCCCTCCTCTTCACTGTAGAGCCCCAGCCGCTCCAGGACCTCCTTCAGGAGGATACTGAGGCCGGCCGATTTCATGTAGTCCGTCACCTCATCCGCGAAGATCCGGCCCTGTCCTTCCGTTATGTAGACGCTCTCCACTTCCTCCGCGTTCACGGACATCGCCCGGACCCGGTCGGATCCGCTTTCCGAGCGTCCCACGCCGGGCGCCAGATATTTCTCCGCATAGCGCTGCGCCTCGTCCTTCCAGCAGTTCCACCAGGCCGTGCGGCCCCGGCAGAGGAGAAGCCCGTACTCCCGCCGGACCTCTCCCTGGTAAGCCGCAAAGACCGACTGCAGCGAGGATTCCGCCGCCAGCCTCGTCAGATAGTCCGTACAGGCGGCTCTGGCGCCTTCCAGACAGGTGCAGATCAGCGCGAAGATCAGGACGGAGGAAAGCGCCAGAAACACGCCGATCTGTCCCCGCGGCGCCTTCATTTCACGATGGAATCGACGCCGCTCTGGATGCCGCCGAAGATCTTTTCCACGATCTCCGTCAGCTGATCCCTGAAGATTACGATCAGGGCGATCAGCACCACCATGATCAGGATGATCTCCACCACGCCGACGCCGGATTCGTCCTCCCAGAACGCCCGGAGCCCCGGAAGGGCTTCCTCCCGGCTGTTTACCGTTCCCTGTGATTCTTTCATAATGACCTCCGTTTTCTATATTTTCGCCTGCATGCTGAGCATGGCAGGCACCATAACGATCAGCAGCGTCAGAGCAAAAAGCAGAAGCAGCGGCAGCAGCAGCTTCGTTCCCGTCTGTTCGCCCTTTTTCTTTACTTCCTGCAGCGCCTGCGTCAGGCTTGACGAGGCCTCCTGTTCCAGCAGAAGCAGCAGTTCCTTGTTTCCCTGCTGTACGTAGGTCTCCAGCAGGCCTCCCAGCCGCAGGTATTCCGGCCGTCCGCAGCGTCTGCCGAAGGAGCCGTAGGCACGGTCCTCGTACATGCCGCCTTTCAGGTCCCGCCACGTCGCGAGCATTTCCTCATACACGGGCGCGGTCCTGCCGCTGCGGCGCTTTTCCTCCTCGTAATTCCGGACCAGCTGCTCCCAGCTGCTCCGTAAGGTCAGTCCGGCCGTCATATACAGGCTTAACAGCGTGACCATCTGGCTGTAGTCCCTGGCCAGCTCTTCCTGGCGCTGCTTTTCGGCTTCCCTGGCCAGCTGGACCGGGTAGTAAAGCATGGCTGCCGCCAGCACGCTGCCGGCCAGAAGCAGCAGCAGGCCCTCCTGAAGGCGGTCTCTCTGCAAAAGGAGGGCAAACGCGAAACAGCCTCCCGCCAGGCTGAAGGCGGCGTACAGAACAGACCGGCTACGCTTCATAGCTTTTTTCCAGGATCCGGTTCCCCCACAGCACGCCCAGCGCATAAACTGCGAGAAAAACGGTCATGTACAGAGGGCCGCTGCCCTCGTACAGCGGGGCGGTCAGGTCCCCGGAACTCAGATCCAGATAGACCAGCATCCCCGCCGGGATCAGGCACATCAGGCAGTATTCCAAACGCTGTCCGGCCAGCAGGACCGATATTTCCGCCCTCAGCGAGAAGCTTTCGTCCATCATCCGCACCATCGCCTTCAGGACCGGCAGATAGTCCCCTCCCTGCCGCTTGGCGACGCCGAAGACACGTGCCAGCTGTTCGCCTTCCTCAAGCCCGGTCCTGTCTCCGAATTCCCGAAGGAGCTGCTCCGGGGGGATCTGCAGCCGGATCTGCCGGCTCATCCAGGCCGCCTCCCGGCCCATCAGCGAGTCCTCCCCGTGCATCGTCATCAATTCTTTTTCGGCACCGGTCATGGCGTTTTCCAGCGCGTAGCCTGCCCGCAGGAAGGATATTACGGACACCAGATAATCCCTGAGCTGGCGGCGCATCCGCTCCTTCTTTTTCCGTGCGCTCCGGCGCCTGCCCAGAAGCAGCAGGCCGCAGGCAAACGGCAGCGCCAGCAGCAGGCCCTCCGGCCGTTTATAAAACAGCAGGCCGAACAGACAGCCGCCGGCCGCGCCGGCGCCAAGAAAAAGCAGATCCTCCCTAAGGCCGGTCCGGAAACCCTCGTAGCCGGCCTGCGGCAGCAGGCGAAAAGCGTTTTTTCCGGCCGGAGCCCGCCTTTTCGGCTCCGCGCTTTTCCTACGCTTCGGAAAGATAAAAGCCTTCCTGCCGATCAATGCGGGGTAAAGCGCCGAAGACTTCTTCCCATTTCTGCGTGTTTTCCGGCTGCCGGCCCGTAAAAACGAGCCCTGTTTCTCTTTCGTATCGGAATATGCTTTCAATCCGTATTTCGCCTCCTTCCATTCCCAGGATCTCATCAACGGACAGAACGCAGCGTCTGCCGTCCGGAAGCCGCCCCAGATGGACCGTCAGATCCAGTGCCGAGGCGATCTGGCTGCGGACGGCCGCCAGAGGCAGTTCCCGCCCCATCAGGGCCATCGTTTCCAGCCGCGAGAGCATATTGGCGGCGCTGTTGGCATGGCCGGTGGAAAGGGAGCCCCTGTGTCCCGTATTCATCGCCTGCAGCATATCCAGGGCCTCTTCGCCCCGCACTTCGCCGACGATAATGCGGTTCGGCCGCATCCGCAGCGCCGTCCGGATCAGATCCCGGATCGATATCCGGTTCTCTCCTTCCAGATTGGCGGTCCGCGTTTCCATCCGCACCAGATTCGGGAGGCCCTGCAGCTGCAGTTCCAGAGAATCTTCTATCGTGATGACCCGCTCTTCCGGCGGAATGTAGGCGGAAAGCGCGTTCAGGAAGGTCGTTTTTCCCGAGCCTGTTCCGCCGCTGATAAAAATGTTGCAGCCGCAGCGCACGGCCGAGCGGAGAAAAGACGCCGCCGCTTCGCTGACGGCTCCCAGCGACAGGAGCTTTTCCATCGTCAGCGGGTCCCGGAAAAACTTCCGGATCGTCATCACCGGGCCCTCCGGCGCCACCGGCGGCAGCACGATATTGACGCGCGAGCCGTCCGCCAGCCTTAAGTCCGCGATCGGGGAGGCGGTGTTCACGATACGGTTGACGCTGGCCGCCATCACCTGGATCACGTCGTCCAGCGGCTCCCTTTCCGTGAATCTTCTGTCCCAGCGAAGGATCTCGCTGCCCCGCTCGATATAGATCCCCTGCGTGCCGTTGACCATGATCTCCGTGACGGAATCATCCTCCAGCAGCGGCTGCAGCAGATCCATGCCCCGGAAGGAATCGAAAAGCTGCTTGCGGAAATCTGCTTTTTCTTTCAGACTCAGCCGCCGCTCCCGTCCCCAGACGGTCAGGACGCCGTCGATCCTTTCATACAGTTCCGCATCTGAGATGCCCGTGCCCGTGATGCTGCCGGCGATCTCCTTCCGGAGCCTTTTCACCTCCTGCTTCACGCCTCGCCCTCCGCCAGCGCCTTGATCGTCCGGCCCCAGACGCCGTAACGAAGCTCCCGGTACTCCATCATCCTGTCCGGCGCGGGAGGCGGCAGGCGGTAGGTCCGCAGTCTTGGAAGCAGGTCATCCGCGCCTTGCGCGGTCAGATATTCCTGCCATTCCGTCAGTTTTCCCAGCGCGATCTCATCCTCGCGGACCGGCACGTAGATCCTTTCGCAGAGGGACAGAAGCGGCAGCTGCCTGGCGATCCCGTCGCCGATATCCACCAGGATATAACGGTAGATCCCCAGGTCCCGCAACGTTTCCAGCAGGTAGCGCCAGTCCTCCGGCCGGCTCTCCGTCAGATCCTCCGCCTCGCGGGCGGGCGGCACATAGGCCAGCGGGCCGAAATACTCCGTCACCTCCCGCAGATGCGCCGTCAGGTCCCCCTGCACTTTGGCAAAATACAGAAGTTCCGAAAGGGTCCCCTCGCTCTGCGGCAGGACCCGCTTCAGGCCGGAAAAGCGTTCCAGGTTCAGAAGGAGCGTCGGTGCTTTTTCCGCCAGCACCATTCCCATCAGGATGGCGCTGATGCTCTGGCCCGCGCCGTGCACCGGCGAATAAAAGCCCAGCAGTTCCGCTTTGAAGGCCTTCCTTCCGGTATCCTCCGCGGTCATGTCCAGAAAGCGGCTGATCTGCCGGATCTGTTTGTCCATGCTCCGGTAAACGGGAAGCTCCCGTTCCTCCCGGCTCTCACTCTTTTCCGTGAAAAACAGGCAGGGGATGCTTCTTTCCTCCGTGACGGACAGGTCCGTTCCGGCCGGCACGAGCAGCAGATCCGCCGCGCCGGTCTTCAGATATTCGTAAAAGGAAACGGAGTCCGAAAACGCCCGGCAGCGGAGCGCGAGCCCGGACCGTTTTTCCAGATAAGCGGCAAAGCGGAATACAAAATCCGCTTCCGGATAGTAAAGCACCAGCATTTTTTCCCGCATGGCAGGTTCCTTTCCGGCAGAGATCCTCTGCCGCAGCGTATTATTCAATTCAATGGGGATTCAAAAAAGATCAGACGCGTTCATTATGCGGCCTGCCGCCTGCTTTTGTCAAGACTTCCGGGGGAAACGTTTCGTAGCCATTTTCTCTTTTTTCATCCCGACTTTTCCGTTTTTTCTTAAAGCCGCTCTTTACCTTCGGGCGCTTTTCTGCTATCATATGGGTGTAACAAGGAGCGATCTATGATTTCAGAATTAGATACTTATTTATTTGGAAGAGGAACGCACTACGAGATCTATCAAAAACTCGGGGCTCATCTGACCGAGGTGGGCGGCGTTTCCGGTTTTTCTTTTGCGGTCTGGGCGCCGCACGCCCTGTCCGTGTCCGTCGTCGGCGATTTCAACGGCTGGAACAACGCCAGAAATCCCATGATGCTGATCGAAAATTCCGGCATTTTTGCCTGTTTTATTCCCGAGGCGAAGCCGGGACAGCTGTATAAATACGACATCCTGACGCAGGAGCGCAAGCATCTGCTGAAAGCGGATCCGTACGCCTGCCATGCCGAGCTGCGGCCCGGGACGGCTTCCCGCCTGTTCGTGTCGGACTACGAGTTTCAGGATCAGGCCTGGCAGGATGCAAAACGCAGCCATGCCGGCCCGCACGCCCCGCTGGCCATTTACGAATGCCAGCTGGCGTCCTGGATGCGTCATCCCGGCGCGGATCCCAGCTACTACTCCTATCGGGAACTGGCGGACCGCCTGGGCGGCTACGTGCAGTATATGGGCTATACCCACGTGGAGCTGATCGGGATCTCCGAATATCCGCTGGATGCCTCCTGGGGTTATCAGGTCACCGGGTACTACGCCCCCACCTCCCGGCACGGGAATCCCGACGACTTTAAATATTTTGTGGACCAGATGCACCAGCGGGGCATCGGCGTCATCCTGGACTGGGTGCCGGCGCACTTCCCGCGGGATGCCCACGGTCTGGCGCTGTTCGACGGAGCGCCTCTCTACGAATACGCGGATCCCCGGCGCGGCGAGCACGCCCAGTGGGGCACCAAGATCTTCGACCTCGGACGTCCGCAGGTCTCGAATTTCCTGATCGCCAACGCGCTGTACTGGCTGAAGGAATACCACATCGACGGCCTGCGCACCGACGCGGTGGCCTCCATGCTGTATCTGGATTACGGGCGCCGGGAAGGGGAATACTGCCCCAACATCTACGGCGGGCGGGAAAATCTGGAGTCTATCGAATTCTTCCGGCATCTGAACAGCATCATCCACGAGCGCTGCCCCGGGGTGATCACGATTGCGGAGGAAAGCACCGCCTGGCCGAGCGTGACGCACGCGCCCACAGAGGGCGGCCTCGGCTTTGACTACAAGTGGAACATGGGCTGGATGCACGACTTCCTGGAATACATGGAGCAGGATCCGATCTTCCGGAAATACCACCACAACAAGATGACCTTCGCCATGACCTACAGCTCGGCCGAGCACTTTATCCTGGTGCTCTCCCACGACGAGGTCGTGCACCTGAAGCGTTCGCTCTGGGAAAAGATGCCCGGCGACGAAAACCAGAAATATGCCTGCCTGAAGGCGGCCTACGCCTTCTTTATGGGGCACCCCGGCAAAAAGCTGCTGTTCATGGGTCAGGAATTCGGCCAGCGCCGCGAATGGTGCGAGGACCGCGAGATCGACTGGTTCATGCTGGCCGACGACCGCAACCACGCCCTGCAGGAATTCTTCCACGGTCTTCTGACCCTGTACCGCCGCTATCCGGCCATGTATTCCATGGACGAAGGCTTCGACGGCTTCGAATGGATCAACGCGGACGACGCGGACCGGAGCATTTTCAGCTTCTGCCGCTATGCCCGCAGACGCCGGCATCCGCTGGTCTTCGTCATCAACTTTACCCCCGTGGACCGTCCGGATTACCGTGTCGGCCTGCCGGCAGCCGGTCAGTACGAGGTGCTGCTGGACGAGACCCACGGCTTTTACAAGACGCCGGCCACGCGGACCGTCATCCGTTCCGAAGAGAGCGAATGCGACGGCAAGCCGCACAGCCTGGCTTACCCGTTAAAAGGCTACGGGATCGCCGTCCTCCGCCTGAAATAAGACACTTCCCGGGGACCGACCGGACCGAACCGACAGAAAGGAGACAAAACCGTGCAGCCCGTATTTGTCATATTTATTATTCTTTATCTGCTGATCTTCTTCAGCGCCAGAAAGAAAGCAAAGCAAAAAGAGGAGGAGCAGAAGAACCGTTCCCAGAATGATCCCCGCTACGCCTCTTCCAACCGGCCGCAGTCAAGCGCAAATTACCGGAGCAGCTCGGGCTACCAGAGCACGAACGCCTCCTATTCCCGGAGCACGCAGACCGCTTCCCGGCCGCAGTCTCAGAGCTACAATATCGATTCGTCGCATTATCACAAGGAAGGCTACGATTTCGCCACCTGCTTTTCCTTCAAGGACGTTCCGAAAGGCGCTGACGAGCTCTCTGCTCTGATCGCCGCCAATTCCCGCCACGAGCGGGAGCTGCAGAAGCTTCTCCATACCAGAGAATAAACGCCGGATTCCGCCGGATATACGGCGGAAGGACGTAAAAAAGCGGAGCCAAAGGCTCCGCTTTTGATTTCCTGCTTATTTATCGATTGCCTGTTTATTGATAAGACTGTATATCTCGCTCTTGCTGATCCCGAACCGCAGGGCCATGGCTTTCATGGCCTCTTTTTTTGTAAGCCCCTGCGCCATGAAATCCTCCAGATGTTCCGCCGGCGTCCTGCTCTCCCAGAGGGCGCTGCGCTCAGCCTCCACGGCCTCTTCGGACCTTCCCTCCAGCACCAGCACGTATTCGCCCCGCGGCTCCGTCTCCTTATACAGGGCGGCCGCTTCGTCCAGCGTCATCAGCGGCGCCTCCTCGTGGATCTTTGTCAGCTCGCGGCACAGGCAGATTTTTCTGTCTCTTCCCAGCGCTTCCGACAGTTCCTCCAGGGTCCTGCGCAGGCGGTGCGGCGCCTCGTAAAGGATCATCGTCCGGCGCTGATGCGTCAGATCCTCCAGCACCTGACGCCTTTCCTTCTTATCCATCGGCAGGAAGCCTTCGAAAACGAAGCGTCTAGCCGGCAGGCCGGACAGCGTCAGCGCCGTGATCAGCGCACAGGGACCGGGCAGAGAGGTCACCGGGATCCCGGCTTCGCGGGCTGCCTTCACCAGGACCTCGCCCGGATCGGAAATGACCGGCGTTCCGGCATCCGTAATCAGCGCGACGTTCTCCCCCGCCAGCAGCCGTCCGACGATCTCCTGCGCCCGCTCGTACTTATTGTGTTCATGGTAGCTGATCATCGGCCTGCGGATATCATAGTGCGTTAAAAGGCCCAGACTGTGCCGGGTATCCTCCGCCGCGATCAGATCCGCCTCCCGCAGCGTATCCAGCACCCTGGCCGAAATATCCTGCAGATTGCCGATCGGCGTTGCGCATATGTATAGGGTCCCCCCCGTCATTCCTGCTCCTCTCCGTCCTGTTCCTTCGACATGGCCGGGTCTTCCCGGTAGATCTGCCGGATCTCCCGGCTGTATACGCCGGGGCTTTCATAGATCATTAACGGCGGCAGGACCGTCAGCCCTTCCGCGCTGCCCTTCCGGGCTTCCAGCAGCACCAGCTCGCCCTCCGAATCCGCCGACGAGTAAACGAGCCGCATCCGCTTGGCGGCCAGTCCGGCCCCCGGCAGGAGGGCCAGCAGTTCCGCCAGGCGCCAGCAGCGGTAAACCATAAAGAAACTGCCGCCGGCTTTCAGGAGCTGCGCGGCCGCCTTCAGGACGTCCGGCAGCTCGCAGCAGATCTCGTGCCTCGCGACTGCCTTGGCGCTGTCCGAGTTCAGCAGGCCGGCGTTTTTCTTCATATACGGGGGATTCGAGACCACCGCGTCAAAGCTGCCGGGATCCGGCAGCGCCGACAGATCCTTCAGGTCAGCCGTCAGGATCCGGCAGCGCTCCGACAGACCGTTCAGCGCCATGTTGCGGCGGGCCAGTTCCGCCTGCTCCGGCTGGATCTCGATCCCCGTAAAGCTTTTTCCCTTGTCCCGGGCAGCCAGAAGAAGCGGCAGGATCCCGCTGCCGCAGCCCAGGTCCGCCACCCGGCCGCGTCCCGGGATCCGCGCGAAATCCGCCAGAAGGACCGCATCTATCCCAAAACAGAAGGTCTTCGTATTCTGTATGATACGATAGCCCTTCCGTCCCAGTTCATCCAGACGCTCGCCTTCTTTCAGCGATAACACCTGTTCATCATTCCAGTTTTGAGCCTTCGGCATGCTTTTCCTTCTGCTCCAGGACCTGAAGATCCTTCATTTCCTTCATTTCCTCGGCGCTGAGCTTCATTTTCCCCTTCCGATGCCGGGGATTGAAACTCAGGTCCTCCACCGCGCAGTCCCGCACGTCCGTATCGTCGTCGCCGGCGTTCACCAGCACCTTAACGGTCTGGCGCAGAACGTTGACGCTCTGGACCGTGCCCCGCGTCCCATCCTTCCGGATGGTGACGGTGTCGCCCAGGCCGGGCAGGCGGCTGTTCAGGTATTCGTAGGTCGCCTGTTCGTTATTCAGGCAGCACATGAGACGCCCGCAGATGCCCGAGATCTTGGAGGGATTTAAGGACAGGTTCTGCTCCTTGGCCATACGGATCGAGACCGGCTGAAACTCGCTTAAATAGCTGTGGCAGCAGAGGATGCGCCCGCAGACGCCGACGCCGCCCAGGATCTTCGTCTCGTCCCGCACACCGATCTGCCGCAGCTCGATCCGCGTGTGGAAAACGGAAGCCAGATCCTTGACCAGCTCACGGAAATCCACCCGGTTGTCCGCGGTAAAGTAAAACAGGATCTTGTTGTTGTCGAAGGTGTATTCGACCGCCACCAGCTTCATGGCCAGGCCGTGCTTGGCGATCTTTTCCTCACAGATCTTATAGGCATTGGCCTCTTTTTCGCGGTTTCTGCCTTCCTTTTCCAGGTCCTCCGCGGTAGCCAGGCGGATGACCGGCTTTAATCCGGCCTTATCCTCCGGCAGGCTTTCGACCTCCTTAACGTATACGACGGTCCCGATCTCGTTGCCCCAGGTGGCCTCGGCGATCACCCGCCTGTTGCGGGCCATTTCCTGGCCGTTTCCCAGATATTCATGTATTTTCCCGGCGCGCCGGAAGCGCACTCCTACGATCTGCATTTTATTTCTCCTTGCTTTCTATGATGATCTGCCTGAATTTCAGACAGAGAACTTCCAGTACCATGGAAGGATTGACGTTGCTCTTGAGCCGTTTTTTCGCCTCTCCCAGCGCCTGCCAGAGCGCCGCCAGCTTCGCATCGTCCAGTGCGGCGGCCCGTTCCCGCGTTTTTTCCTCCAGCTGCGGATAGAAAAAGCCTTCTTTCACACCGCCCCTGGCCAGATACAGGTCCCTGACGCATTTTTCCGTCACCGTCAGAAACTCCTCCGGCGCAAGGCCGTCCTTTTTGAAGGTCTCCGTCAGTCCGCTCAGTTCCACAGCCCCGGCATATTCGATGCGGCGCAGCAGCGTCAGCAGTTTTTCTTCCGCCTCGCCGGCCGTATCTTCTTCCCCCTCGGGCACTTCTTCGTCCGCGTTCAGGATCACCAGCCGGGACAGGACCGTCGGAAGAAGGGCGTTTCGGTTGCTGGCCGAAAGGAGGATCAGGCCGTAGACCGGCGGTTCTTCCAGCGTTTTCAGGATCGCGTTCTGCGACGCCGCATTCAGTCTCTGCGCCTCCGGGAGCAGATAGACCTTGCGCGGAAAGCTGTAGGGGCGGATCATGATGTCCTCCACCAGCTGCTCCCGCACTTCTCCGACTCCGTACTGCTCCTTCGCGCGGGTCAGCGTGATGATATCAGGGTGGTTTCCGCTCTCAAACGCCCGGCAGGAGCGGCAGCGTCCGCAGCCGTTTCCCTCCTCGCACTGAGCCAGACGGGCCGCCGTCCGGGCCGCCTCAAAAGCCGCCGCGTCGCTTTCCGCCTCGATCAGATAGGCGTGTCCCAGCTCCCCGCGGGCGATCACGTTTCTGAAAAACTGCTCCGCGCGGTTCATAAAAGTCCCTTTTCCACCGTTTCCTTCATCGCTTCCAGGCAGGCATAGAAGTCATTGTTGACGTAAACGCGCGGGAAATGGCAGGCCGCCACCTTCTCGTCCGAGAAATCCTGCTCGTCCGCTAGAAAGCGCCGGCACATCTCCGCGTATTTCGGCTCCTTCTGGCTGCGCTCGCGCTTTAAGGCGCGGGAAAGCCGAAGGCCCTTATCCAGTTCGATATACAGCGGAACGACCCTCTCTCTGCCGAAATAGGCCGCCGTCTTGCGGTACGATTCCAGCGTCCCTACGGCCAGATACGACTGCTGCGCCAGATCGATGCTGCCGTCGTCCACCGTCGCATAGGTCCAGGGCCCGTGGACCGTTTGATAGGTCCTGGCTTCGATCACCTTTCCGGCCTTCTCCAGCTGCTCAAAGCTGTCCCGGGAGATGAAATGATACTCCTCTCCCTCCACTTCTCCGCTGCGGATCGGCCGCGTGGTGCTCATGATCACCGGCTTCAACTGTCCGGAGAACGCCGCCAGCAGCGCCCTGGCCAGAGAGTCCTTGCCCGAAGCGCTGGGGCCTATGATATAAAAGATCTTGCCTGACATCTGAGCTTTCCTGTCCTTTTCCGATTAATTATACCTTTTTCTGTCCGAAAAGGCAACGGAATGCTATCACTCCTGCGAAATATACATCGTGAACTGCCCCGTCAGCAGATGGTTGTCCTCGTTGTCATAGACCTCCGCCTGCACGACCACCAGGCTGTGCCCCTTCTTGATCACGGTCCCTTCCGCCCTGAGGCTTTTCGCGTTCATGCTGGCGTAGAGATAGTTGATGCTGCTGGAGGCCGTTACGGTATGCCCGCCGCAGAGCGCGCGGGTCGCTGTTCCGCAGGCGATATCCGCCAGCGAAAACAGGATCCCGCCGTGCGGATGCCCCCAGATATTCATATGCGCAGGCGTCAGCTCCACCTCCACCACGGAGCGGCCGGCCTCCAGCTTCGTCAGCCGGAATCCGTGCAGCCGGTTGAACGCGTCGCGGTCCATTCTCTCCATCATTTCCTGTCTGAATTCTTCCGTCATGTTCTGCCCTCGCCTTTCCGGCGTCCGTTTCTGCCGCCTGAGCAATAAAAAAAGCCGATGGCCGGATTCGAACCGGCAACCTGCTGATTACAAATCAGCTGCTCTGCCGTTGAGCCACATCGGCATTTGAAACCCCAACCGGACGAAACCCGGCACGGGCTACTATAGCATAATCGGTTCTGTGCGTCAACTTGTTTTTCCCCATCTTTTACCGTCCCGTCTCCGGCTGCGCGCCGTCCGACGGATTCCGGAGCAGGGAGAAATACCGGGCGTAGTTCCGCTCATAGGTCTCGTTGAACAGCTTATCGCCGCCCTGATGCAGGCTGTCAAAATAAAGATGCTCGTGGTCGGCCAGCTCCGGATACACGCGGACCATGGTCGCGATGCCGATATTGGAGCAGATGTCCGCGATACGCCGGAATTCGTTCATCAGGTTGGTAAAGCTCGAATCCGCATAGATGTTGCACTCCCCGCGGCTCATCCGCCGCAGATGGTTCTTCTTCAGTTCCGCAATGATCTCCGCGATCACCTGCACCATCGGTTCGATCCGCTGCGCGGCATCCACGTCGCGCTTCTTGAAGGACTGCTCCGCTTCGTCCAGGATCCCCATCACGGCCGCTTCCAGCACAGCCAGCTCGGACAGGGCCGTTACCGAAAACTTCGTGTTGTTCTTGTTCAGCGTCGCCGCCTGGTCCGCGATGTTGACCGCATGGTCGCCCAGACGCTCGAACTCGGCCATCACCTTGTAATACTGGTTCAGGATCGATACATGGTTGTTCAACTGCAGATGCGGCAGCAGCTCTACGGTATAGCGGCTGATCCGGTCCGTCATCCGGTCGATCTCGTCTTCTTCCGCGAGGATCTCCCTGTGCAGCGGCTCATCGTAGTGTTCCAGCAGCCGGAAGGACTTCTCGATATTGCTGCGGGCGGAAAGGAAAGACGTCAGCAGGACATTGTAGCTGCTGTTCAGGGCAAGCGCCGGCGTGTTGAAGAAGACCGGGTTCAGGGCATCCAGCTCTTCCTTGTACTTCGAATCGGGGATCGGATCATCCTTGACCAGCCGGCGGCTCATACGCTCATAGGTGTTCAGCAGCGGGAACAGCAGCAGCGCGCAGCCCAGGTTGAATATCGTATTGGTATTCGCAATCATGCCGGAATTGACCGTTTTGTCCCACAGGGTGCTCAGCCCGCCGAAACGGTGGATCAGGGTGACCGCTGCGAGGACCAGCACAGTTTCGCTTAAATTGAACAGGATATTGACGATGCCGACCCGCTTGGCCTCCGCCTTGGCTCCGATCCAGCAGACGATGGCCGTGGTCACGCAGTCGCCCAGATAGATGCCGACGATGACCGAATAGATCGATTTAAAGCTCAGCAGGCCCGTGGCGGAGAACGCCTGCAGGATACCGATGGTCGCCGAAGAGCTCTGCAGCACGAAGGCGACGCCGGCGCCGGTCAGATACCCGAGGAAAGGATGGTCTCCCAGCCCGGAGAAAAGCGATTCCACCAGCCCCGATTCTGCCAGGGACGTCACCGCACCGGTCATGTTCAGCAGACCGGAGAACAGGATCCCGAAGCCCACGGCGATCCGGCCGACCGAGTGGGAATTCCGGACGAAGTTGCCCATGATCAGCACCATGCCGATGATCATGGCGATAGGCGCCAGCGTGGAGGGCTGGAAAAAGCGGAGGATGGACGAGCCGGAGGCGTCCAGGTCCAGCAGACGGATGATCTGGCCGGTAACGGTCGTTCCGACGTTCGCTCCGATGATGATGCCCAGCGACTGATGCAGGGAAAGGATCCCCGCGCCGACAAGGCCGGCCGTGATCACGATCGTGGCCGTGGAAGACTGGATCAGCGCCGTGATCAGGACGCCCAGAATAAAGGCCTTGAACGGGTTGTTGGTCACCTTTTCCATGGCCGTCTTCAGCGCGCCGGAGGAATTCTCTTTTAAGGAATCCCCCATCAGGCGCATTCCGTATAAAAACATGGCCAGTCCGCCCAGCAGGGAGATCACGTTGAATATATCCATTTTACTCTTTTCCTTATCCGGTAAACACGTTCCGGCCGCGCGCCGCGGGGGCAAAACGGCTTCCGCCGCCTGAAAAAAAGCCGGAACGGGGTTTACTATACCATAAAAAAGAAAGCGGTACAAGTACCGCTTTTCCTTTCGGGCCGCTTCCGTCCGGAACTTATGCGGCGGGCCGTCCTTTGCCGCCGGCTCACTGATACAGCCTGTTGTAATACTTGCTGTAGAGGGCTGCGACGGGATTGTGTCCCAGCACGCGGTCCTTCACGATCAGCGTGGTGACAGGAGCGTCCGAATGCTTCGCGAACAGGGCGTCGTGTCCCACGCACAGGCCGATGGCTACGTTCAGATCCGTTTTTTCCCGGTTCAGGACGCGTGCCTGCAGGATCGGATTGCACATCGTCTCATCGACGCCGCCCTTCCGGATCTTGTCCTCTTCCGCCAGGCCCATCTCGCGCTTGTCCTCGCCGCCGACCTTGCAGACGACCGTCACGTAATTGATCCCGTTCTTCTGCAGGATTTTCGCGAAGGTCTTCGCCTCGCTGATCAGGCCGATACAGGTCGCGATCCCGACCTTCTGCGCGCCGATCGCCTTGATAAACAGGATCGTCTCCTCTACCCGGGTCTTCTCGCAGTAATACCGGCCCTCGATCTGCGCAGATGAGATGGCCATCCTGCCCTCCAGCGTATCCCCGCCGTAGATCGCGTCTATTTCCTTGATCTCGGCTTCGGACACCTTGTTCGTCGTCACGCAGAAGGGCGGATACTGCGTGTTGTGATTGCGGCAGTTAAATACCCCGCAGTCGCTGCAGCTGTATTCCCTCGTTCCGTCTCCCGTTTTTTTATCCATGATCTGCCTCCCTGACGCCGCCGGCGCCGTTCCGGATTTTTTCCTTTTTTACTGCTTCAGATACCGGCAGAAGAATCCGATCAGGACCAGGACCCCGGCCTGGACAAAGTCCATCAGGATCTCATGCGAGCCGGCTCCCTGCCCGATCCCGATGCAGCCGAGCACGATCTTCACCAGCGCCGCCGCCCAGAAAACGAACATGGCGATGGTCAGCGCATTGATCCTTTTCCGCTTCTGATCGCCGATCTTCTCCTGAAAGGAAGCTTCTTCCCCGACCATTTCATCCAGAGAGACGCCGAAGGTCCTGGAAAGGACGATCAGGTTCTCGATATCGGGCAGCCCCTTTCCGCTCTCCCACTTTGTGATTGCCTGACGGGAGACGTTTAAAGCCTCCGCCATCTGTTCCTGTGATAATCCTTTTTCTTTCCGGTAAGCCTTGATCCTTTCACCGATCGTCATTGGAAAGCTCCTCCTGTCTTTTCCGGGCAGAACCTCTGCCTGATGACCCGATCATACACGCGGCGCTTCCGTCATGCAAGAAAACGTGCTTTACATTTCTGCTACGTATCGTAGCATTTAAAAGATCATGCGGCCGGGCGGCTTCTCTTCCGCCGGACCGGCCGTTCAGGCAAAGTGCGAGGTGATCAGGCGGATGGCGATCGGCAGCCCCGTCCGTAAAGATTCAATATTCAGCCACTCCTCGCGGGTATGTGCCTTGCCTCCCAGATACAGGCCGAAGGTCGTGGCCGGCACGCCGACCGACAGCGGGATATTGGCGTCCGTAGAGGCGGAACGCCGCGCGACCGGCTTTCCGACGGTTTCCGTAATGACCTTCCCGCAGCGGGACAGCAGGCGTTCCCAGGCTTCGGGATCGATCTCTCCGTTGCAGGGACGCTCGCCCAGCAGTTCCGCTTCGAAATGCGCGTCGGCGCTCTCGCACTCTTCCAGGATGCGGAAGAACTGATCATGCATGAAGCGGAGGGCTTTCCGGTCGTCGGAGCGGTATTCGTAAAGCATCTCGGCGTCCTGTGCGATGGTGTTGACGGAGGTGCCGCCGGAGATCACTCCCACGTTGTAGGTCGTCTTCTGATCCGCCCAGTCGGGCATGGGCTGTTCATAGAAGCGGTTTATGAGTTTCGCCAGGTGGTGGATGGCGTTGGGATTGCCGAAGGCGCTGTAGGAATGGCCGCCGACCGTGCGGCAGCTCACCTTCCAGCGCTCGGAGCCGACCGCTCTTACGATCATGGACTGATACGACCCGTCGAAGGAGATCAGTTCCTTGATGCGGCCGGCAAAATCCTTCATGATCCGGCGCGTCCCGTCCAGATTGCCCAGGCCTTCCTCGCAGCTGTTCAGGACCAGCAGGACCGGCTCCTTCGGCTGAAGGCCGTGCTCCAGGATATACTTGACGGCCGTCAGGATCCCCACGACGTTCGCGGTGTCGTCACCGATGCCGGGCGCGTACAGGATGCCGTCCTCTTCCCGGACCGGCAGCGGCGTCTCGTCGGGGAAGACGACGTCCGTGTGCGCCATATAGACCGTGATATCATTCCGGCCTTCGACGGCGAAAGGCAGGATCACGTTTTTGGCTTCATCGATATAAGCGCCCTGCGCACCGGCCTGATCCAGCCAGTCTTTGATAAAAGCGGCGCGCCTTTCTTCATGATGGGAAGGGGAAGGGATCGCCGCCAGGGTCTTCAGCAGTTCCACGTGCGTATCGAAATAATTATTGATCCAGTCTTGCATTTTCACTCCTCTCTGCTGCCGAACAGTGCTCAGGTAAAAAGACCGAAGCAGAAGGGGATCGTCAGACAGGCGAGGACGCTTGAGATCAGCGTCAGGGCCGCGCCCGTCTCGCAGTCCTCTCCCACCAGCCGCGGGAAGATGATGGTATTCATCCCGCAGGGCATCGCGTACATCATCAGCGCCGGGATGACGCACTCCTCCAGCTTTAACAGCTTCAGGATCCCGACCGCCGCGCAGGGGATGACGAGCAGCCGGAGCGCGATAATCAGATAGTTCTTCTTATTCTTCAGCAGTCTGAGAAGGTCGAACTCCGACACCACCATGCCCACCGTCAGCATCCCGACCGGCGCCATGCAGGCCGCAAACTTGCTGACGACGCCGGTCACGAAGGCAGGCAGCTTCAGTCCCGTCAGGCCGACGGCGGCGCCCAGAAGGATGGCCGTCATCACCGGATTCAGCAGCCGTTTTAAAGAAAAACCGGTTTTTGTCAGTTCCGCATAACCGGCCGTATAGGTGTACAGCGAGATCGGGATCGAAAAAAGCATGCAGTTCTGCAGCATCAGAGAGCCGTAGAGCGCGCTGATCAGCGGGTAGCCGAAGCCCCCGTAATTGGAAACGGTCAGACTGTAGCGGTATACACTTCGGAGATACGGCTGCTTCGTCACGACTCTTGCCAGAACGACGCCCAGCACGACCATGAACAGCAGCATGACGAAGGAGGTCAGCAGCAGCGTATATTTCTCCCGGATGTAGGGGATCGTAAAATGCGTGGAATAGGTGTTGAACAGGGTGCACGGCAGGAATATGTAGACCTGCAGGGCGGACAGGGTCCTTGCATGAGCACTGTCCAGCTTTCCCGCTTTGCACAGCGCATAGCCCGCCGCCGCGGAAAAAACCAATATCAAAACCTGCTCCAGAACGATCAGCATCGCTTCCTCCCCTGTTCCCGAACTGCTCCTATTCTACATCTCAAAGGTGAAATTCACAAGCGGGGCGTGCTGCTGCGCGCCGTATACGTCCCGCTCTCCGATGGCGCCGGACGGCAGGGGACGGACGATGGTGGCTTTTATGGCCAGCGCGTTCGGGAAGTAGATGATGGAAAGCACGTCTTCCTCCGGGATATGGTAAAGAGCGGCGATCGTTTTCTTATTGATCACATCCGCTTCTTTCAGCCTGTCGAATGTCTCCCGGTCCTTCAGCATGACGTCCAGCGTCAGCTCGTAAGGTCCCGCGTTCTTGGACCGGATAACGGCGGCCACCTCTTTCAGACAGTATTTCATGGCTTACTCCTCCCCGATCATCTCATAGCTGCGTTTAAATAACGAAGCCGGATCCTCGTCCCGCAGCAGGGCATAGACGCTGAAAACGAACACCGGCCCGACCTTGATGTCCGACGGCGAGAACGGAAAGGCCAGGTTGCCCGCCGTCGCGATGCGTCCCGGATAGCCGTAATGCAGCAGCGTGGAGCGGGCGACCGAGCAGACCGCCGACGCGTGCTCCTGCGTATCGGCCAGAGCGTCGACGACGATGCCGATCTCGTGCGACGTGATGCGGTCCGCCGTTTCGAGCGCTCCCATCACGCCGTTCTTTCCGTAGACGATAAAATCCAGCTGGTATTCGAAATCAGCAGACAGGTTCGCCGCCGTGCGTTTCTTCAGATCGTTCAGGATATCTTCCACCTGGGAAATAAAGATCGGATCCCGGTTGCCGCAGATGGAGATGGTCCGGAAACCGGCCTGCCTGCAGCCTTCCAGCTTCACGGAGGGGATCCGTTCCGGAACGAAGCGGGAGCCCGTTACGCGCACCCGCCGTTCGTTTTCGGCGGTGAAGCGGCATTCGTTCAGATCCAGATGACCGCTCGGACCGGGAAGGATGGTCGGATTGCTCTTCTCGTACAGGGTGTGCGCGGCGACCGATGCCGGCGTGCATCTCCGCTCCGGATTCAGCGGCTCCACGCAGAAGTAATCCTCTCCCAGATATCCCATGATGCAGTCGCTTCCGCTGCCGGGCGTGGCGCAGATCGCGGCGCATTCCAGGATCTTGCCCAGATGCAGCGCCAGCGCCTTGTCATAGCCCAGCCAGACGGGCAGCGCGGCAAAGGCCGCGGGATCGTAGCAGCGGCCGCAGATAATGACCTGCGCGCCGTCGTCAAGAGCCCGCATGATGGGCTCGATCCCCATCTGTGCCACGATATGCGTGCTGGCAAGGATATCCTCCTCCGTCACCTCGGGAGCCGGTCCCAGCTTTTCGATCCTGCCGGCGCGGAGCGCCTCCAGCAGATAGTCCTTTTCGAATTCCGCCGAGATCACGGCCAGCTTAAAGGACAGCTTCTGCTCCCGCGCGATTTCCCGGACGATCCTGACGTCCCTCTCCAGATGGGGCGTGGCGCCCGAACCGCCGGCCGACCCGACGATCAGCGGGACGTGCAGTTCGCACGCAGCCTTCAGCATCAGCGTCAGATCTCTTTTGACGGCCGTATCGTTGGTAAAGGGGATGCCGCTTCCCAGATAATACGGGCCCGGATCCGTGGAACCGGCGTCGCAGGCGATCAGATCCGGCTTCAGCGCCACGCCTGCCGCAAAGGATTCCTCGGGGAATCCGTAGCCTACGATCCCCGTAGGCGAGAGAATACGAAATTCTTTCATCTTCACACCTGCCTAGTACAGTTTTGTATAGGAGAAGTCGGGGCCGATCCCCAGCTCTTCCAGGACCTTCCGGCGGTTTTCGTCCACTTCCTCTTCGTGGTTCTTATACAGGTTGTTTCCCCTGCAGTCGATATCCACTACGAAGGGTCCGAGCTCGTCCACCGTCATGTGCCAGGTCGCTTCAATGCTTCCCAGTTCCTTAAGAAGCTCCACGCCCGTGATCCGGATATGGTCCACCCAGGCGTTCGGACTGACGGAATGCGGCGAAACGTGGACGCATTTTTTCTTCTGCATCATGGCCATGGTCTCCTCTCCCATGGTCGTCTTGCCCACGATCAGGCGGAGCCCCCACTCGTCTACCGCGCGGGCGCCCCATTTTTCAAAACGGATGCTGGAGGTCGGCATGAAGGATACCAGCTTCCAGCTGCCGTCCGGCTGATGCAGCACGATCGGCCCGACGTGGATCAGAACGTCCCGCGCCCGGCCGGCTTCGGGAAGCGGATGGTTTTCATCCAGGACCCAGCGATGCAGACGGGAGCGGCAGGTAAAGGCGTCGCCCGAAATATAGACCACGTCTCCGATATTCAGCTGTTCCACGTCCTGCTGCGAAAGGGGGGATTTTAAATGAAACGTCGCCATATCCGTCACCGTCCTTCAAACCAGTTCGGGCTTTCCATATCCCGAACGGAGCCGTCCGCGCCCACGTGGACGCTTCCTCTGCGGGCCACCATGCAGTTGCTGCTGATCGCCACGCAGATCCCGGCGATGTGGGTATAGGCATACTCCACGTTGACCGCAAACACGCTGGTGTCGCCGCCGACGCCCATCACGCCCACGCCCAGTTTATTCAGGCTCGTATACAGATCCTCTTCTATCCGGCGGAAAAGCTCGTCCGGGTTATGGGAGCCGACCGTCCTGAGGCAGGCGGCCTCCTTGGCCAGATTGGCGGCGATATTCGCCGTTCCGCCGATCCCGATGCCCAGGATATTCGGCGGGCAGATGCCGCCCGAGCGGGTCGCTTCCACAAAGGAATCAATGACGAATTTCTCGATCCCCCTGATGCCGTCGGCAAACGCGACCACCCGGTGGCGGGTCCCGCCGAAGCATTCGCTGCCGCCGCCCTTGGCCACGTAGGTGATCTCGATGTCTTTTCCCGGAACGAACTGATAGGTGAAGTCCGGGATATTGTTTCCGATGTTGTCGCCCGGATCGTAGCCGGTCAGCGGATGCTTCATGGTGGCGCGCAGAAAGCCTTCCCTCGTCGCGCGGCGTACCGCGTTCCGGACCGCCTCCTCCAGCGCCATAAAACCTCCTTCCAGCTCGCACTCGTTGCCCACTTTGAAATAGAAAATCGGCCAGCCGGTATCCGGACACGCCGGATTCCGCCTTTCAGCGGAAAGCTTGATGCTTTCATAGGTCTTTTCCAGACCTTCCCGGGCGGCCGGACGGCCTTCCTTTTCGATCGCCTTCTCAAAAGCGCGGCACACGTCCGGCGCGATCACCGCAGATCCGCGGCAGATCGCCCGGAAGATGGCTTCTTCATAGATCTCTCTGCTGATCAAGGGGTCTCCTTTCCTTCCGCGGCTTCCTTCGCGAACATTCGGAGGAACTTATCCCGGGTCTCGTCCAGAAAACGGTTCCACGACGGCGGATCGATAAAAGCGTCTTTCTCTCCCTGCAGCATCCGGGTACGCTTGGCAAAGGTCGCGTTGTGGCTCGGATGGTTGCCCAGATGGATCTCCACCCGTTCTCCGCGGACTTTTTCGATTGAAGCCAGCATATCCTGCTGCAGCGACATCGGCTCGCCGTAATGCTCCAGCGCTTCCTTCGAGGCGGAAAAAAGGCCCGCGCCGCCGAAAAGGCCTGCCCGGAAGGTCCGGCCGTCCTCCGTCACGTCAAAGAAGAAGGCCATGGCGCCGGGGGTATGCCCCGGGATCGATACGCAGTGCATCTTTAGATTGCCGCAGATGAAGTCTTCTCCGTCCTTTAAGGTCTTCTGGAATTCGGGCGGAATATAGGCCAGCGGCGTGTAGCTGCAGAACTGCAGGAAGGAGAAATCCGGATTCACTTTCAGATATTCCGCGTCCGTTTCGCTCATCACGAGATCACAGCCGTACAGACGGCGGAATTCATTCGAAGCGCCGAAATGGTCGTGGTGTCCGTGCGTGTGAACGATATAGCGGATCTGCTTCGGATCAAAGCCGAGCCGCCAGATCGAATCCACCAGCATGTGGATCGTATGCGTGTAGCCGGAATCGATCAGGACCAGTCCCTCTCCGGTATCGATCAGGTGAACGCAGACCTTCTTATCTCCCACGTAATAGAGCGGGCCGAAGATCCGGAACGGCTCGCAGGCATACAGAGAAGGGTCCCGGTAGAATTCCACCTTTCCCGCCACCCTGGCCGCGTATTTTTCCTCAAATGTCATAAAAAGCCTCCTTTCTTTGAAAACAAAGCCTTTGGCTTATTCTATTGCTTTTCCTGCTCTTTCCGTGCCAGGGAGAACATCAGAAGATAGACCCCGAGCATGCCCAGCAGGATGACGGAAGTTATTCTGTAGATCGGAACGTAGCTTCCGTAGGCGTCATAGCTCAGTCCGCTGATCGGGCTGGCAAGCAGGTTCGACAGGGACGCCAGTCCCAGAAATATGCCGTTGACGCTCTGGCAGCCTTCATAGCCGAACAGCGAAGCCGAGATCAGCGGGATCGACAAAGACGTCATGCACAGGCCGACGGCGAAGATCATCATCGCCGCATAGCACAGCAGCGGATTCGTCGTATAGGCCAGGATTGCCTGTCCGGCCGCCCCGCAGAGCATGCACACGATCATCACGAACTTCGCCCCGTAACGGTCGTGCGCGATCCCGATCAGCAGCTTGGCCGCAGCCAGCGTCAGCATAAATACGCTTTGATAGGCAGCCGCCTCATAGGCAGTAAAGCCCTGGCTTCTGAAGTGGGGGACCACGTAAATGCTGGTGGTGAGCAGACAGGCCGAGCCGAAAAACGTACACAGACACATCAGATAAAACAGCGGGCGCTTCAGCTGCTCCTTTAAGGGATAGCCGCGGAAGCAGTTTTCCGGCCGGATCTTCTTATTCGCTTCTTCCGCAGCGCCATATCCGTAAGGCAGCAGATCCATCTGCTCCGGCCGATCCTTCAGAAGAAAGTACAAAAGAGCGATCCCCGCCAGAATGGCGGCCATCGTCAGCTGCGCGCTCCGCCAGTTTGCCGTCTCAATAATATGCGTCTGAAGGACGGTCATCAGGCTGCCGCCCAGGCCGGAGGCCATGGTCACGGCTCCAAGGACCGCCCCCTGATGCTTCCGGAACCAGTTTTTGACAAGCCAGACGGCGCCTGCCGTAAAGATAGCGCCTCGGCCGATCCCGTACAGGGCCCGGCCGACTCCGTAAACGAAAATATTCCCGGCGGCAGATGACAGCGCCAGCGCCGAAGATACCAGCAGCAAAGAGACTATCGCTGCTTTTTTGTAGCCGTAACGGCTGAACAAAAAGCCGGAAACGCAGGTGCTGATGAAAGCCAGCACGGTATAAGGCATCCCGGCGACCGCCAGGGTCGTCGTACTGATGCCAAAATCGCTGCTGACCGGCTGAACGTAAACGCCCGAACTGTTCAGCAGGCCGCCAAAAACGATCATCTCCAGAAACACCAGCGCCGCGATGATCCAGTGATAATGTTTTTTAATGGTTTTTTTCATATTCCGCGCTCTCTACAGAGCCGCCGGCCCTTCCCGTTTTTTTGTGCGCGTCCGGCTTAGAGATACTGTTTCTCCAGTTCGGCGTTTTCTTCCGCGACCTTCAGGCTCTTCTGCCGGATATCCTCCACAAAGGAAGGCCAGCTTTCCGGATCAATGAAGGGATTACCGCCTTCTTTCAGCTGCTTCTCGCGCTTTTCCAGCGTATGATTGTTGTACGGATGGTTGCCCAGATGGACGACGACCGGTTCGGCTTTCACGCAGTCCAGCGACGCCACCATCCGCTGCGCCATATCCAGCGGCAGCTTATGATAAAGAAGATACGGCAGCTTCAGCGCATTGATGCCGGCGCCGCCGTAGAGGCCCGCCAGATACGTTTTTCCCTGATCCGTGACGTTGAAGAAAAAGCTCATGACGCCGAGCGTATGGCCGGGCGTCAGGACGCAGCGGATCTCCTTTCCGCCGAAGGAAAAGATCTCTCCGTCCGCGATCTCCCGGTCGATGACCGGCATACGGAAATTATAATCCGGGCCGCGCGTCGCACGCGAAGGCAGCTCCCGCATGGACTGCGTATCCGCAATGCTCATCGCGACCTTCGTGCCGAAGAGGCGGCGGAATTCGTTGGCCGCGCCGTAGTGATCAAAATGCGCGTGCGTCAGGATGATCCATTTAACGTCTTTCGGCTGGAAGCCCAGACGGAGGATGCTTGTCATCAGGAGATGCCTCGTACACGGATACCCAGCGTCCAGCAGGATCAGGCCTTCATCCGTCCTGATCAGATGGATGCAGACCAGACGGTCCCCCACGTAATACAGATCGTCCGCTATTTTGAACGGTTCTATGAACTCTATGGACGGCTCCGCGTAAAAGTCCCGGTGTTTCTTGTCGTAAGCCATGTTATGCTGACGCATCCACTTCTCATACCATTCCATTGATTTGCCTTCCTCGACTTTCTTTTGCGATTCTGCAGGACTTCAGTGTTTTTCTCCGGTGAAAAGCGTTATTCACCGATACAATACTGTTTCTCCAGCGCGGCATTTTCTTCCGCGATCTTCAGGCTCTTCTGCCGGATGTCTTCCACAAAGGACGGCCAGCTCGTCGGGTCTATAAAAGGATTGCCGCCTTCTTTCAGCTGCTTCTCCCGTTTTTCCAGCGTATGGTTGTTGTAAGGATGGTTCCCGAGATGGACCGTGACCGGTTCGGCTTCCACGCGGTCCAGCGACGCGATCATCCGCTGCGCCATATCGTGCGGCAGCTTAAAGTGGAGAGCGTACGGAAGTCTCAGCGCCGCTACGCCGGCGCCGCCGTAAAGGCCCGCCAGATACGTTTTCCCCTGATCTGTGACGTTGAAGAAGAAGCTCATGACGCCGAGCGTATGGCCGGGCGTCAGGACACAGCGGATCTCCTTTCCGCCGAAAGAAAAGATCTCTCCGTCCGCGATCTCCTTATCGATCACCGGGAGCTTAAGGGTCGGGCTGCTGGAAGCGCGGAACGGATACTCTCTGATGGACTGCGCGTCCGCCGCGCTGAGTGCCACCTTGGTTCCGTACAGATTGCGGAACTCGTTCGAGGCGCCGAAATGATCGCTGTGCGCGTGCGTCAGAATGATCCACTTGACGTCCTTCGGATAAAAGCCCAGCCGCAGGATGCTCTCCATCAGGAGATGCTTGGCGCAGGGATAACCCGCATCCAGCAGGATCAGGCCTTCCCCCGTCCGGATCAGATGGATGCAGACCAGCCGGTCTCCCACGTAGTACAGATCATCCGCGATACGGAAAGGTTCGATGAACTCCGTCGAAGGCTGCGCATAGAATTCCTCATGCTTTTTATTATAGGTCTCGGAGCGGTTCCGCATCCAATCTTCATACCATTCCATAGTATTTCCTTCTCCTCTCCCCTGATCGGCATTCGCTTTCATGACTTTGTTCAGATTTTGTCGTAATTATGGCAGGCTACGAAATGATTCGGCTCCACTTGCTTCAGTTCGGGACTCTTAGCCCAGCAGGCTTCCGTCGCGAAGGGACAGCGCTTGGCAAAACGGCACTCGTCCTTCGGCTCCACCGGCGAGCTGATCTCACCCTTCAGGATGATGCGCTCCTGCTTCTTCCGCGTATCCGGCATGGGAATGGCGGAAAGGAGGGCCTTGGAGTACGGATGCAGCGTATGGCTGAAGATCTCGCGGGCGGAAGCTTTTTCCACCAGCTGCCCCAGATACATCACGGCGATGTCATCCGCAAAATGGTTGACGACCGCGAGGTCATGGGTGATGAACATATAGGTCAGGCCCATCTCGTCCTGCAGCTTCTCCAGAAGGTTCAGGATCTGCGCCTGGATCGAGACGTCCAGAGCGGATACCGGCTCGTCGCAGACGATAAACTTGGGATTTAAGGACAACGCCCGGGCGATGCCGATACGCTGGCGCCTGCCGCCGTCCAGCTCGTGGGGATAGGTGTTGATCAGGCGCTCTGCCAGGCCGACCGTCCGCATCAGCTGAAGCGTGCGGTCTTCCAGATCATAGCGGTTTGTCATGATTTTGTTGAACTTTAAGGGTTCGGAGATCGCCTGCAATACGGTCTGCCTCGGGTCCAGCGAGGAGAACGGATCCTGGAAAATGATCTGCATCTCCTTCCGTTTGGAACGCATCTCCCGCTCCGTCAGCTTCGTAATGTCCTGGCCTTCGAAAAAGACTTCTCCGGCGGTCGGATTGATCAGACGCAGAATGGAGCGCCCTGTCGTGGATTTGCCGCAGCCGGATTCGCCCACGACGCCCAGCGTCTTGCCGCGTTCGATGGTAAAGCTGACGTCATCCACCGCATGCAGCATCCCCTTGGGCGTGCTGAAATACTTTTTTAAATGTCTTACGTCAAGGATCACGTCACTCATCGAACACTACCTTCCTTTCGATATGGAAGCCCGGATCATCATAGGCCGTGCATTTCACGAAATGCGTATCGCTGAACGACCGCGTTTCCGGTTTTTTCTCCCTGCAGGCCTCCGTCGCGTACTGGCAGCGCTCCGCAAACGCGCAGCCCTTCGGCAGTTTGGAAGGATCGGGCATCAGGCCGGGGATCGGCTTCAGCTTGGTATCATAGTCGCCGATATTCGGCAGGGAATTGAACAGACCTTCCGTGTAAGGATGCTTGGTGTCGTTGAAGACCTCTTCCAGCGTCCCCTCTTCCACGATGCTGCCCGCGTACATGACCGCGACTCTGTCGCAGCTTTCCGCCACGATCCCAAGGTCATGCGTGATCATGATGGTGCCGGTGCCGTATTTTTCCTTCAGGTTCTTCATCAGGTCCAGCACCTGCGCCTGGATGGTCACGTCCAGCGCCGTGGTGGGTTCATCGGCGATCAGCATCTTGGGATTGCAGGCCAGCGCGATCGCGATCACCACGCGCTGCTTCATGCCGCCGGAGAACTGGTGCGGATATTCGTTCACGCGGCTGCGCGGGATCCCCACGATCTCCAGCATGTCGCCGGCCTTTTTCATGGCTTCCGACTTGGAAAGACCCTGGTGCAGGATAATGGATTCCGCGATCTGCTGTCCAACGGTATAGACGGGGTTCAGGGAGGTCATGGGATCCTGGAAGATCATGGAGATCTCCTCTCCCCGGATCTTTTCCAGTTCTTTGGTCTTCGCCTTCATAATGTCGTGCCCGCAGACGAAGATCTCGCCGCTTTTGATGATGCCCGGCGGATCGGGGACCAGACGCAGCGCCGCCAGGGCGGTGGTCGTCTTCCCGGCGCCGGTCTCGCCGACCAGGCCGAGGGTCTCGCCCTCCCGGACGGTCAGGCTGACGTCGTTGACCGCTTCTATGACGTCGCCCTCCACTTCGAAGGTAACAGTCAGGTGTTTGATATCCAGAACAATATTCTTCTCCATCTTCCGTTCCTCCTTACTTCTTCAGCTTGGGATCCAGGGCGTCGCGGAGGCCGTCACCCACCATATTGAAGGCCAGAACGGTGATCATGATGGCAAGGCCCGGGAAGACCGTCATGTAGCTGTGGCTCTGAACGAATCTGCGACCGGCCGAGAGCAGAGCGCCCCACTCCGGTGAAGGAACGGGAACACCAAGTCCCAGGAAGCTTAAGGAAGAGGCCGCCACGATCGCGCCTGCGACCTGCAGGGTCGTCCGGACGATGATGGGGCTCAGACAGTTCGGCACCACGTGCCGGAAGATAATACTTCGTGTCGGCATGCCTATGGCACGGGCCGCCTCCACGTATTCATTGTTTTTGACCGTCATGACGGCTGTTCGCGTGGTATTGGCCACCACAACGAATCGTGACACTGCCATGGCGATGATCAGAGAGCGTGTGCTCTGTCCCAGAGCGGATATGACGACGATGCCCATCAGCAGACCGGGGATAGACCGGAATATATCCAGAACACGCATGATCAGCAGGTCAACTTTCCCGCCGAAGAAGCCGCAGACGGCACCGATCGGCATACCGACAACGAGCGACAGAGCAACCGTTGCAAAGCCGATCGCCAGCGAGTAGCGGGCCCCGTACATAACACGGGCAAAAAGATCACGGCCGATATCATCGGTTCCGAACCAGTGTGCGGCACTGGGACGCTGCAGGCGCTCTTTCATGACATAGCCGATGACCTGCGTGTCATAGTCATAGAGTACGTCCGCAAAAATGCAGTTTAAAGCAAGCAAAAGCAGGATAAACAGACCGATCATGGCGCCTTTGTTCTGGCGGAAACGATACCAGATATCTCCCGCCAGACTGCGCTTGGCATATTGCTTCGAGACCAGGATACGTTTTTCCTGTCCGGAGGCAGCCCTTTCTTTGGCTTTCTGTTTTGCCGCTCTCCACTCTTCTCTTTCCTTCTTCACCAACGCCCTGTCTTTGCGATGGTTTTCCACTGCCCGCTTGATGCGGTCCGGCAGGGTGACGATAGCCGTGGCAGCTCCCTGGAAATCACCTTTAATAGCCTTGAAGAAAGAAGTTTTCTTTTTCGCCGCTGCGGCGTAGTGCGTCCGAAGCCGCGGGTCGACCAGCACGAACAGAAGGTCCGTGATCAGTTCGATGACGCCGATCAGCGTACATTTCAGGATCAGGCAGCCGCAGGCCATGGGAATGTCCCGCTGCTGGACGGCTTCCACCACCAGCTTGCCGACGCCGGGCCAGGCGAATACGGTCTCAGTCAGCGCCGCACCGGCCACCGCATTGGACAGCTGGCTCATGGTCACGTTCAGGATCGGGATCATGGCCGGCTTTAAAGCGTGTTTATTGACGACGGTCTTCTCCGGCACGCCCTTTGCCCGCGCGGTGCGCAGATAGTCCTGCGTTAACGTATCAAGCATGGTGGAACGGGTAGTCCGGGTCAAATCAGCCATTTTGGCGGTGCCGACCGTGAGAGCCGGCATCAGCACGCAGATCCAGGTATCGTTGCCGCTGGACGGCAGCCAGTGCAGCTTCAGCGAGAACAGAATCATGATCATCAGTCCGAACCAGAAATTCGGCACGGACAGGCCGAAAACTGCCACCACACTGGCCATGTTATCTAAGAGCGTCCCTCTTTTCCGGGCTGCAAAAATGCCCAGCGGGATAGAAACCACAGTTCCTATCAGCGAAGCGACAAGTCCCAGATACATAGTGCTGGGAAGCTTTTCCATAAAGGCCTGGAAAACGTCCCGGTTGCCGGAATAGGATTTGCCCAGATCTCCGTGGAACAATCTCCACATGTATCTGGCATACTGCTCCAGCAAGGGTTTATCCAGATCCATGGATTCACGGAGCGCTGCGATCTGCTCTGCCGTGAGTTCCCCCAGGTCCTGGGTATCCAGATAATCCCCCTGCGCCATGTTCATGGCAAAAAAGATGATGAAGGATACGCCGATGATAACGGGAATCATTAAAAGGATACGCTTTAGGATATATTTTCCCATACCGTTATGTCAGACTCCTTTCAGCGAATGATGGTTCATACTTGAATTTCCGTAATAATCCTTTTAGCAGACAGGGGACGATGAAACCCATCGCCCCCCGCCTGTCTTTTCAGAGCGAAAAGAAGAAATGTCAGCTGATCATTCCGCCCAGCGGATCCCGGAGTAGTCCGGTTTGCTGTCCGGTTCCCAAAGGACGCCCGAAACGCCGTCGCAGTAAGCGATGGACGCAGCCGGATAGAACAGAGCCAGATAAGGGATCTCGTTGTTGATCTCGATCTGGATCTCCTTGTAGATCTCTTTGCGCTTGGCATCGTCAGTTTCGTTCTGCGCTGCGGTAAACTGCGCTACCATGTCGGGATTGTCATAGAAGGCGCGGTTGGTGGAGTGCTTGATATCCGGAATGAAGGCGAAGCGTCCGCCGATGGGCTGAAGCGTGATGCCGTTGTAATACAGGTCAAAGTCTTTTTCCTTGACGGCAGCATTCGCACCGGCGGTGTCCTTCACGTCGACGATGACTTCGAAGCCGGCCGCTTTCAGCTGAGCCTGCAGCAGCGGCGCGACGTTCTTATCCTTGATCAGTAGCTTGACTTCGATACCGTTCGGATAACCGGCTTTTGTCAGGTATTCCTTGGCTTTGTCAAGATTGAATTCATACTTTTCATCAAAGTCTTCAAACAGGCCATACTGGGACTTGCCCCACATGGAATAAGCACGGGAGCCGAGGCCTTCAGTCGCGTAATCGATGAGTTCTTCATAGTTGATCGCATAGGCAACGGCCTTGCGCAGATCTTCGCTGTTGGCAAATTTTCCGTTCGCCATGTTGAAGATCATGTAATACAGGCTTTCTGCCTCATACGTTACCGTGTGGGCGCCGGATGCTTCAATGGCTGCCAGATCAACGGATGCGATCTGGGAAGCCGCCGCGATCTCCTTGTTCTGCAGAGCGATCGCATAGGTCGTGCTCTCTTCGATGAAACGCATCGTCACCTTTTCAGTAGGGGTCATGCCGTTTTCTTTCCATACCCAGGAATCGTCAAAACGGGTGAAAACCACTCTGTCATTGGGCTTGAATTCTTCGATCTTCCAGCCGCCGGTACCAATGTAGTAGCCCTTTTCGGCATCGGCTTCGCAGGCTTTACGGTTCAAGACGGGATAGTAGCCCAGATAGATGCGGTTCATGAAGTCGGCATCATTGTCCTTGAGGATGAAGCGGACCGTATAGTCGTCGATCACTTCGACTTTCTCGATCTCGTTCCAGACAGCCGTGCCGGTAGTGCCCTGAACGGCGGCAGGCCGCTCCACGAAGGAATAAACGACGTCATCCGCCTTCATTTCTTCGCCGTTGTGGAACTTCACGCCCTGGCGCAGATGGAATACGTAGCTGGCCGCATTTTCAATTTCCCAGGACAGTGCCAGATCAGGGGTCTGTATTCCTGATATCCAGTCATAGTTTACCAGCTGACCGTGGATCATCTTATAAACGCATTCGGCGGCGTTGCCGTTCTTCAGGCACGGATCGATAGAATCGATCGCCTGCCAGTGCGCTACGGTGATCTCCTTCTTGAAGGTGGCTGTGGGACTTGCTGTTTCTGCCGGCTGACTGTAAAAGTTAGTCAGATCTGCGGCCGTACGCTGTTCGGCGGTAGTATCGTCCGGTTTGTTTTCACCGCAGGCAGCAAGCGCTATGATCATGAACATAGCCAGGAACAAGGGAAGCAATTTCTTCATGTTTGGTCTTTCCTCCTTAAATATTTGTTATCACGAGCAACTCTCATATGAGCCGCTAACACCTTTATTATATTTCTTAACACAGCCTGTACAGTTATTTTTATAATAATAAAAGCGGCTTGCTTTTTAAAGAATGAAATGATATACTCTGTCTATCACTTTACAGTTATAGTTAAACTCACATATAGTGACATCGGTTATCGGCTTATCGCGGGAGCTTGGGAAAATGGATCTTCTTCAGTTAAAATATTTTTGTCATGCGGCTTCCACCCTGAATTTTTCAAAAACGGCACAGACTTTTTTTGTACCGCCTTCCAATATATCTCAGTGCATCAAAAGGTTGGAGTCCGAGCTGAATGTTCCCCTTTTCATCCGTTCTGCCAACCGCATTCAGCTTTCCCCTCAAGGTGAGATGTTTTATCAGGGCGTACAAAAATCCCTGGAGCTTTTGGATTCGACCACCGAAGCCGTTATAACCAGTGTCAGAGAGGAATGCGTCCGGATCGGGCTCTGCCTTCACCGTCAGACCGTCATGCGGATCATAGAGCAGTATAAATCAAAATATCCCGGCGTGCAGGTCCTCTATGAAAGGCCACAGGATCCGGCCAACGGCTTTTCTTTTGACGGATATGACCTTGTGATGGCAGGCCAGGCTGTTGAAAATCCCGAGTATGAAAGAACCCTTCTGGCACACAACAAGATCCTTCTTTTTGCTCCGAAGGGATTGCTAAAAGCGGATTCCATCACACCGGAAGTTCTGCAGCAGCAGGTCTTTATCTCTCATCCGCCCGGAAGCTATATGTATCGCAATACCCAGCTGCTCTGTCAAAGTCTGGGCATCAAGCCGCGTTTCTTAACGCAGGAAAAACACTCCATCTACTTCATTCCCCGCTGTATTGAAGAAAGACGGGGTATAGCCTTTGTGCCGCGTCCGACAGTCTGGGCTGTCCACATGGCAGAGTATCTGGATTCATTTGACGTCGGAGAATACTATCAGGATGCTTTCATGTACAGCAAAAAAGAGACGCTCTCTCCCTACGTCATCAGTCTTATCGCTCTGATTAAAGATGAATACAAAAAGAACCAACTGAGCCTGGCAAACGACGGAAGAACCATTCAGACCGTTTTTACAACGCCTCTGACACAGCAGGAAAGCCTGTAAAACAAGCGGAAATCAGCAGATCCTCTGCTGCCGGGCTTTTCAGACAAATAATGATCCACCCGCCTAGCGGGTGGTTTTTCATTTTCGGGCATAGCCCTAATACTACTAGCCACGCACAAGTGCGTATAAAGTGGCCTGCCAGCGGCGCGAGGTTGTTACTTGCCAC
>JAEEUR010000054.1 GCA_016290595.1 Lachnospiraceae bacterium | reverse complement strand
AGCCGACTGCAGCTCTTCTTCCGTCAGTCCGAGCCCGAGAGCTTCCGAAACGATCCCGTAGAAGCGGGCAAACTGCGCTTCTTCCTCCGCTTCGTCACGGATCTGATGGTTTTTCAGCAGATAATCCACGCCCGCCATATACGCCTTGTTCAGCTGCTCCGGCGCCAGGCTCATCAGGCGCTTCTCTCCGGCCAGCCCGATAAACTTTTTCGTAAACATCCAGTCTCCGGAAGCCGGATAGTCCAGCGTGTTGCCGATATCAAAAAAGATCACGGACTTGTCTTTCAGTATCTCATGCATGGTTTTTCCTCCTCTGCCTGCCGCCGGCACGGATCCTTTTAAAAGATTATATCATCTGCCGTTCCGATAATCAATTAAGAACTTCCCCACAGCTTAATAGCAGCGCCTCAGATCCCGGCAGGCGCGGCAATAAAAAACGGACCCGCCGGTCTTTGATATGCTACCCCCAAGTAGGACACTGAAATATAAAACCTACTTGGGGGTGTTTCTATGTCAAGGAAAGGCAGTATTGACGCGGCCCTAAAGGTCGAGCTGGTAGAAAGCTATCTCAAAGATGAAATTGGTCTCAATGAAGCAACGCGGTTAGCCGGACTATCTGATAATGGGAAAAAGTCGTTCAAACAGTGGGTAAATATATATCGCAATGAAGGTCCCACAGGTTTGCTTGACCAAAAGAACAACAAATACTATCCGGAAGAGCTCAAACTACGTGCTGTTAATGACTATCTTGACGGAAAAGGGTCTCAGCTGGATATAACAGCCCGATATGGAATTCGCTCAAAAAATCAGTTACAAACGTGGATTAAGAAGTATAATACTCATGGAGAGATCAAATGTCGTGGAAGCGGCGGAGGTAGCTACATGAGAAAAGCCAGACAGACGACACCGGAAGAGCGCCTTGAAATTGTACAGGACTGCCTTGCCAATGATAAGAACTATGGTGCCATGGCGCTGAAGTATGACTGTTCGTACCAGCAGGTACGCAACTGGGTGCTTCGCTATGAAAAGATGGGATCTGGCGGTTTGGAAGACCGACGGGGACGACGAGCCGGCACACAGCCCGCCAGAACTCCGGAAGAAGAACTGCGGGATAAGATTGCTGAACTGGAGCGCAAGAACCGAGACCTTCAGATGGAGAATGACCTGTTAAAAAAAATCAGAGAGTTAGAGATGAAAGATCGCTATCTCTAACTCGCCATCTTTATAAATATCAAGCGATCAAGGAGTTGTCCGAAGAAAAGCACTATCCTGTACAACGTCTTTGTGAATACCTACACTTATCGCGAGGAGCTTACTACCACTGGCTGAAAAACCCGTTAAGTTACAGTGAAAAGCGAAATCAGGAGATAGCGGAAAAGGTCAGGGGTATCCATGAAGAGCATCCGGATATGGGATATCGCAGGATACGGGATGAATTGGAACGTTGCCATGACATTGATGTCAATGATAAACGGATTCTTCGTATCTGCCGGAAGGAACGTGTCCAGTCTACGATCAAGTGGAAACCTAAGAGTTGCACAAAAAACAGCAATGATCCGGCACATATCGCAAAGAATTACCTGAACCGGGATTTTCATGCTAACGCTCCGAACGAGAAATGGCTTACTGACGTGACAGAATTCAAGTATCACATTGGCATAGAGGTTCACAAAGTGTACCTGAGTGCTATTCTTGATCTTTATGACCGTAGAATTGTCGCTTTCCAGATCGGAGACCGCAATGACAATCCGTTGGTTATGAATACCTTCGATGCTGCAGTGGCTCTTGAACCGGACGCTCATCCTCTGTTTCATAGTGACAGGGGATTCCAATATACAAGCAGGCAGTTCTACACAAGACTGAAGAAACATCACATGAAGCAGAGCATGTCCCGAGTTGCACACTGCATTGATAACGGTCCAATGGAGGGCTTTTGGGGCATCTTGAAGCGCGAGAAGTACTACGGCATACGATTTACGTCCAGAAAAGACCTGGTCTCTGCTATAGAGGACTACATTAGCTACTATAACAATGAACGAATCCAACGAAATCTGCATTTGATGACGCCGGTCGAGTTCCATGAGCAGTACTATTTGGCGGCATAAGAATACCGCCAGCTGCATACACGACTGGCGGTACGAAACTTTTTAATTTTTCACTGTCCTCTTGACGGGTAGCACACCACTTATCCGTGGGTCCGTTTTCTTTTATTTTCCGTGGCACCTTCCCTGCATGGGGCAGCCTTGACAGCCACCCCCGCAGGCGCCGCTGCAGGCGCAGGCGCCGCAGGATCCGCCGCAGATATGCTTTCCTGCCTTTCTGTCGCGGATCAGTCCGCGTATGATCAGGGCCACAGCCGCTATAAGCAGCGCGGAAAGCAGAATGGATACCAGATTTGCTTCAAGCCAGAGCAGCATACGGCATCAGCTCCTTTCTCCCCGGACGGGGTCTTTATACCTTCTGGGTCAGCTTCGTGCTTTCCTTGTACGGCTTGAACAGCTGCCAGCAGAGACCGGCCAGAAGGATCAGCGCGACGATCAGGCCCGGGACGCTTACGCCGCCGGCAAAGATCCGGCCGACCTGGAAAACGATCAGCGATACGATATACGCAAAGATGCACATGTACCCGATGGCAAAGACCGTCCACTTGGGACTGTTCATCTCCCGCTTGATGGCGCCCATAGCCGCAAAGCACGGCGCGCAGAGCAGGTTGAAGATCATGAAGGCAAAGGCCGCCAGCTTTCCGTGTCCGCCGGAGTTGCGGTTAAAGTCTTCGGCGACGTTGTCCCAGATCTGGTCGCCGTTCTCCTCCAGTTCTTCCTCGCCGTCCTGGTCGTCATAGTTGTACAAAACGCCGAAGGTGCCGACCACGTTTTCCTTCGCGATCAGGCCGGTGACGGTCGCGACCGTGGGCTTCCAGGAACCGAAGCCCTGAGGCTTAAAGATCACTGAGACAGGCTGTGCGACGGCCGCCAGGATGGAATCGTCGGAAGGATTGACCTCATCCGTTTCGATCCCCATGCGGTCCGCGACCTGCCGGATATACTCGTCCGTGACGAGCTCCTCATCCTCGTACAGCTCATCGACCATTCCGAAGCGTCCGTTGACCGTACCGAAGCCCTGGAGGAACCAGAGGACGATGGTGGACAGCACGATGATGGTGCCGGCCTTCTTGATGAAGGACCAGCCGCGCTCCCACATGGCGCGGAGAACGTTCCCGGCCGTAGGCGCATGGTACGCCGGCAGCTCCATGACGAAGGGAGCCGGGTCGCCGGCAAAGAGTTTGGTCTTTTTCAGCATGATGCCGGAGATGACGATCGCCGCCACACCGATAAAGTAAGCCGAGGTCGCGACCCAGGACGAGCCGCCGAACAAGGCGCCGGCGATGAGGCCGATGATCGGCATCTTGGCGCCGCAGGGCATGAAGCAGGTGGTCATGATGGTCATGCGGCGGTCACGCTCGTTCTCAATGGTCCGGGAAGCCATAACACCGGGGATGCCGCAGCCGGTGCCGACCAGCATCGGGATGAAGGACTTGCCGGACAGGCCGAAGCGGCGGAAGATCCGGTCCATGATGAAGGCGATGCGCGCCATATAGCCGCAGTCTTCCAGGATGGCCAGCATCAGGAACAGGACCAGCATCTGCGGCACGAAGCCGAGCACCGCGCCGACGCCGGCGATGATACCGTCGGAGATGAGGCCCACCAGCCAGGGCGCCGCGCCCCAGCTCTCCAGCAGCGCGCGGGAGCCTTGGATCAGCCAGGCCTCGCCGAACACGTCGTTGGTCCAGTCAGTGAGGAAGGTGCCGATGGCGATGCCGCCGTCCGCAATGGACTTGCCCATGGCGATGGCATAGACCAGGAACATGACCACCGCGAAGATCGGCAGGGCCAGCCAGCGGTTGGTAACGATCTTATCGATCTTGTCGGAGGTCGTCATTTTTCCGACCGTTTTTTTCTTATACGAAGACTGGATGATGCTGCCGATCCAGATGTAGCGTTCATTGGTGATGATGGACTCCGCGTCGTCGTCCATTTCCTTCTCGACGTCGGCGATGTGCTGCTCCACGTCTTTCTTCACGGATTCGCTAAGCTGCAGCTGCTCCAGAGCCTTCGAGTCGCGTTCGAAGAGCTTGACGGCGTACCAGCGCTGCTGCTCTTCCGGCAGATTCGATACCGCGTGCTCCTCGATATGCGCCAGCGCGTGCTCCACCGGACCGGAGAAGCTGTGCATCGGAACGGTCTTGCCGTTTTTGGCCGCCTGAACGGCCGCTTCAGCCGCTTCCTGGACGCCGGTGCCCTTCAGCGCCGAGATCTCCACGATCTTACAGCCGAGCTGTTTGCTCAGCTGCACCGTATCGATCTTATCGCCGTTCTTTTTGACCACGTCCATCATGTTGATGGCCACGACCACGGGAATGCCGAGCTCGGTGAGCTGGGTCGTTAAGTACAGGTTGCGCTCCAGGTTGGAGCCGTCCACGATATTCAGGATGGCGTCAGGCCGCTCGCCGATCAGGTAATTCCGGGCCACGACCTCCTCCAGCGTATAGGGCGACAGGGAGTAGATGCCCGGCAGGTCCGTGACGATGACGTCATCGTACTTTTTGAGCTTGCCTTCCTTCTTCTCCACCGTAACGCCCGGCCAGTTGCCGACGAACTGGGTCGAACCGGTCAGCGCGTTGAAAAGCGTCGTTTTTCCGCTGTTGGGGTTTCCCGCAAGAGCAATTTTCAAAGACATATTTTCTTCTTCCTTTCTGCTTACAGTTTCGCTTTGAGCGATTAGCGAAGGCTAACCGCGGCTGAAAAAAATTATCTGATCTCGATCATTTCCGCATCCGCCTTCCGCAGGCTCAGCTCATAGCCGCGGACGGTGAGCTCCAGGGGATCTCCGAGCGGCGCGACCTTGCGGACGTAGATCGCCACGTTCTTCGTAATGCCCATGTCCATGATCCGGCGCTTCACGGCGCCTTCCCCATGGATCTTTGCGACCGTGACGGTTTCTCCGATTTTGGCATCTCTTAAGGTTTTCAATGCAGCTTCCTCCTCTTCATATCATGATTTTATTTGCCAGCTCGCGGCTTACGGCAACACGGCATTCCTTCACGTTCACGATGAGATTTCCGCCGATCGTGTTTACGACGCGGATCTCTCCGCCGATATGGAAGCCGAGGTCTTCCAGATGTTTTTTGACCTCCGGATTCCCGCCGATCCTTTTGATGATCTGCGGCGTACCGACTTCTGCAAAGTTCAGAGGCATCATGAATCTCTCTCCTGTCAATATTGATTAGCCTTCACTAACTGCGCGTGAAAAAAACCGCGGTTAGCAACACCTAACCGTCATTCATTATAGTTAGCCGCAGCTTACCTGTCAAGCGTTTTTTTTAAAATTTAACAACCCGGGGAATGGTTTCCCCCCGGGCTGTATCGAATATCAGATGCTCCAGCCCGCGCTCGCGCTCTGAAGCTGCGTCATGCGCCGGAAGATGCCGTCTTCTTTCGCCAGCAGCTCGCCCGGGCTGCCCTCTTCCGCCACCATGCCGTCCTCAAGCACGACGATCTTATCCGCCGCCTCTACCGTCCGCATCCGGTGGGCGATGACCAGCACGGTCCTGCCGGCCAGCAGCCGCGACAGCGCGCCCTGCACCTTGGTCTCGTTCTCTACGTCAAGGGAAGCCGTCGCTTCGTCCAGCAGAACGATGGGGGCGTTCTTTAAAAGCGCCCGCGCGATGGAGATCCGCTGCCGCTCGCCGCCGGAAAGCTTCGCGCCGTTCTCGCCGATCGGCGTCGCATAGCCCTGCGGCAGCTTCTCCACGAATTCGTCGCAGTTCGCAGCCGCCGCTGCTGCAAGGACCTCCTCATCCGTCGCCCCGTGTTTGCCGAGGCGGATATTTTCCATCACCGTATCGTCAAAAAGGACCACGTCCTGGAAGACCATGGAATAGTCCGTCAGCAGGACTTCCGGATCGACCGCCTGAACGTCCGTACCGCCGACCCGGATGCTGCCTTCGGAGACGTCCCACAGCCTGGCGGCGAGTCTCGCGCAGGTGCTCTTGCCCGAGCCGGAAGGCCCGACCAGCGCCGTGACCTCCCCTTCCTTCGCGGTAAAGCTGACGCCCTTCAGCACCTGCTCGTTGTCGTAGGCAAAGCCGACCTTGTCGAACACGATATCATGGCCGTCCGGCGCAAAAGCATCCGCCCCTTCCGCCGTCTTCGACTCGTAGATCTCCGTGATCCGTCCCGCGGATATCTGCGACATGAACATCTCCGCGATCAGCGCCAGCGCCTGGTCAAAGGGCGCGTAAATGCGCGTGATCACCATCAGGAACGCGAACAGCGGCATAAATTCGATCTTCCCGGAAAGGATCAGCTTCGTGCCGGTCAGGATCGTCGTCGCAACGCCCAGCCGCATGATGACGCTGGCCGCATTGACGAAGATTCCGGTGGAAAGCTCGCCCATCCGCATCGTTTTTTCGTGATAGTCGATCTTCCCGTTCAAGGTCTGCAGGAAGCGCTCCTCCTGATTGGTCGCCCGGATCTCCCGGATATTTTCCAGCGTCTCCTGGATGCCGTCCGCGACCTGGACGCCTGCCGCCTTGGTGATCTCGGACTGGCGCTTTGCGAGCTTCCGGCTGCCGAAAAGCAGGCCGAACGCCACCGGAACGCCCCACAGGCAGGCCAGCGCCATCCGCCAGTCATAGATAAACACGAAGACCGCAATGACGGCCGTGGATATGTAGGAGCCGTAAAGATAGCCCAGGCAGTGGGACCAGACGTGCTCCAGACGGTTGACGTCGCCCATGATCGTCTCCGTCAGATCTGCCAGATCCCGCTTTCCGAAGTAGCCGAGCGGGAGCTTCCGGAGCCGCTCCGCCAGACTGATGCGCACGTTTTTCACTTCTCCGTAGACGAGGCCGTAGGTCGCCGTGTACTGCTGCAGATGCGTGACGAGGGACAGCACGACAAAAGCCAGCACCAGCAGGAGAAAAACAAGGGCGTTCGGGAGCGCCGCGCCGTCCGTGAGCGTCTTCATATATTTACTCATCAGCAGGTAGAGGATGCCCATGCCGGCCATAACGAGAAGGTTCACGACGACCGTCCAGAAGGTCCCCTTCTTCGCGTTTTTCACACCCTGATCCGTCAGGGCATATTTTCTCTGAAACTCTTTTCCGAACATTACCGCACCTCCTTCTTCCCGGCGTCTCCCTGGGCTATCTTCCATTTCACGGCCTGCTGATAATCGGTCCACATGCGGGAATACAGGCCGCCGGCCCGCACCAGTTCCGCATGCGTGCCCTCTTCTTCCACCCGGCCGTCATCCAGTACGATGATCTTATCCGCCCCGATGACCGTGGACAGCCGGTGCGCGATCATGATGACCGTGCGGTCCTTGGTCAGCGCCGCGAAGGCCTTCTGGATCAGAGCTTCGTTCTCCGGGTCCGCAAAGGCCGTGGCCTCATCCAGCACGACGATCGGCGCGTCCTTCAGAATCGCCCGCGCCAGCGCCACGCGCTGCTGCTCGCCGCCGGAAAGATACGTCCCCTGCGTTCCGATGACGGTATCCATGCCGTCCGGGAGCTTCGCGAGGATATCATCGCACTGGGCGGCGGAAAGCGCGGCCTGCACCGCCTCGCGGGACGCATCCGGCCTGGCCGCGCGGACGTTCTCCAGAATGCTCGCCTTGAAAAGATGCGTGTTCTGGAACACGAACGCCACCTGGTCCATCAGCACGTGCGGATCCGTCTCGCGCACGTCCACGCCGCCGACCCGGACCGTACCCGAGCTCACGTCCCAGAAGCGCGGGATCAGGCTGGCGGCCGTCGTTTTGCCGCCGCCGGACGGCCCGACCAGCGCTGCGGTCTGTTCCGGCGCCACCCGGAAAGACACGTGGTCCAGGGCGGGATGCTCCGCGCCGTCATAGGTAAAGCTGACGTCCTGAAACTCCACGCTGTTGTCCTTCGGCGTCTGCGGCGTTTTCGTGACCGTAAGCGTCGGCGCGTTCATCACCTGCGCGATGCGGGCCAGCGCCGTGCTCGCCAGCATCATCCCCGCGCTGGCAAACATGATCTTGGCGAGCGCCGTGGAAATGATGGCGGAGAATACCGCATAGAAGGCAAAGTTCGTGACAAAGCCCGCGAAATTCCCGGACCGCAGGGCTCCGGGCGCTATCAGCAGCGCCGCCGGCACCAGGAAGATAAAGGTTCCTTCCGTGGCGGTCAGATTGACGGCCTGCGGCAGACGGCAGATATCGCCCTGATAATGCTCCGCCTTGGCGCTGTAATCCTCAATGGCCCGCTTGAAAGCGCGGAACGAGTAGACCGTCTGCTGAAAGACCTTGACGACCGGAATGCCGCGCACGTATTCGGTGCCCGCCTTGCTCATCCCGTCCTGCGCCGTCTGATATTCCATCATGAGCTTCGCATTCTTCCCGCCCATCATGGTGAACATCATGGCGCCGGAAAGGACCGCCGCCAGCAGGCAGGCGGCGCCCATCCGCCAGTCGAAGACAAACATCAGGACGATCATCGTAAGCACCATGGTGATGCTTCCCACGATGTCCGCGAGGTTGTGCGCGAGCAGCGTCTCCGTCTCGGAGGCAGCGCCGTCCAGACGGTTGCGCAGAAGCCCGGAAGCATTGGAATCGAAGAAGCCCAGCGGCGTCTTCATCAGATGCGCCATGCCCTGCTTCCGGATGTTGGACGCCGTCCGGAAGGCCGCCAGATGCGTGCACATCAGGGCCGCGAAATAGACCGCGATCCCGGCCACGGCAAAGCCGAAGGCCATCCAGCCGTAGCGGGCGATACCAGCAGCCCGTGTCCAGTCGGGTGCCACGGCGATCAGATCCCGTGCCACCAGCCAGATGCAGACGTAGGGGGCCATCCCGAGGATCATGGCAACGGCGGAAAGTCCGAGGCCGAGAAAGGTCAACCCCTTATAATTGCCGGCATAATTCAGCAGCACGGCAACGTCGCTTTGTTTCTTTTCTTTCATGTAAATACCTCCCTGTCGTTGATTTGGTGAAAGAACGTCGTTTGTCTTCTTCCCGCGGTGCGGGCACGGTTAGCTGCGGCTAACCGTTTGTCTTTATAAAACTTCGCAGGAGAGCGAAGTTTAAATTGTCTTAATTACACCTTCTTCAGGCAGAAGTCGCAGCGCTCCGCCCCTTTTCCGAGGGTCCCCATGCGCTCGAATTTCAGCCCCGGCAGGTTCCCGTAGCAGCGCTCATCGTTTTCACAGAAGATCTTCGTGAGTTCCGGGCAGCCGCATTCGGTGAAGTAGCAGCAGTACGGACAGGCGGTGACGTCCATCCGGTATTCGCCTTTCTTTTTCGGGTAGAACACGTTCTGAAAACCGTTTCCGGGCCCGAAGATCTTTCTGACCATCGGATCCCAGACCTTGACGAAAAGGCTCTTCATCCCCGGGAGCTTCATCAGCTTCTGCAATTTCTTCTCTACTTTCGCACAGCCCTGAGCGGCGGCATTCTCGATGACCGAGTACGCCTTTTCCGGCCCGGCCGCGTCCTTTACCGTCAGATAAACGGCCGCCGCCGGGAAGATCCGGCTGTCCGTATGCATGTGCACGCCCTTCGGCAGCGACGCATGTGCCTTCAGCAGTTCGTCCAGCTTTTCCGTGGCCTTCCGCCAGAGCGCTTCGCTTTCATCTTCCGGCAGGAACCGGTCCATTTCCGTCCTGTAAAGAAGCTTCTTTTTCATAATTTCTTCAGCCGTTTTCATGCTTTGCTTCCGTCCTTTCCAGCACTTTGCAGGCTTTTCTTTTTATAACCGCAGTCGCAGTACGGGCCGCCGGACGCCAGGGTATATTCGCGTACGAAACCGGTCGTCCCGCCCGCCTCGCTCATCGTGTAATCCAGACGGCACATGGCGGGGACCAGTTCAAAGAGGCCGAGTTCCTTCATCAGCACGCAGATGCCGCAGCGGGAAAAGCGCGCCTCGTATCCGCTTCCGTCCGCATAGGGCAGGAATTCCATGTTCCAGGAATAGGGATTGCGGTCCGCCGCGTTTAACGCCGCCGTCGCCTTCATCCCCCGGATATCTTTTTCGCTGAATTTCCGCTTTCCGCCCAGGCGACAGAACCACTTCATGGGCTTTGTCATCATGGCCCGCGCGTAGTATTCCGTCGCCTTTCCCACGTCCGGCCGGGTCTTCATACTGAGAAGAAACGAGGCCAGCATCGCGCAGTTCACGATATTCATTTTGAAACGGTCCGCCCTCTCAAACTCAGGCAGCCGGCGTATGATTTCTTTGTATTTCGCTTTGGCCGCAGCCGTGATCTGGTCCGCCTCTTCCCGTTCGTATCCGAGAACGGCAGCCAGCTTCTCCCTGAACGATTTCTTAAACAGCGCCCACATCCCCAGGGGCATCCCCGCGTATCTCATACCGGCATCTCCATGAATTCGTCGATGGCCTTAAGCACCGGGGCGGTGTACTTCTCCCCGCCGAAGAGCCACTGTTCATGCTGCATGTCGAAAGCGCGGATATCCGGATCGCGGAAATACTTTTGATAGCGCTTCAGGTACTTCTCTCCCATCTTCTTCGCATAGATGAAGTGCGCCTTCGTGTGCTCCACGTGGATATCATCGCGGAGCCATGTCAGAAGGTCGGTGTAGTATTCGTTTTTGATGGAGACGGGGTCGAACTTCGCGAAGCAGCCGATGAAGTTTTCCGCCGTTTCGTCGTCCATCTCAAAGGCAGCCTTCAGTTTCTCTTTGGACTTCGCCATCTTCTTTTCATTCTTCGTGAAGCTGGTCAGGAGCGGCACTACGAGCTTGGACTGCAGCCAAGCGGAGAATTTCCCGCTCTGGTCCAGGTCCGGGCTCCCGAAGATGCCGTGATCCAGGTGGATATTCTCCCGCTGGATCAGCTGCCCGACAAAGCTGCTGCCCAGAGACGACCCGATCGCTCCGTCGATCCTGCCGTCAAAATGCTCCCGGATATAGTTTTCGATCTTTTCCGTGACCGTGAGCATGTCCGGAAAGACCGAGCCGCTCCCGTCAAAGCCGTCGTAGTTGACGCAGATCAGGTGATATTTCTCCCCGAGCCGGTCCAGTACGGCCGCAAAATTCGTCTGATAGTCGCAGGCCGTCCCCGGCAGCAGCATCAGTGTCTTGTCGCTCAAATTACCCATCTCATCAAATTGCATGATCAGCCTCCTTTCTGTATCAGGACCGCGACGCCCGCCATCAGGGCCGCCACGAACGGAAAAAGCGCGATGCGGGTGATCTGCTCCTTCCGGTTGAAGCCGAACTGATGATAGCCCTCGCAGCCTTCCGTTTCGGGATAATAATGCTGGAAGAAATGCGACTTTGTCAGCAGCAGCCAGTCCAGGCAGATGATATCAAAGGCCTTCCAGAGGTAAAGCATGACAAGGAAGCGGAGGAAGAACTGCCAGAAGGTAAAACCATTCTTGATCCCGTCCCAGCCGCCGTACAGGAAGGCGCCGATCATCAGCAGGATGCTGATGACGGCCAGCTTCCACCCCAGCGCGTGAGCCCCGCGGAAGCGCTCCGGATGCTCCAGCGCGGCCGCCTGGATATCCTTCGGCGCGGTCGTAAAGAGTTTTTTATTCTGAATCAGCGTGACCGCCGCGTAAAGCAGCAGGCAGAGCGCGAGGATCAGGACCAGAGAGAGCAATAATGTCAGCAGCATACACGCCTCACTTTTTGCCGGTAAGAAGCGCGGATCCGCCGAGGCCGAGCCATCCGGCTTCTTTCTTACCCATGAAAGTTCCGTCGGTGGTATCGATCAGCCGGACGTCCGCATAACCCTCGTCTCTCAGCTTTTGCATAAAGACGTCCATGTCTCCGTAGCGGGCTTTGCTCATCAGGTCGTGGATCGCAAAAGTCCCGCCCTTTTTCAGGACGCGCAGCGTTTCCATCAGAAGCTTCTGCTTATCCTGTCCGGCAACGTTGTGATAAACGTAGTTGCTGGTCACGGCATCGAAGCTTTCATCCGCAAAGGGCAGATGAATGGCGTTGCCTTCTTCGAAGGAGACGTTGGCGACACCCTCTGCTTCGGCATTTGTCTTGCAGAGTTCCTTGGTATAAACGCCCTTATAACCGCCGGACCAGATATCGCAGCCGACCATGGCGGCCTTCGGATTCCGCTTCGCGCAGGCGATGGTCAGGGCTCCGCTGCCGCAGCCGACGTCCAGGCCGGTGCCGCCGTCCGGGACCGACACCTTTTCCGCGATCCCGTCGATGATCGTCTCAGCCAGTTTTCGCTTGCCGTTGTAGTCAAACGTCCGGTGCAGGGCCGTCATCCAGATGGTAAAGAACAGCAGTATCAGCGTTCCGAGTCCGAAAACGATCCCGCAGATCAGGCGCGGCGTTCCGTGCAGAATGAGCCCGGTCGCGCCAAGCAGGAAGAACAGCAGGAAAACGAGTACGGTCCCGCCGGCCAGGCCGGCCACCATGCTTTTCGGGACCCAGTTTTTGTAATCTGGCTTCATATGGTTTTCACCTTTCCGAGCGCTTTGTTCCGAGCGCCTTCTTCCGTATCATCGTCCTCCACGTAGCCGTCGTACGGCGCGGAGGGGTCGGTATATTTCTTTGTAAATGGCTTGCAGAGCTCTGTCCTGTGGGAAAAAGCGAAGTCCAGATCATCCGTCCAGCCGGTATGGCCGGTAATGATCTTAAATTTATTCTTCCGGGCCCGCAGGTTCTGTTCCAGTTTCTCCAGCGACCGCACGGCCAGCCTGTTATCCTCTGCCAGCGTACTTAAGAAACTGTAGCCGCCGTCCGCGCCGAACCAGATCGTATCGCCTGTAAAAAGGTATTCGTCGTCGATCAGATAGACCATGTGGCCCCAGGTGTGGCCGGGGACCAGAAGGCATTCGATTCTGATATCGCCTATCCGAACGATCTCTCCCTCCTTCAGGAGGATCTTCCGATTGTCTGTTTTAACAAGGGGCAGTTTGTACAGGCCGTGGATGACCTTTCGTCTGACTTCACCGGTGAGATACCGGTTTTCGATCTCCCCGATGTATACCGTAGCGCTTTTAAACAGCTGTTCACTGTCTTTCTCCAGTGCGCCGACGTGGTCCGTATCCTGATGCGTGATGAAGATATGCCGGATCGAAGCCGGATCGACGTCCAGCCAGCCCATTTTTTCCTGCAGCCGCTCATAGTTGTAGCCGGCGTCGATCATGACCGTCGTGCCGTTTTTCGTGTAGAAAAAGATATTGGCGACCCACTCGCGCACGCAGGCAACGTGCTCATCGATCCGGCCGGTATTTAAAGGCTTGAAGATCGCCCTGCCGCGGAACAGTTTGCTCATGGATCTCTTCTGGTTTTCCGTATCTTTTCTTGCCATAACGTCCTCCTAACGGATAGCCGCAACCAGCAGGCCTACCAGGGCTGCCGGGATCAGGGCAAAGACGAGGCCGGGGAAAAGCATGCCTTTTAAGTGGAACCATTTCTGATGATAGGCCTCGTCCATGTGCTCGGTGCCCTGCAGGCGGAACATGGGCAGGTTCGCGAACAGCACCCAGTCCATAAAGAAGGTGTCGTAAGCACCGATCCAGGCCATCAGGCCGAATGCCAGGAAAAAACCCTGCCGGAAGGTCCCGGCTCCGGCAAGGAGGGCGCAGACCAGCAGGATCCCCGTGAACAGCAGGATGCCGAAGCTCTTGGCAAGGATCACGCTTTTGGATCCCGCGGAAACGTTAACGCGTTCATGCGTTTTGAAATATTCCTCCTGAATATCCGGCGGATAGTTATGGATCCCGGCGGCGCTGTACTTTTTATCGCCCCGGTACGTCAGAAAAACGACCGCCGTAAAGATCGCGGCGAACGCCAGCGCTTCCAGTAAAATGACCCACCACGTCATCTCTCATTTCCTCCCTTTTATGCTTTTCGGCACTGAAAACAGCCGATGCCTTCGACCGAAGTCACCCGGACGTCTTCATATATTCCGGACAGGCGCTCCTTCAGGCTCTCTTCCGTCTCGAAAGGCGGGGTGAAGAAGCCTTTCTTCACGTACAGTTTTCTGATGAACCAGTCGGTCCGGCGGCAGCCGCCTTCGACGTAAAAGCAGCCGCAGAAAGTGCCGCCCGGCTTCAGGACGCGGAAGGTCTCGCGGTAGGCGGCCTCCTTGTCCGGGAAGGCATGGAACCCGTTCAGGGAAAGCACGACGTCAAAGCTTTCATCCCCGAACGGAAGCGCGCCAACGTCCCCCTGCCGGAAACTGATATTATGGATCCCTGCCGCTTCGGCCTTCTTCTGAGCTGCTTTCATCATATCCGAGGAATAGTCCAGACAGGTAATGTCCGCGTTCGGCAGTTCCTTATACACCGGCATGGTCAGAACGCCGGTCCCGACAGGCACTTCCAGCAGTTTTCCGTCAAAATCTTCCGGGACGCCGGCCAGCGCCTGCTCGATATAGCGAAGGTTCTTCTCCCGATCCATGTTCCAGACCAGGCGGCAGATCGCTTTGCCGAAGAAAGTGGAATAAGTCATCATACCGTCATAGAAGCTGGCGTTGTCTCCGGTCAGCTTGTACGCGTTCCGGATCTTCTCTTTTCTCGTCATAGCCTTACCTCCTGAGTTCGATCCTCACGATCTTCATCTTCACCAGTTTGTCCCAGATTCGGATCAGC
>JAEEUR010000137.1 GCA_016290595.1 Lachnospiraceae bacterium | reverse complement strand
AATCCTGCCGTCCCCGTAAGCCATTTGCCGAGTTTGTCTTTCTTGTTGATATACGGTTTCATATCCTCCGTACCGGGGATCTCCCAGGCTTTCGTGTGTCCGACCCAGTACTCGTCGATCAGCAGCCGGTCGATCAGATTCACGATAGAGAGGATCGCGAACATCTGCCAGAAACCTTCAAAGAAACCTCTGGCTCCATTGACGGCATACGTGCTTACGAGAACAAAGACAAAGTAAATCGGTATGCCCACGCCCTTGAAAAGCTTTCTGTTCTTTCCGATTTTTACCCGGGTGATCAGACCGTTTTTCACGCACCTGTCCTGAACATCCTGATGATACAGGAACACCATATTGACCGCACCGTTACGGATGCCGGCAGCGCAGAAAAGTACCAACAGAGCGCCCAGCAATATTCCTTCTATGATTATTTTTACAGCCATAACGCTTGTTTTTTCTCCATCAGCCTCAGGGAAACTTCCTAAGGTAATTCTTGTCTGTCATCAAAATACCGCCGGTCACAGCACGTTCTTACATTAACGATATTGCATTTCGGATGCTGATCAATAAATGCTTTATCATCCGGTCCGTGTTGTAGAAACAGCAGGCTCCGGCCATCTGCAAGTACTCCCCGGACTTTGAAGCGATCTCCTCGTAGGGCATCTCACTATTCAGCGACACAGCCTTGTCATCCCTGAAATAATCAAGGAAGTGCTCGGATACATAGATCCGCGCCGTCAGAGGGATGTACAGGGTATCGGCAACGCCTTCAAACTTACTCATATGCTTTTATTTCTTTCCCAGCCGTCCCCCGCATCCGTCTTGTGGCGGACGAATCTGAAATCGCATAAATCGCCGCCCTGGCAGAGCGTCTCGGTGCGAATGAAGTCGGTGTACGGGAGATTTCCGTAGTTAATGATATCCGCATGGCAGCACATGGCTCCGAGCTTCATCAGATTCCTTTTCCCGAGGATCTTTGCGTAAATGCATTCGTTGCACTCAAAACGGAATTCATCCTTCGGATCATCCTTGTGCCAGGTGTAGCGCCAGCCATAGCCGGAGCCTTTTTTGAATCCGAAAGGAACGATCTTTTTCATCAACGGCAGGAAAAAGCTTTTCCCGGCCAGCTTCTGCATCCCGGATGGATCGAGAAACTTCCACATCTCCTCGGATACGATCCTGTATGCTTCTTCCTCGGAATAACCGTGTTTCTGGAGGACTTCATACAGGGCAATGGAGGTCAGGATCTGGGTCATATGCGCGTAGTTTCCTTTGTCGCAGTATTCCTTTTCTTCCGTCAGCAGCTCGTTCATTCTGCCGTAAACATCCTGCCGGATCTCTGTCGGCAGAGTCGGGAAATAATTCCGGTAACGGCTCGATGCCGCCATTTGTTTGGGCTCATATTTCTTCATAACCGCTTGCTCCTTCGCAAACTTGACGCGGGCCGCAAAGATCTTATCGCTTATCGCGTTCGGACCGGATCTGTGCATCCTCCGGTATCCCTCAGATGTATTTTGCGGCATCCTTCTCAAGCTTCCGGTAATTCGGGCAAACAGCCCGATGTGCCTCGAAAAACTTCTTCAGGCCTACATTCAGCGCCGACATTTCTTCCGCTGCGTTCAGAGCATGGTCAGACGCGCAGATCTTTCCGATAACAGTAGCGCACATGATCTTATAAACCGTATAGCACGTGCGTCTGTACTTCCTGCTGCGGTAATCCTTGTCCGGATCGGGAAGGATCTGATGTCCCGCATTTTCGATAGCCGTATATCCTTCAATATTGGCGTCGATGATCCGGTTCAGATAGGCCTTGTCGTTTTTGATCCGTTTCAGGTCTCCGTCACAGTAATAGCAGGCAAAGGCGACCGGAGTCACGAAAGCCGCATGGCACAGGAGATAGTCTCCCATGTTCGGCTGATAGGCTGCTTTCACCTTTGTCCCCGCAAAGATCTCCCGGATCAGCCGTTCATTGGAGCGTGCACCTTTAAGCTGTCCTATCGTGATCTTATGGAGGGATATGGAAACGACCCTGTCTTTCTCTCTGTGCCCGGCTGCCATGCTGAAGCCGAACAGCACTTTTTTGCCGGGAAGCTTCCCGACGCAGGCCTCAGGAGAGAGGTTGTTCCCGACAAAGACGATGTTTTTCGAGCCGTTGGCCGAAAGATCAGGAAGGACGCTTTCCAGCTGCGTATACCGCATCACGACGAAGATCACATCGTAAATATCATCTGTCTTCAGTTCCCGGATGACCGGGATCCGGTATTTCTTCTTACGCGGAGCGAAGATCGGATCAATGACCAGACCGTTCTTTTCCAGTGTATCCGCCCATTCGCCCCGCGCCAGGATAGTAACATCTCTCCCGGAGGCGAATAGGTCAGCAGCCAGATTCGAGCCGATCACTCCGACACCGATAACCAGGATTCTCATGCGACCTTCCTCCGTATCAAACCTTTTCAGTTTCATCGACCAGCTTCAATGCGCATACGAGATACATCAGCAGCCACCCGAAAGATTCGAAACCAGAGTCCAGGCCTTCCGCGATATAATTCATCAACTGCCCGAGAAGCGAGATAATGACCGGGTTGCAGATCAGGGCGATCTTCCCGACCGGTAGTTTTCCCTTGATGACTAATCCGATCCATGCGATAGCTGCGAACACATCGCAGATCACAAAGCCAAGCCCCAGCGGTACCGCAATGCTTTTCAACACACGGAGGACCATGTCTATCGATGTCTGCAGACTGCCGGTTGCTTCCATTCCCGCATTGAACACGACTGGCAGCATACAAATTCCGATATGAATAAAGGCAAAGTACAGGATCCCACCCCAGTTTGCGATCATAAAGAGCTTATACAGTTTGCTTTCCGTAAGGCTGTATTTTTTCTCCATGACCTTCATCAGTTCTGTTGCTGCCACCGCAAACAGG
>JAEEUR010000053.1 GCA_016290595.1 Lachnospiraceae bacterium | reverse complement strand
GTTTACAAGAGTTTCTGTAAACGGGATTCAGTGCTTCGATTGTTCCGACGGGGTTTTAGGGCACTCCCTAAAGCCGTCTCCGTACAGGAGCGATTGGGAACTTGCCGCACAAGTTCCCTGCTTGCTGTTCTAAAACTCTGATCAGATGTTTCCTCTAAAACGCAGATGAGCGCCGTCCTTTAAAAGGAGGCGCTCATACCTCTGTACTGCCTCAAAAGGAATGCAGGCAGTCTGTTTACCGTTTACACTTCAGCTGGAAATCCAGTGTAAACTGTAAACGGTCTTAGCCGAAATTGAAGGGCATCTCTTGGATGTCCTCCTCGCTGATCGTGATGAAGCCTCCGTTCGGGTTCTTGTAGGCGCGCTGGATCCCGTACTCCTTCCCGAAACGATGACTGCTGACTGGCGTCCATCCGGGCGTGTGGCGGATGATCTCGCTGATTTCTTTCTGCTCGTAGGACTTCGGCTGTCCGGTTTCTCCCAGTGCTTCCCGCCAGACCATCAGGCCGCAGATATATTCCGGGGCTTCCTTTTCCATCCAGTGACGGATGACCCCAGCCTTGCTGTCTTCCGGCATGAACTGCAGCTGCAATTCCTTCAGCTGTTTCTCCATTCGCTTCGACAGACAGAGCGGCCGGTCTTTATCCTGTTCATAGATCTGCATCATCTCGGCCCAGGCCTGTCGAATGTACTCCCGGGACGCCTCCTCATTGTCCAGGATGTGCACCTCCGCCTGCTCCGGATCGATCGCCACGGGGATGAAGCGGCGGTTCCCGCTCCGGTCTAACGGCAGGAATTCCATACTGTTCGTGGTGCCGACAAAGACGCATTTCCGCCTCCGGTCCTGCGGATACTTGTCATAGGCGACCCGGTGTGTCTCTTTCTGACGGCTCAGGAAGGATTTGATCTCTTCAATGCTTTTGGCATTGGCCAGCGTCAGCATCTCCGACATCTCAATGATCCAGTGCCCCTGCAGCTTTTCGTAGACCTTGTTGTCGTGCAGGTCTTTCAGATCATCCGAAAACCAGTCGTCCTCCAGTGCCAGGAAGCGAAAGAAAGTGGATTTCCCCGCTCCCTGATCGCCGATAAAGCAGACCATCTGATCGAATTTGCAGCCCGGCTCTTCCAGCCGCCGGATGGCAGCCCGCATGAGCAGCAGCGTCACCTCTTCCGTGTATTCGCTGTTCTCCGCTCCCAGAAAATGGTGAAGCATGGTTCGGACACGGGGCTTGCCGTCCCAGACAAAGGACCGCAGCTTGTCAAGGATCGGATGGTAGCGGTTCTGGTTTGCGACCACGTCGATCGTGTTCTGGACCTTCTTTCCCGGCGTCAGTTCATACTGCAGCTCAAAGCGGCTTTCGATCTCATGCAGGTCCGTGTCGGTGATGGCCGGATCCGGATCCCTGTTCCAGGGAACCTTGCCGACGATATCGATCCGTCCGGTGAGCAGGTTCCGGCGCAGCTTTCCGCCGATATCCGGATCCAGGCAGAGCGCGATCTGACAGTTGGCCATCGTCTGTTTGACAAAGCCTTTCGTTGTCCTGGCCAGCACATCCCGGACGTCCTGTGCCGTAAACCCGGATGATTCATCCAGCGGCGTACCAGTTGTTTCCGCCGGCGACATCCCCTCATTGATTCCTTCTTCCGGAATGACCGGGGGACTGTCATTCCGATGTGGTTCTTCGTGGTTCATTCTTGTTCCTCCTTCTTTTTGATAGGTATTTCGGGCAGTAGATTACGGTGGCACGGAAGCTTTGTTTGCAGTCCCGCTCGCAGTTTTTGCAGAACTCGCAGTATTTCTTCCGGCCGCGTTCATCAAGGAAGAATGCCCACTCTTCCTTGAGATACTTTGGCATGCGCGGCATGCCGCACCTCCTTTCTCCGGTCCCCGAAACCGGTATTGTTGGAATATAAATAAGGCCTGACCACTCCGGAAACTGCAGGTTTTCGGGGCGAAATCGGGCCTTTTTCGGGCTGTATAGACGTTTTGAGGGATTTATCCCGGGATTTCTCTTGAATTGGGAGAAAAAGCCGATATAATGCTATTAGCAGTTCCATGCCTCTGTAATCAGATGCGAGAAAATCTGCTGTCCGCATTATTAGGGGCCGCTCCGGGTGAGCGATTGCCGCAGAAACTGGCCTCCCCGATACAAAAGTAATCCAAAAGGCAAAAATAAGATTACTCCCTCACTAATAGGAGAAATCTGCCCCGGTTTGCGGAACTGTTTTTGGAAATTAAGAAAAAAATTTTTTTGAAGGGAGGTGTGTGCCGGTGGACGAATGGGAAAACAGCTTTTCCGATGAAGATGAGCAGCAGGAAGAACTGTCCGAAAAGCTGCAAAAGAGTCTGGCTTTAGAGCGGGAAGCGACCCTTGATCTGGAATTGGAACGGGAAGAACAGCGGGCTATTCGGACACAGAACCCACCGGAACCTCCTGAAAGGAAACGACTCAAGAGGGAAATCGAACGGGAAGCGCTGGCTCGCCTGGAGTCTGCGGCCCGCACTGTTTCTGAGTGGCAAAATGTTATCGCCTGGTGGGACAGGCTGGATGAAAACAGAGAGCGCAGAGAAAGGTATCATGAGATCAGCCGGAGCGGTGACGATCTCCCTATCGACTTTGACGCAAAAGAAGATGGCCTGCGTTTCCCGGATACAACCAATACTGTATTGGACAAGCAGGTCCAAAAGGGAGACTTCATAGAAAGCCTCTTCAACTGCCCCTATGATATACATGAGCTTGTGACAGATCCGTTTTTATCCAAGGTTCTGTATGAACTGTCCCTTGATCACAAGGAGATCCTGTATTTCTCCGCCGTCCGCCAGTACAGCAGCCAGAAGATCGCGGAATTACGGGGACAGACGGACCGGAATATCCGAAAGGTGAAGAAGACGTTGCTTAAGAAGATCCATAAAAAGATTCTGCCGTATCTGAAAGCCAAGGTGGAAAGAAGGCAGCCGCTGACGTTGGAAGAGCGGGCTTTCCTTGCGAGAATGAGAGGCTCCGGCCTTGACGGATAGACGGGCAGCCTGTATACTTGTAATTGCATTTTTTGTGTTTGGATTACGCTGGAGGTGAGATGTGAACCCCTTTTTTGAACAAAACCGCGCGTCATGGGTGAGATACAGCAAGTATGAATGGAAGAAAACAGAAGACGGAACGCTCTATCTGCTTCCGACTTTAGATGCGGTGCCAAAGATATACAATCCGATGGAAACGGCACAGCAACTGGTAGTAGATGCACTCAACATAGGCCGAATGGGCACGAGAAAAAAGCCCGACACAGAGATTCAGAAGGCAATTTTGGATTTTGCCACGAAATACGGTCTTTTCGGACTGATGACCGCGCTGCCTACGACCTCGAAATTTATGGATTACGAAGCGGTCTATCTGCTGAAGAATCCGTTTATAAGGGCGGAAACCATGGATACGATGGACTATCTTGCCCTGTTTTTCCCTTTCAAGAAACCGGACTTGGTAAAACGCGGGATACAATCCATATGGAGCCGTCAGGACGATAAGCCAATGCTGGCGCTTATGCTAACAATGAGTGATCAGCCTCTGGCGGTCAATATGGGATTCCAGAGGGAATATGGCGAGCGTTATGACTGGCTGAAACAGCAGTTTATTGAGTGGGCATTCCTCTTCGTTACAAGCACGCTGTATTATGATGCCTATAGTGAAAAAGACGTGCAGCCCCGCATGCTTCTGCAGCAGAGCATGGCGGCTTTTGACGGAAATGCGCCGACTTATCATATTGCTCTGCTGGAGAAACCGACGCTCATCTGGGATTTTCATTCACTCCTTCTCGGCATTCAGCTGATGTTCAGCTTCATGCTGACGGAAGAAAAGACACCGCTGCGCATTTGCCGGCATTGTGACAAGATCTTTGTAGCCAGCCGGCCCAGCAATCAGTTCTGCAGTCCGGAATGCAAGAACCGATATAATGTTTATAAGACCCGGGCAAAGAAAAATAAGGATGGAGAAAAGCCAGAGACAATATAATGGTTACTGATATGAAAGAGAATCTGACAACCGCTATCAGGCCATGCTGGCACAGAACAAATCAAGGGAAGAATGAGTAAAGCGGGATACCCCTATGACAACAGTCCGATGGTAAGTTTCTTTGCAAGTTTGAAAAAGGAGTATTTTTATCGGCGGGAGTATGCTACAATACAAGACGTAGAGAGGGATCTGTTTTATTACATTGAGGCCTTTTACAACCGGAAGAGACTTCACAGCAGCTTAGGTTACATGAGCCCGGTAGTCTACAGGATGAAGGAGATGGGCCAAAGAGCTGGATAGTCAGTAAGTACGTATATGGCATAAAAGCCCACTACAAAATAGACTACCAGTCCAGACTTAAGAACCGGGCGCCGTGAATTAAGATACAATAAATACCAGGTAAAAACAGAGGTGAAAGATGAAAACACGCAGAAGGATCACAGCTTTTTTACTGACGGGACTCATGGTTCTTGGTCTCTGCGCCTGCGGAAAGACGGGCGGCAGCACATCGGCAAGTACAAAGGCCTCAGAGGACGTGCCTTCTTATACGCTGCCTCCTATGACAGCAGATACACGTGAGTATGCCCCGACTGAGATAAAGGGCAGACGATTTGCCTATGAGCTGCTGGATGACGACTGGGTTGCCGTTTTCCGTTATGACTATGGCGGAGAGGACGTGATGCCGCCATACTATTTCATCTTTTACATCAAAAATATGCGCTATCGCTTTAACGAAGAATGGACGGAAAGCTGGACTGAGAATACGGATAAAAACGGAAACAAAGTATATGATGTCAGCTATACGATACATCCTGATAAGTCCTGGTTTTCACTGAATAACAGCCGCAGGAGAGACCGAGAGACGATAAATGAACTCTTCGATACCTTAAGCCCGGAGCAGATGCTGGCGCTTAAAGAGGATGATCTGCAGTTTGAAGAACTGGATAAAGCCCTGTTTCTGCGCCTGATACGGAAAGCGCTCACGGAGGAACAAGCGCCGGAAAAAGATGTACCGAAACATCAGATAGATTATTTCTACAGCATGGAATATGAGAGCTCATATCGTGATGATTACAAGTTCCAGGTCTGCTATCTGATGAGTCTTCCCGGATATCTGGAAAAGATCGTGATCGACGTTCTGTATAAGACAGGTGAGGCGTATAACGATTATGTTCAGCTGTCGGATCTGGTGAGAGACGGCAGGGCAAGCACGGAGCAGCAGGAGGCGTACGCTTTCATTCGGAAGATCGAGGATGTGGTCGTCGCACAGAACCGCTTCGACGCGTTAAGCGACGAATATGAAGATCTTGAGATCGGTGGGATCGATTTTAGTCGCCTGTGGCAGTTCATGCAAGATCTGGAAACCGGAGCAATCCTGAGTGACAGCGGCGCAAAGTACGGCTGGGAAAAGAACCTTCCGATGATTCAGAAAGAAATGACTCCGGAAGAGTTTGCGACCAGGGAGGTTCCGGCGTGGACAGGAGAAATGCCATGATCGTTTGCCGTGATCTCTCGCAGCACTATGGCTTGGGCTTCGTGATTGACCGCTTTTCCGGAAGTTTCCGGGACAGAGGCCTGTATCTGCTGCTTGGAGAAAGCGGAAGCGGCAAGACCACGTTTTTAAATCTGCTGGCGGGTTTCGTGCCTTTTTCTGAAGGGACGGTCCGCTGGGACGGAAAGACATACAAAGGCCGGGTGACCCATGAGGACCCGGCTTCTTTTGATTACATCACGCAGGATCCGGTCTTCGTGGATCACCTAAGCGTGACGGACAACCTGCGGATCCTGGGCGGCGGGAAGAAGATCCTGCCCCTGCTTCGGCGCTTCGGTCTGGAGGAGCGAAAAAATGCTTTCCCACCGACGCTTTCGGGCGGAGAAAGGCAGCGGCTCGCCATCATCCGTTCGCTGCTGAAGGGAAAGAAAGTCCTGCTTCTCGATGAGCCGACGGCGGCACTTGATCCGGCCAATAAGAGGGCAGTTTTTGAAACGCTGGCGGCACTGAAAAACGAGGTGCTGATCATCTGCGCAACGCATGATCAGGCGGCTGTGGAATATGCCGATGCTATCGTACATTTTTCCAAGAAGGACAAGACACCGTGGATGGAGGAAAAGGCGTCGGAGTCTGCGCAGGATGCGGCTCCGCCCCCGGTCGTACAGTCCGAAACCGACCTTCCGAACCCGCTGCCGTTCCTTGCCAAATGGTTCAAGTCCTCCCGCCGGGAAAAGCGTGCAGAGAGGCTGTTTCTGCTGTTTCTGACGGTTTCCCTGCTGCTTCTTTTCCTTGCGGATACGCCGTCTCACAAGCTGGCGGTCACCTGCGAAAAGATGTACCGGCTCAACGTGCTGGAACTGTCTCTCACGAAAGGCGCCAGGCTCAGTGACCTTTCAGCGGAATGGGACTGCGTCTCGGAACTGGTCGTGAATTACCGCGGTTGTGTGCCGGATGAGGCGGTGGATCCTGCGACCGGAGAGGTCAGGCGGCCGGACGCATTTATTTGGGTCCTGCCGGAGAAGGAAGAACTGTTCCTGTTGACGGAAGAACTGGAGTACGGCACTTACTATACCGCGCCGGAACAGGTGATCCTGAGCTATGAAATGGCCGAGGTGATGCGGCCGGGCAAGCACGAAAAACTGATTGGAAAGACGTTGACGAAGGAGTTCTATGGACTGGGAAAAGTCGAACTGGAGATCGTCGGGATCCTGAAGAAGCCGGATAAACAGGGCATGATCTACATGAACGCCTGCGGGGCCGACTACATCCTTGATAATCCGGATTCAGGGATGACGGATAACCTCTTTTTCGTCAATGCTGCGCTGATCCGAGACCTCGATCAGGACGAAAACTTCTTCATGGGAGAAGGACAGCGGAGTTACTTTCTGTTCTTTGATTCGTTTGACGGTTTCGAGTCGTTCTATCAGACGTACCGGCAGGAGTTTGCCAAGCAGAACTGCTGGCTGACGCGAAACGCCGTGCACCACATCGAGGAGTGGGAACTGCCGTATCTGTCGTGGATCTTTTTGCCGTTCGCACTGCTTGCGGCGCTCTTTACTGTGATCTTTTTCGCGGAAATGAGCCGCGCGGAATTCACCTACAACAACGCTTTCGTTTCGGTCTTTGAGTACGCCGGGTATCCGAGAAAGAGGATCCTGCGCGGCCTGGTGCTGCTCGGAACGCTGAACTTCGTGAAACTTCTGGGCATGGCGACAGCGATTGGTTTGCCATTGTCACTGCTTGGCAATTTCATCAATCACCGCCGGATGATCACGGATTACGAACTGTTCAGTTACAATCCGATCCTGCTTGCGGCTTACTACGGCGGCGCGGTCCTGCTTGCGGCGCTGCTGCTCATGCTCCGCTTCCGCAGGGTGAAGCAGATGTCCTGGTATGAAAACCTTATCGCAAACCGCGATGTACTGTGAGGTGGCGGCCATGGAGATCCGTTTGGAAAATCTGAATAAAAGCTTTGACGGCCGCCCGGTACTGAAGGATATCACCTATACCTTCGAAAGCGGGAAGCTTTATGTGATCAAGGGCGTAAGCGGCTGCGGCAAAACGACGTTGCTGAATATTCTGGGTGGAGTTGATACGGAATATGACGGGACCTGCGAGACCGGCGGTGTGCGGACGGCGATGATCTTCCAGAAAAGCCTACTGCTCGGCGGGCTGACGGTGCGAGAAAATCTGCTGCTTATCCGGAACGATCCGCAGTCGATCAAGCGCCTGGCAGGACAGTTGGGCATTGTCTCACTTCTGAAAAAGTACCCGTCGGAGATCTCCGGGGGTGAGCGCCAGCGGGCATCCGTTGCCCGTGCGCTTCTGAATGCCCCGCAGCTCTTGCTGGCCGACGAGCCGACGGCTTCGCTGGATGCGGAGAATTCGGATAAGATCGCGGACATCCTGGCAGGCCTTAAAAATAAAGACCGGATCATCATCGTGGCAACGCACGAGGACTGCTTCGACCGCTATGCCGATGCGATCCTGCCTCTGGATTACGGTGAACTTGAAGGTGCGGAAGAAGGCGCAGCCATGCCGCAACCGGAAGCCGCAGCAGGAGAGACAGAACTGACTCTCAAGCGGACGCGGCCCGTGCCACCGGTATACTATGCCGTAAAACGCCATCCGGAACTGCTGAAACTCCGTGCCTTGCTGCCGCTGGCCTTTGCCTTCCTGCTTCTTCTGCTGACCGGGATCTTCCAGAATTCCTTTGCCAAAGAAGCGCTTCGCTGGCATGCAAAGCGTTATCCGGTCGACCTTGCCGGCTTCACGAAAGAGCAGTATGAGAAGTTTGGCCACAAGGAATGGGTCACAGTCTATGACTATTATGAGGCCGAGGATAACGGCCTCGTGGCTTACTATCTGATGCCGGCGGAGGACTCCGTGCTGAATGTCGACGGCATGTTCGAAGCCGGGCATTTTCCTGTGGCAGCCGACGAAGTGATCATCACGCAAGAGACAGCAGAGATCCTTTTCCCGGGGACGGGTTTTGCAGACTGTGTCGGACGAACATTTTCCTTCTGCGGCAGGACCTGGACGGTCAGCGCGGTCACGATCCCACAAAAGGCTGCATTCAATGAGCACTTCCGGGCGGACCTTTACTATATGCGGACGCAGAAAGCTGCCATTTTTATCCCGTATGAAACGCTGAAGATATTCGGAGAAAAGAAGGAGAATCCGGTCTTCGCAGGTTCGCTGATGTGTGTGGTGCGGGGAATGGCAAATGACCAGACGAAGCGGCAGGCTGTAGAAGATGCGCTGTTCATGGAGATCCCGGGAATGGAAGAAGGACAGAAGGGCTGGGCGAATATTTATCTGCAGAAGATCGACGAAAGAAAAGAGCAGATCGACCAGGTCATGAAGGTGTTTTACGCGGTTTTCTTTGCCATGTGCCTTCTGATCTGCCTGTACATGGTCTCGGTGATCCGGACGGAGCTGTTCTACCGGAGGAAAGAGCTGGGGTATCTGCAGATCTTCGGACTGCCGAAGCAGGCAGTCCTGCAGATGCTCTGGGGAGAACACCTCGTCCGCACCGCAGCAGCCTTCATCCTGGCGCTTGCGACGGCGATCATCCTGATCCTGCTGTACGGAATCATTTTCGGCGGTCTGGTACTGCCGTCGTGGCTGACCTTCCCGGCCTGTCTACTCTTTGCGGGACTGTATCTGCTGTTTTCCTACGGGACAGCAAGGAAATATCTGAAGACGAGTATCCGAGAACTGATCACGTAATTTGAATCCTATTCAAATGGAACGTATTTATATTTGAAGAATAAAGGAGTCGAAAAATAGTTTTATATCCATCTATTAATGGACTGGTATGGAAAAGTATTAGTGGTCCAAACCTGCCATATCGAAATGAGCTCTTGACAAATACACTCAATGAGTGTATTATTTGGCTGCGGAGGTGTGGCTTGATGGAAATACGCGAAATGAGAACCCGGCTGGGCGATACGCAAAGTGAATTCGCTGCCCGGTACAATATTCCTTTCCGAACGATCCAGAATTGGGAGACCGGGGCAAGAAAGCCGTCTGAATACATTCTGAATCTTTTGGAGAAGCAAGTAAAGGAAGACTTGATCAACCGTAAAACTATGACGCTGCCGACATATGATCCTCACAAGAAGCCGCTTCCAAAGAGAAGCGAGTATATTGGCGCGACGACATGGTTGAAGGCAGTCCGGGACTGCCTCGGAGGGAATATTGTTTTCGCTTTGGATGAAGCGCTGATGTGTCAGGGGCGCTTCGGCGGCCGTAGCGATGAATACCTTGTCTGGATCTATGGAGATGATTCTGCTGCCCGCTTCAACGGAGTGGTCGTACTTGGCAATCAGATCAGTGATTACAGTGTTTCCGAAAAGAACGGCCTACGGTATACTGATCTCAGCCGTACAGTTTCGGATGCGTTTGCCAACGAAGCAATTCTTGATATGCAAGGAATCACAGAAGCGGTCAGCCGATATTATTATGCGAATGGAGAGAGTTTTGAAGGGCTCTCCGTAGCACCGGAATATCAGGACCGTTTTGAAAAGCTGGCAGAGGATGCGCTGCATTATTATGAAAGTTAGCAGGGGAGAACATGCATATCACAGTTGAGGAAGAATTAATGTATAAGGTGATGAAGGCTTTATACGACAGTGGTATTCCTGTCAGTTTTAAAGGATCCATGGTGCTAAAAGCCTGCTTGGTTGAGGCTGGATTTCCGGATGACACACGCCATACAGTTGACATTGACGGAAACTGGCTTTCGGAGGAAGCTCCTTCGGCGGAACAGATGGTGGCGTCCTTTCAAAAAGCACTTGATGAAAGCGGGATCGGTTTAGATGTCAGCATGTACAGAATGTATGGGGAAGGTCGGTCGGCAGGATTTGAAATAATGGATCGGACTTCCGGAGAAGTACTCTTCACGATGGATGTCGATGTAAACAGACCGGAGATTCCCGGCAGGATTTATGAGATTGAAGGCTTCCGTTTTCGCGGCGCGGCTCCTCTGCAGATGATAACGGATAAGATATCTGCAATATCAACAGAAAAAGTGTTCCGCAGAATCAAGGATGTTGTCGACCTCTACTATATCTCCAAGGTTTTTGAGTTTAATAGTCAGGAAATCGTGCAAACCCTGAATGCCACCGGGAGACCGCTTGGTTCTTTCAGCGGTTTTCTTTCCCAAACAGATGAATTGGAACATGCCTATGCGAAATTCCGATTTTCCGGGGGAGTAAACAAACCACCTTTTGAAGAGATTTACCAAACTGTGAAGCAGTATATCGGAAGCATTCTTCCGAAAAACCGAAGCAGGGCATGGGAACGGTAGCGGAGCTGTTTCGATAGATGAAGGTGTGCACAAAGTGTGCACAGAGGAATGAGCACCATCGAATCCTCCTTGTCTCATCAGTGTTTTCTAAGGGGGATCAACCTTCGAATCCCTCCCGCTGCGCACTTAAAAGGCAGGTGTACGCCTGCCTTTTTCAAGGAGATAAACGTATGCCTTTCGTTCAGTTAGCGATCGCTTTGATCGTACTGGGAATCCTCTATTCACGAATGATCCGAAGAGAGACCCCCGACATGATAGGAAAAACGCAGGCAGTGGTCCCGGTCATTCTGGGCGCCGCCTCTGTGGTCCTTTCTTTTCTGCTGTTTCTCGGCATAGGCTTTGCGCTTGACAAAGCCGGTTTTTCCACGAAGCAGCTCCCCGCCTTTATCCGTTCCGTGACCGCGGCCTTTATCTCGGCGGGCCTGCCGGAGGAGATCACAAAGTTCCTGATGATCCTGCTTACGCTGCTGATATTCCGCCGCAGGATCCGGAACGTCTACGAATATATCCTGATCGGCGCGGCCGTCGGCTTCGGCTTTACGCTTCTGGAAGAATTCTTTTACGGCTCCGATGCGGGCCTGACGGCGATCGCAAGACTGATAACCGTCGCGAGCCACATGGTGTTCGGGATCATTATGGCCAGGCACCTCGGCCTGGCAAAATACAACAGAATAAAAGGCAGCGGATCCGTCGCGGGCGAATACGCCCTGGCTTTGCTTGTTCCCATTCTGCTCCATACGCTGTACGATGCCGGCACGGCAACCAACGCCTTTATGAACAGCGGCAATGAAGACGAGGAACTGATCGGCATAGTGATCGCATTGGCCGTTACGGTTGCTCTTTTCATCCTGCAGATAGCCGTGCTGGTCAGGTTGAAAAAGAATGCGGAGAAATACTGCGGGATGGTATTCAGTCATTCAGAAGAGGAGAAAAGTGCGGTATGAAGCCTTTGATCGGTATTACAAGCAGCATCGATGCGACAGACAGCGGCGCTCAGAAGGAATTCCTGAACGATTCCTACGTTCAGGCCGTTGAACGGGCGGGCGGTCTTCCCGTTATCATTCCGAATACGGCGGACCCGGCGCTTCAGATCGAGATCGTAAAACGCGTGGACGGCGTTATCATTTCCGGAGGCCCCGATATGGATCCCCGCCGTTACGGCGCCCGGGTGAGTGCCAAAGTCAGCAGGATCTACCCCCGGCGGGACGCTGCGGAGTTCTCTCTGATCAAATACGTGATCGATGAAACCGAACTCCCCGTTCTCGGGATCTGCCGCGGGATCCAGAGCATCAATGCCGTCATGGGCGGCGACCTGATCGTAGATCTTCCCGAGGAGGGATATCTGATCCACGGAATGGCCAATATCTATCCGAGAACGGAAGAGGCGCATGACGTCAGGATCGATAAAGACAGCAAGCTGTTCGGGATCCTTGGAAAAGAAGAGCTCGGCGTCAATTCCTATCACCATCAGGCGGTCAGGAGGATCGCTCCGGGTTTCCGCGCCACGGCCTATTCGATACCGGACGGTGTGATCGAAGCGATGGAGATCCCCGGCGACCGTTTCGTGGTCGGCGTTCAGTGGCATCCGGAAGAAATGATCCGTCATGAGGAGCAGCAGGAGATTTTCCGGGAATTGGTCAAGGAAGCTGCGAAAGCAATGCATCGATGAATGATATTATTCGGAGATGATTCAGTTCATTCATGGCGCCATTTTCGCCATGGACGAACCGGCCTTGATCAGCCTTTGCCAGCTGGAGTAAACCAGAGGCACAGAAAATCTTAAATCAGTTTGCGGGCAACTGTTCGGGGGTTCGAGAATCCATCTCGCTGCGTAAGAAAAGAGGCAGGACAACGGGTTATGTTTATGCAAATATATGCCGCAAATAAAACCTGTAAGACAAAAGATCGAGACTCTAAGGAGGTTTCCAATGACCAGAATCAATTTCGGCGCAAAGCCGATCATGTTCCCGCAGCCGGTGCTGATCATCGCGACATATGACGAAAACGGCGTTCCGAACGCCATGAACGCGGCCTGGGGAATTACAACGGATTTCAAAGAGATCACGATCAGCCTCGGCGAGCACAAGACGACGGACAATCTGGCGATAAGAGGCGCTTTCACGGTAAGCATGGCCACCGAGGACTACGTGATTGCCTGCGATTACGTGGGCATCGAATCCGGCAGAAAGGTCCCGGACAAGTTCGAGCGGGCCGGATTCCACGCGACAAAGAGCGAATTCGTGGACGCGCCGCTGATCGACGAGCTTCCTATGGCGCTGGAATGCCGGGTGAAGAGCTTCGAAGACGGGATCCTGATCGGCGAGATCGTCAACGTATCCGCCGACGAGAGCGTGATCACGGACGGCAGGATCGACCCGAAGAAGCTGAAGCCCATCACTTTCGACCCGTGCAACTATGCTTACATAGCGCTCGGCGAGAAGGTCGGGAACGCGTTCCGGGACGGAGCGCAGCTGAGATAAATACGGAGCGGCAGCTATGAAGTGGTTTTTGCTTTTGGGGCTTTTTGCCGTCCTGCTTTTCTTTCTGGCGGGCTGCTCGCCCTGGAAAATACTGGACGGGGACGGGATGGAGAACAGCTATCGGCAGATCTCGCAGGATGAGGCGAAGACGATGATGGCCCGGGACGACGGACATGTGATCGTGGACGTGCGCCGGCAGGACGAATACGATGCGGGGCATATCCCGGGAGCGGTCCTGATCCCGAACGAGTCGATCGGCATCGAACGCCCGGCGGCGCTGCCGGATCTTGACCAGATCATCCTGATCTACTGCAGGAGCGGAAACCGCAGCAAGCAGGCGGCACAGAAGCTGTTCGATATGGGCTACACCCATATTTACGAGTTCGGCGGGATCAATACCTGGACCGGTGAAACGGTCAAGGGCAGTGAGGCGGAGACGGCCGAGCCGCCGGCGCGCACGACGAAAGACCCTGAGGCGCTGAAACCTGTCGCGACGCTGGTGATGGAAGTCAACGGCAGGATCTTTTATCCGCAGCCGGAAGACAATTCCTCCGCCCGGGCTTTCCTGGAGCGGCTGTCTGAGGGCAGGGTAGAGGTCGCCATGCACGATTACGGCGGATTTGAAAAAGTCGGCCCGCTCCCCTGGGACCTCCCGCGGAACGACGAACAGATCACGACCGTGCCGGGAGATATCATCCTGTATCAGGGCAGTCAGATCACGGTCTACTATGATCAGAACAGCTGGAAATTCACCCGTCTGGCTAAGATAGAGAACGTGACCGGGGAGGAACTGCGGCGCGTGCTGGGAGAGAGCGGCGTCACCGTGAGCTTCTGGCTGGAATGGAGCGAATAGGGATGAATATCCAGATTTTCGGAACAAAGAAAAGCGCGGATACCCGCAAAGCCGAGCGCTACTTTAAGGAGCGGGGCATCCGCTTCCAGTCGGTGGACCTGAAGGAAAAGGGCCTAAGCAAGGGCGAATTCCAGAGCGTCTGCCAGGCGGTCGGCGGGCTGGACGCCATGATCGATCCGGACTGCAAAGACAGGAACCTGCTGGCGCTGATAAAGTATATTGCGGCGGAAGACCGGCTTGAGAAGGTTCTGGAGAACCAGGCTGTCCTGAAGCAGCCCATCGTCCGCAACGGAAAGCAGGCAACGGTCGGATACCGGCCGGAAGTCTGGAAGGAGTGGAAATAGGTGAACTGCTGCCATTTAAATAAGGCCCCGGATGTTTGATATGTACCCTCTTTACTGGACAACCAGTAAGGAGGGTATATTTTATGCGTTACAGTTACGAGTACAAGCGGAAATGCGTTGAACTGTACAGGGAAGGAAAGTGGCCTGAG
>JAEEUR010000136.1 GCA_016290595.1 Lachnospiraceae bacterium | reverse complement strand
AAGGGCGATCCGCGCAAAGATGGAAAAGAACTGACATTTATGGAAACATACCTGATCGCCGGGCTGGGAAACCCGGATAAAAAGTACGAAGAAACGCGGCACAACGCGGGCTTTAAGTCTCTGGACAAACTGGCCGAAAAGCTCCATGTGTCCGTGACGGATAAAAAATTCAAAGGGCTTTTCGGAAGCACGGTGTCGGAAGGAAAGAAACTGATGCTCCTGAAGCCGCAGACCTATATGAACTTAAGCGGCGAGTCCGTGGCGGCGGCCGCGCATTTTTACAACATCCCGGAGGACCACATCATCGTCCTTTTCGATGATATCAATTTCAGCTGCGGCAGGATGCGGATCCGCGGCGGCGGTTCCGCCGGCGGCCACAACGGCATGAAGAGCATCATCCAGCTGCTCGGGACGGATGCGTTCCCGAGGGTCAGGATCGGCATCGGCGACAAAAAGGAGCGGCAGGACCTTGCGTCCCATGTGCTCGGAAAGTTCGATCCGGATGACCGGGCGCTGATGGACAGGACCTTTTCCGCAGCTGCGGACGCAGCCCTTACGATCATCCGGGAGGGCGTGACGGAGGCCATGAACCGCTTCAACGGCATGGACCTTGCCGCGGATATGTCCGGGGATGCCGCGGGCAAAGAGAAGTAAGACATGTACAATGCCCTGGAAACATTGACAGTATATCAGGAACTGGAGCGGGAGCTGATGAAAGCCCCCGCTCCTTTGAGTGCATCCGGATGCATGGAATCCCAGAAGATGACGCTGGCGGCGCAACTGGCGGCGAAGGTGCCCGGGTGGGCGCTCTACATCTGCGCGGACGAGCGTCTCGCGGCACAGGCGGCTGCCGATCTTTCGGGGCTTGCCGCAAAGGGCGGCGTATGGCAGTATCCCGCAAAGGACCTGCTGTTCTACAGTTCCGACATCCACGGCAGCTTCATCGTCAACCAGCGTATGGATGCGATCCGGCACCTTCTGGAGGATGAGACCGGCATCCTGGTGACGACGGCCGATGCCCTGATGGACAAGATCCCGTCGCGGGAGACCGTGCGCAGCCGGAGGTTCCGTGTCTATGAGGGCATGATCATCACGACGAGGAACCTGAGCAGGGTCCTTACGGGCCTCGGCTACGAGCATATGGCGCAGGTGGAAGCCATGGGACAGTATGCGGTCCGCGGCGGCATCGTGGATATCTACCCGATGACGATGGAAGAACCTTACCGTATCGAGTTCTTCGACGATGAGATCGATACGATCCGCAGCTTCGACCCGGCGACGCAGCGTTCCATCGACCGCGCGGAAGCCATCGAGCTTTATCCGGCGACGGATGCGGTCGCAGGCGCGCCCGACAGCCGCTCCGCGGACGGGGAGGATACGGCGGCAGTCTCTCTGCTTTCCTATTTTGACGAAACGGAGCTTGTGATCGCGGATGATCCCGCAAGGATCCGCTTAAGGGCGGAAGCGGTCGAGCAGGAGTTTGCGGAAAGCGCCGAGAGGCGTCTGGAAAAAGGGATCGGGGAAGAGGCCGGCGGGCATCATACTCCTTATGTGACGGATATCTTTTCCGCGGACTTCGTCATGGAAGAACTGAAAGGGCGGAGGACGCTCCTGATCGCAGGCCTTGACGAGAGCCTGAAGGACTACGGCGCGGCAAAGGACTTTCATTTCAACACTGCCAGTGTCGGAAGCTATAAGGACAGCTTCGAGATGCTGATCTCGGACATCCTGGGGTACCAGCGGCAGGGCTACCGCATCACGGTGCTGACGCCGTCCCGCACCCGTGCTTCCCGTCTGGCGGAGAACCTGAGGGAGTACCAGATCCGTGCGTACTGCCCGGACGAAGGCACGAAAGAAGCGCTGAAGGCCGGCGAGACGGAGGTCGTCTGCGGAAGCCTGCGGCAGGGATTCATCTATCCGGGGATCAAATACGTCCTGATCACGGAGTCCGACATGTTCGGAAAAGCCGTGACCCGGCGGAAGAAGAAAAAGAAATACGACGGTCAGAAGCTGATCTCGCTGACCGAACTGAAGGACGGCGACTACGTCGTCCACGAGAGCCACGGCATCGGCGTATACCGCGGCCTGAAGCACATCGTCAGGGAAGGCGGCGGCAAGGACTATATCCAGATCGAGTACGCCGACGGCGGAAACCTGTACCTGCCCGCGACCAAGCTGGATTTGATCCAGAAATACGCGGACAGCGAGTCCGGAAAACCGAAGCTCAACAAGCTGAACGGCACCGAATGGCAGAAAACGAAGACCAGGGTGACGAAAGCGGTCAATGATATCGCAAAGGAACTGATCGGGCTCTACGCGAGCCGCCTCAACGCCCCCGGCTACCGCTACAGTCCGGATACGGTCTGGCAGCGCGAATTCGAGGAACTCTTTCCCTACGAGGAGACGGAAGACCAGCTGAGCGCGATCGAAGCCGTCAAATCGGACATGGAATCCAGCCGCATCATGGACCGCCTGATCTGCGGCGATGTCGGCTACGGCAAGACGGAGATCGCGCTGAGGGCGGCATTCAAAGCCGTGCAGGATTCCAAGCAGGTCGCTTTCCTTGTGCCGACGACGATCCTGGCCCAGCAGCATTACAATACCTTTATCGAGCGCCTCGGCAGGTTCCCGGTCAAGGTCGCGATGATGTCGCGTTTCCGTACGCCGGAGCAGAACCGCAAGACGGCAGCCGGCTTAAAGAACGGCAGCATCGATATCGTCATCGGAACGCACAGGCTGCTTTCGAAGGACGTGGAATTTAAGAATCCGGGCCTGCTTGTCATCGATGAGGAACAGCGCTTCGGCGTGGCGCATAAGGAAAAGATCAAACAGATGAAGACCAACCTGGACGTGCTGACCCTGACGGCGACGCCGATCCCGCGGACACTTCACATGTCCCTTGCCGGGATCCGGGACCTCTCGGTCCTGGAGGAGCCGCCGTTCGACAGGGTGCCGATCCAGACCTATGTCATGGAA
>JAEEUR010000135.1 GCA_016290595.1 Lachnospiraceae bacterium | reverse complement strand
CCAAGGAGTCCATGTGGGTCGAGCTGAAGTCCGGCGGCAAAGCCACCTTCTTCACCGACGATGAGGCCGAGGAAGTCAGCTGGAAGGTCAGCGGCGAAACGCTCACCCTCACCGCCCAGGGCGAGGAACTGAGCGGCACCATCAAGGACGGGGTCATCACCTTCAACCTGGACGGCGACATTCTGGAGCTCACCAAAGGATGATTTTTCCCGATCGGGAATACTGAAAGCCGAAATTATGAGACCCGCTATCAGAAACGATAGCGGGTCTCGTTTTTTAATCCAGCTTCGCGCCGGCGGGGATATGGGGACGGAGCAGATCCGTTTACCCCTCACGGCATACTCGGCGGGCAAGCTCAAGGATCAGATCGGCTTCCTCAACGGGAGGCAATCTATTATCGCTCTGTTCGATCCATTCCCGCAAAAGGCGGTAACTGCCGTGAATTGCAAAAGAGGTTACGGCATTGCTGCGGGAAGGATCCGCGCGCCCTTTCATTGCTGCCCCAAGAAGATCCGTGATCTTGGGCAGCGCGAAAAGTCTCTCGGCAAAATGCGGATCGATGTTATTGCTCAAAAGCAGGCGCGACAGCTCCCGGTTTTCTTCGAGATATGCAAGCACCAGGGTCACGCGCTCCTGTATGCTCTCCCGGTCATCGGCGTCGGCCTTGCTCAGCCTGTCCGCGATCTCATCCAGGAACCGCCCGGATATGTCCTCCAACAGGTCATACTGGCTGCCGTAATGGTTGTAAAAAGTGGTCCGGTTGATTCCCGCTTTCTCACATAACTGCCGGATCGAGATCGCATGGATCGGGGTGTCCTCCAGCATCTGCAAAAAGGCGTTGGCAAGAAGCCTTTTTGTCAGCATGATCCGCTGGTTCTCTTTCTCCTTCATCTGCGCACCTCGAAATCAACATATTCTTCGCATCTGTCGGTTGCTAATACGACATGTGTCTAGTACTATAATATCATTCAGGCAAGGATAATTCAAGGAGAAACGAAAACACATGGAGTTTTTTTGGTATATCGTCGCAGCGCTCGGCGCGGGGATCGGCACAGGACTGGCGGGGCTTTCTGCCGCCACGGTCATGGTTCCCATTCTGATCGTTCTCTGTCCGTCCTTTTCGGGCGAGACGGGCGCATATCAGGCGACCGCTATCGCGCTGGCCTCTGATATCCTCGGCTCGGCTGTAACGACATATACTTATGCAAAGCACAGGAATATCGATCTGAAACGCGGATGGATCATGCTAACGTGCATTCTTGCAATGTGCACCGTCGGCAGCTATGTCGCTTTCATCGTGGGCAATGTCGTGCTCGGCGGATTTACGCTGTTTCTGACATTCTTCATAGGCATCCGTTTTCTTGTAAAGCCTGATACCAGCAGAAAGAATCAGGCCGCCAAGGGAGAAGCGTTGGATTTCAAGGGTATTCTTATTTCGCTTTTCTTCGGTCTGACGATCGGCTTCGGTACCGGCTTCGTGGGTACGGGCGGCGGTATGATGATGCTGATCGTGTTTACCGCGTTTCTCGGAATGGAGTTGAAGACGGCAGTCGGCACCAGCACCTTTATTATGACTTTTACCGCACTGATCGCTTCGGCCAGCCATATATTCATTCATCCTGCCATCGTACTTGAAAAGTGGGACGTTATGCTTTTATGCATCGTCATTGCCACTGCTTCGAGCCTTGTCTCTGCGCGATTTGCCAACCGGGTGAAAAACCGCACGGTGGGGCTGGTGACCGGAGCGGTTCTGACCGTTCTCGGCGGGGCCATGCTGATTCTAAACTATTGGAGCTTTCTTTCTCAGTATCCGCTGTTTGTAAACATACTCCGAAATCTCGGCATCTTTCTTGCATACGTTATTCCATGCGTGCTGATTTTGCTTCCCATACGGTTTCTTACGAAGATCCCTTCCTTCATCTTCCGCAAGTTTCTTCATGTTGTGGCCTTTTCCTGTATTACGATCATGACGCTCACGGCAAGGGATTGGCTGTCGGCGGCGCTGACAGCCGTCTTTATTGCCGTAGTCCTTTATCCGATACTCAGGCTTTTTGAGAAAGAACCGTGGTATGCAAACCTGTTCGTTCAGAAAAACCCGGGCGAGATCAGGAAAAGCCTGCTGATGCTGTTTTTTATGTTTGCGGCCGTGATCTCTGTTGCCTGGGGCATTTTCGGAAAACCGTACATCGCTGCGGCGGCGATCCTGATGTGGGGTTTTGGTGACGCGGCGGCAGCGCTTGTCGGGATTCCTCACGGAAAGCACAAGGTTCATCTCAAAGGAACGGATGGCAGAAAATCGTGGGAAGGCAGCGCCGCTATGCTTGCCGTCTGCCTGATCAGCGGCTTTTTCGTGCTTTTATTCGGCCATAAGATGATGGCCAGTACCGCACTGGTCTCTGCCGTAGTCGGCGCTCTGCTCGGAACAGCTACCGAGTTATTTACGCCCAGCGAATATGATACCGTCACCGTGCCGACGGTGATTGCGGCGGCGCTGCTCATACTGGAAGCAATCATCGCATGAGCACATAAAAGGAGAAAATAAAACCAGCAAACGAAAGAAGGGCGAGGCCTTGAAAAAGACAAAATACCCCATCAACCGGGAATTCTTTCCGTATGACAAGTTCACACCGCCTGTCAGTAAGGGCTTTGTCCGTTTGGCGCAAAAAGGGATGAAGACGCCAGGGTTTATTTTTCGCGATCCCGCGGTTGAAACGCGGCTTCAGAAGATCCCCTCTTTTCAAGACGGGCAGATCGAACTGTATATCATTACTCCCAAAGAGATACAAAAGCCCGCGCCATGTTTTATTGATATCCATGGCGGAGGATTCGTCTTCGAGGGCTTCAGCAGTCACTTTCATCATGCCCTGACGTATGCTAAGGAAGCCGGCTGTATTGTCGTATACGTGCGTTACCGCTTGGCGCCGGACTTTCCCTTCCCTTATCCGCAGGAGGATTGTTATGCTGCCCTGCGCTGGGTCTGTGAGCATCCCGA
>JAEEUR010000052.1 GCA_016290595.1 Lachnospiraceae bacterium | reverse complement strand
ATTAATGGCTTGAAGCAGCAGGCATTCTACGGAGTGCCTGCTGCTTTCTGTTATCAACAATGATAACGATCGGATAATAGTTTGGCAGCGCGGAGCAATTTGGGCTGAAACGGAAAAGTATCAGTGGTATCAACCCTGCAATTGATTCTTTCTTTGCGCATTGATTTTCAGGGAAATATCATATATAATCATTTTGTGAATCTGCGAAAGGAGCGTAAACCAGTGATTAACAGAGAGGTTATCCGCTGATTAACTGAATAAAGGCGCATAGCGTGACGGAAGGGTATATCCCTCTGTTTTAGTGCGCCGCTTAAGTAACTTTCGGATAGTGGGCACCGCAGGATGCAGCCACGACGGGAGCTGCTTCGCTGCGGTATTTTTTGCGCCTGTTTTCAGCAGCTGACATAATACAGGAACAATTCATGCTAAAACATCTGATCAAGGAGAAAAAACTTATGATAATCAAACTGGAACCTGTCAATGATAATAATCGGGAAGCCGTTCTGGCCCTTTCCGTGCGGGAAGATCAGCCTTTCGTCGCAACTAATAAAGTTTCGCTGCGGCAGGCGGATGAGGCTAACGCGGAGCAGCCCGGCGTGGCCCGGCCCTTTGCCATCTATGCGGATGAGAAGCTGGTGGGCTTCTGCATGTTCGTATTCAATCCGGAAGAAGAGGACGAGGACGACCGTTACTGGCTCTGGCGCTTCATGATCGACAAAAGCGAACAGGGCAGGGGCTGCGGTCAGGCCGCTCTGCAGGAGATCATCAAATACTTTAAAGAAAACGGGGCCGACCGGCTCTTCCTGTCCACCGAGCCGGAAAACGAGCGCGGCCTGCACATCTATCATAAAGCCGGCTTCCGGGAGACAGGCATCATCGACAGCGGTGAGGCTGTGCTGATGCGGATGCTCAAAGGCCCGAACCGGGTCATCAAGAATTTATACGGCGTCGATGTGGATAAGGCCATGCACATCAAGGGCAGGAAGGGCTGCGGCGTGAGCATCGCTGTCCATGACGTAGACGGCGATCTTGTCACCTACTGCGCCGGCAGCGGACGTTACGGCGAGGACTTCCCGGTGAACCCGGACATGCTGTTCCAGGCGGGGTCCGTCAGCAAACCCATGTTCGCGCTGACGCTTCTGCGGTATGTTGACAAAGGCATCATCGACCTTGACGCGGACATCTCGGGCGTGGTGCCGGAGTTCGCGGGGAAGGGCCCGGTGACCTTCGCCGCGCTGCTTTCCCACACGGCGGGCTACAACCTGCACGGCTTCCCCGGCTATCCGGCAAAACACGAGCCGCTCTCGCTCGAGGACGTGCTGAACGGCAAGGGCGTCACACCCAGGCTCCGCAGGATCCGTCCCTACGGTAAACAGCACATGTACTCCGGCGGCGGGATAATCCTGGCCGAGCTGGCATTTACTCGCATGACGGGGACCACGCTCCGCGAAGCCTTCCAAAAGGAGGTCGCCGAGCCTCTGGGGCTGAAGCGCACCGGCTTTTTCCAGCCGCTGGATGAGGAACTGGTTTCCGACGCCGCGTTCGGTTTCAGGCTGGCGCAGAAGGAAGATCCTGCACACGGCTATCACTATTATCCCGAGCACGCCGCTGCCGGTCTGTGGACGACGCCCACAGAACTTGTGAAGATCGGTCTTGCCCTGTCGAAGAGCTACCGTAAGGGCGGCTTCCTGAAAAAAAAGACCGCGCGGCGCATGATGACGCCGGTCATGGACAGCTGCGGGCTTTGCGTCTACAATCTCAGAGGCGACATCGGCGAGCACGATGGCTGGAACGAAGGCTTCCTGACGGAGTGGCTCTTCTCTCTGCGGGAAGATCTGTGTGTAGCCAGTATGTTCAACCGATCCACTGAAGAGCTTGACTGGAAGCAATCCTATATGGCCATCGAGCTGTTCCAAACCATGGAAGAAAAACTGACCGAGATGCCGGGCAAACGAAGCTTAAAAGCAGTGTGCGGCAAATACGGGCATCCCGATGACGCTGAGATCTGCGTTGACGAGGTTTTCATGCAGGACGGAAAGCTGTACGCAAAGTTCTTCGGCGGCGACGGTGAATTTACCAGTCAGCTCTATCCCATCGGAAAGAAGACCTTCGGCCGCAAGGGCGGCTTTGCCAAGATCATCTTCGGCGAAAACTGCCTGACGGTCAACGGTATCACCTGTAAAAAACTGTAAGGAGAATTATTCTAATGGATAAGAATTCTGTGATGCACGAATTAGCCCGTGAGCTGAACGAAAAGGACAGCTTCAACGGGGCCTGGCTCTACGCCGAAAATGGTGAGATCGTGTCCAAGGGCGTTCTCGGCTTCCGGGATCCCGAAGACACGCTGCCGATCACGGAGGACACGATCTTCCAGCTGGCTTCGGTCACAAAGCAGTTCACCGCCACGGCGGTTATGTTGCTGATGCGGCAGGGCCTTCTCAGCCCGGAGGACGAGATCACGAACTTCTTCCCTGAACTCACCGTTTATAAGGGCGTGACGGTCCGGCATCTGCTGACCCACACGAGCGGCATTCCCGATTACTTTGACGATGCGGATTGGTTCATCAAAATCTGGAAGGAAGAAAAACGGGTGCCGGGCAACGACAAGATCTTGCGCTTCCTCTGCGAAACCGAGGCGAAACCGTACTTCGCCCCGGGGGAAGGCCTGCATTACTCCAACACCGGTTACAACCTGCTGGCGCTGCTGGTGGAGCGGCTCTCCGGCGTTCCCTTTGAAGAGTTCCTGCAAAAGAACATTTTCGAGCCCGCAGGGATGACCTCCACCCGCTGCTGCCATATCCGCCGGGACAGCGTTCCGTTTGAAAACTATGCGCAGGCAACGGTGTATGATAACGGAAAATGCGTGGCTGACATCGACTCCGCGGAAGAAGGTGACGTGGTCGCCTTTGACGGTCTGAACGGTGACGACTACGTGTATACCGACATCTTTGACATGTTCCAATGGGACAGGGCGCTGCGCGAGGGCAAGGTGCTCACTTTGGAAGAGCAGCAGCTCATGTACACCCCCGCAAAACTGAACAACGGCGAGGATGCCGTTTACGATGAGGATGACGGGCTGGGCTACGGCTTCGGCTGGGCCGTCGGCCGTGAGGAGAAATATGGGCTCGTCGTCAGCCACAGCGGCGGCATGCCAGGCGTCTCTACCTGGTTTGAGCGTTTCATTGACGCGGACAGGGTCCTGGTGATCCTCAGCTGCCGGGATTACAGGGATGTGAGAGCGTATCTGGGCTACTGGGACGGCATGGAAGAGATCGTAAGGGACAGGGAACCCGAACCCATCGTTTCCATAGAAGATATCGCGGTAAAGGACCCGGATAAGTCGAAGTGGGAGAGCTTCTGCGGCAGATATGAGCATCCCGAGGACGCCGACTTCATCGTCGACGAGGTCTTTCTGAAGGACGGTGAGCTTCACGCCAAGGCCATCGATGACGACGGCGACAGGCTGGAGTTCCGGCTCTATCCTATCGGAGAGAACGAGTTTGGCCGCAAGGGCGGCATGCTCAAACTGAGATTCGGCGACGGGTGCCTGATGTTCGACGATTATACCTGCAAAAAGCTGTAAGAATACTGAAAAGGGCGGCGGGGCGTGATCCCCGCCGCCCGAAAAGAGGAACCATGAACAGGGAATAAAGAGTAGAGGATCTGACGGAAGAAGAGGCCGCGTATATCGGCCGGAAGATCGATGAGATCGTGCCGCGCGAGGTGGATACGGACGAAGAAGAATTCGTTCTCAAGGTCGAGAGCGAAAGCGGCGAGATCGTCGGCGGATGCATTGCGGAGGCTTACGAATACCATTGGTCGAGGATGTTTCTCAACATCCTTTGGGTGGATGAACGTTATCGGCACCACGGGATCGGCTCCATGATCATCCGCGAACTTGAAAGGATCGCGAAGGAGAATGCCTGCCGGGTCGTGAGACGCGAAATTGTCGAAAAACTGAGCGCTTCGGCTCGGCTGCCACGCGCCGGCTTCCGGCGCACGTACAGTTCTTTCTGCCACAAAAAAGAGGACCTTTTCAGGTCCTCTTTTTCGCGGAGAAGGCGGGATTTGAACCCGCGCGCCGGTCACCCGACCTACACCCTTAGCAGGGGCGCCTCTTCGGCCTCTTGAGTACTTCTCCGAATTTCATCTTCCGTATGAAATTTCCGCCGCGCAGCGGCGCATTCCTATTTATACAATAAGAGAAGAGCCTTGTCAACGGGTTTTTTCGAAAAACGCGAAGATCGCCCGGGCGGGCGTTCCGGGCCGCTCCGGACGGCTTTTACGGGGCGGAGACTTCGCGGCCTTCCAGCAGGCGCCAGATCAGTAGGCGGGCCGTGCGGATCGACGTATCTTCCGGCAGGAACATGTAGTTGGGGCTGTACAGCGAGAAGATGGAGCGGATATCGTAGCTGCCGTCCAGCGCGTAGCTGACGATATTCCACTCGCCGCTCTGCGTCAGCTGCCGGCGGACGACGGAAGCGATGATATCGTAAGGGACCGTCATCTCGAAGCAGTCGGAAACGGCGCTTAAGAGCTGGTCCCAGCTGCTCAGGATCTGCGAGGAGGCGGCTTTTTCCAGCGTGGCCCGGATGACCTCCATCTGGTGGGGGCCGCGAAGTGCGTCGGATCCGCCGAAGGCATGGCGCTCCCGGGCAAAGGAGAGCGCGGCGGCGCCGTCCACGTGATTGACGCCCTGACGGAAATAGTAGCCGCCGTCGGTGGAAAAGCTTTTGTCGGAATTGATGTCGATGCCGCCCAGCACGTCGATGATCCGGACGAAGCCGGAGAAATCCACCCGGAACCAGTAGTCGATATGGAGATTATAGAGCCTTTCCAGGGCGTCGCAGCTGACGTCGATGCCGTAGTTGCCGGTATAGGTCAGGGTGTCGGGCTGATCGCCGGAGACGGACGTTAAGACGGCGCAGTCGCGCGGGGTGCTGATCAGGACCACCTGGCGGGTGTCCGGATTGACGGCCGCCAGGATGTTGACGTCGCTGCGGGAGCGGCTGACAAGCCCCTCGCGGCTGTCGATGCCGGAGATATAAATGATAAAGCACGAGCCCTCCGCGCTCAGGCGCTCGTCGTCCGAATAGCCCGGTTCGGCAGGCTGCGCGCCGCTTTCTTCCGGATCCTGGCCGGAAGGACGGGCGGGATCGTCCGGCGGCAGCGTGGGATCCTGATCCTTCGTCTCGGGCGGAGCGGCGGTCGTCGCGGCGATCACCACCGCCTGGGCGTGCAGGGAGCGGACGTTTGCCGCCTCGGAACCCTCCTCCAGCAGGGTCAGATAGTGTTCGTTCATCAGGATGGCCCGGATCTGCCCCTCCGCGAGGGCGTGGAGCAGCTGCACGGGGCTGTCGTATTCGGCAATCGTTGGCGCCGGTCCCAGCTCCTTCGCCAGCTTTTCAAGCATTTCATCCGTTGCGCGGCGGTCGATGCGGGTCAGGATCCCGAGCGTTTCGTCCTTCAGGTCGGAAAGGCTCTGCGCCGGATCGTCCGCCCGCACGTAGACCTGCATGATGACCGTCTCCGTCGAATCCGGACGGAACATCGCCCGGATGGTATCGCTGAAGCGGGTGCCGGCGTAGAAGCCTGCGCCCGAGACCGCCGCGATGAGGAGGGTCAGCAGCAGGGCGCAGACGAAGCGGCCGCGCCGGCCGGCGTCCCGCGAGAGGATATAGACCAGCAGGACGAAAAGCAGCAGTACGAAGGCCAGCGCCGCAAAAAGGAGCGTCGGCAGCAGCTTTAAGGTCCAGAGCCGCCAGAGAAACAGGGCGACGGCCAGCAGCAGAAGCCCCGTCATGATCAGGCCCGGCAGGCGCCGGCGGCGGGCCTCCCTTTCCACGGATCTGTTTATATTATTGTTAATTCTTTCATTCATGGCTTTTCCTTTTCGGGACGGAAACGTCCTACCGATAAAAGCGGTGGGACCGGCAAAACGTTGCAGTCGGTATTTGGAGAAATAAAAAATGCTCAGAGCCGGAATCGAACCAGCGACACGAGGATTTTCAGTCCTCTGCTCTACCATCTGAGCTATCTGAGCATAAAGTGTGAATGCGCAGATCAGAGGCAAAAGCGCCGGTAACGCGGCGCGTATGAAAGCGAGCTTTCACGCGCCTGCGTTACAGCGCTTTTTGACCTTGGCCTGCTTATGCAGGCCAAGTCATTTGAAAAATGCTCTGCATTTTTCAAATGAGCCTCTGACTAATTCAGAAACCCATCCTGCATTTTTCAAATGAGCTGCTGTAACTCCACATTCTCGTAGCGGGGGCAGGATTTGAACCTGCGACCTCCGGGTTATGAGCCCGACGAGCTTCCGGACTGCTCTACCCCGCGTTATAAAAGTGCATCACCTCTTGAGGTGCCTTGCTATATTAGCACCTATCAAACAGGCTGTCAAGAACTTTTTCAACTTTTTTTGACGCCGCTTAACGCCCCCTCCGGCTCTGACGTTCAGGCCCGCCCGCCTCCTCCGGCCGACCGAGGCGGGCGCGTTCTTTTTCTTGCCTTTTTCTTCTCCGCATCGTATAATAAATTATTACTTACAAACGAAAACCCTGCGGCGCCGGCCGCGAAAAATCCTGCGGCGCAGCCGTACGAAAACAAGTGACGAGGACAAAAACATGAAGGTCGTACTGAAGCATCTGACCAAGAAATTCCCCAACCGCAACAAGAAGATCGGCGGCGACGTCATCGCCGTCAACGACTTCGACTTTGAGATCCCCGACGGCAAGCTGATCGGCCTGCTCGGCCCTTCCGGCTGCGGCAAAAGCACCGCGCTCAACCTGATCTGCGGCCTGCTCGAGCCCACGGAGGGGCAGATCTTCTTCGGAGAGGACGAGGTGACGAATCTGCCGCCCGAGGTGCGCGGCGTGGGCCTGGTCTTCCAGAACTACGCCCTGTATCCGCATATGACGGTGCAGCAGAACATCTCCTTCCCGCTGCAGAACTTAAAAGGCGACAAAAAGCTGCCCAAGGAGGAGATTGCCCGCCGCGCCAAAGAAGCCGCGAAGCTGGTGCAGATCGACGGCCTGCTGGAGCGCAAGCCTTCGGAGATGTCCGGCGGCCAGCAGCAGCGCGTCGCCATCGCCCGGGCCCTCGTCAAGATGCCGAAGGTCCTGCTCTTGGACGAGCCGCTGTCCAACCTGGACGCCCGCCTGCGCCTGCAGACGAGAGAGGAGATCCGCCGCATCCAGCGCGAGACCGGCATCACCACCATCTTCGTCACGCACGACCAGGAGGAGGCCATGAGCATCTCCGACCTGATCGTGGTCATGAAGGACGGTATGATCCAGCAGATCGACGAGCCGCAGGACGTTTACGACGACCCGGTCAACCTCTTCGTGGCCAAGTTCCTGGGCACGCCCGCCATCAACGTGTTTGAGGGCGAGGTGAAGAACGGGCGCCTGATCATAGGAGAGGACGACGTGATCGCGGTGCCGGGCGTTGCGGACAGGAAAGTCTACGTCGGTATCCGTCCCGAGGGCCTGGAGCCGGATCCGGAAGGTTCCTTCCGCTGCGGCCTGGTCAACGTGGAGGTCATGGGCCGCGATACCAGCGTGGTCTATACGCACGGCGGCGCCATCAGCGAGAACCTCAGGGCCATCGTGGGCTCCGGCAAGCGGCCGGCGAAGACCGAAAAGACCGTGAACTTCCGCCCGGATCCGTTAAAGGTCCATCTTTTCGATCACGAAACAGAAGAGCGGATCCGCTTTTAAGGGAGGCAGCCGATGAAAAGCAGTAAGTTCAAGGGCTGGCTGTACCTGCTGCCCGCGATCCTCTTTCTGGGGATCTTCATGGTCTATCCGCTCATAGACGTCATGATCTATTCCGTCGAGGAAGGATACAACTTCGTCTCCCAGACCTCCGACGGCTACGGTCTGTTCAACTATTCCTACGTTCTGCACGATCCCTACTTCCTGCAGGCCGTTAAGAACACCTTCCTGATCGTGGTGATCACGGTGCCGCTTTCGACGGGCTTCGCGCTCCTCGTCGCGCTCGCCCTGAACTCGATCCAGAAGCTGCGCAATCTTTTCCAGACCGTCTATTTCCTGCCTTACGTTACCAACACGCTGGCGGTCGGCCTGGTCTTCATGATCCTCTTTAAGCCCACCGCCTACACCGACGGCATGGTGAACCTTCTGATCCAGTTCTTCGGCGGGGAGGGCGTGGACTTCATCGAGGGCCCCTACTGGGCGAAGATGTTCGTCATGTGCTTCTACACCATCTGGGTGGTGCTGCCCTTTAAGGTGCTGATCCTGACCAGCGCGCTGGCCTCGGTCAACCAGGACTACTACAACGCGGCGAAGATCGACGGGACCTCCAAGGGCCGCATCTTCCGCCGCATCACCCTGCCCATGATCTCCCCGATGCTGTTCTACCTCATCATCACCGGCTTCATCGGGGCGTTCAAGGCCTACAGCGACGAGGTCGCCCTCTTCGGGACGGACCTTAACGGCGCGGGCATGAACACTATCGTGGGCTACGTTTACGACATGCTCTACGGAACGGCGGGCGGCTATCCGTCCTACGCGTCGGCAGCCGCCATCATCCTCTTCGTCATCGTGCTGACGATCACCTGCATCAACCTGATGGTCAGCAAGAAGACGGTGCATTATTAAAGGGGGACGGCCATGAGATCCGATACGCAGAAAACCTATGCCGAGATCGAGCGCTCCGCCCGCACCCGCAGACGCATCGGGAAGATCCTGACCTATACCTTCCTGGTGTTCTGGGGCCTGATGGTGCTCTTCCCCTTCTACTGGATGGTCCTGACCTCGTTCAAGTCCACCGGCGCCTACAACGCGGAGTTCGTCCCGAAGTTCTACACGCTTTCGCCGACGCTGGAAAACTACGCGGAGGCCTTCACGGCGGTGCCGCTGGCGAAATACTTCCTGAACACGGTGATCTTCACGCTGGCCACGACCGGCATCATGCTGGTGGTGATCATCCTGGCGGCCTACGCCTTCGCCAAGCTGGAATTTAAAGGCAAAAACCTCGTGTTCACCCTTTTCCTGGCCCTGATGATGATCCCCGGCGAGCTGGTGGTCATCACGAACTACGTGACCATCACCAACTGGAACATGCGCAACACCTTCTGGGGCCTGATCCTGCCGTCCGTCACTTCGGTCTTCTATATCTATCTGCTGAAGGAAAACTTCGCGCAGGTCTCGGACGACCTGTATAAGGCGGCCCGGATCGATGGCTGCACGGACCTGGGCTTTTTGCTGAAGGTCATGGTGCCGATCTGCCGGCCGACCATCGTGACGGTGATCATCCTGAAGGTCATCGAGTGCTGGAACTCCTATGTGTGGCCGCGGCTGATCACCACCGACCAGAACTACTTCCTGGTCTCCAACGGCATCCAGCAGATCCGCGAGAGCGGCTTCGGCCGGGACAATATCCCCGCCATGATGGCGGCGGTGGTGGTCATCTCCGTGCCGCTGGTGGTCCTGTTCCTGATCTTCCACAAGAAGATCATGGAAGGCGTTTCGAGAGGAGGGACCAAGGGATGAAAAAGAGAAGTGTTTCCGGCCTTCTGGCGCTTCTGTGCGCCTTTACCGTGATGCTTTCGGCCTGCCACGGACAGATCGCCGGCCGCGAGACCACGGCCGCGCCGACGGAAACGGCGGCTGCCTCCACGGAGGGACAGACGCAGGATCCTTCGGCTTCGCCGGATGAGACGCAGCCGGCTGAGACAAAAGCGCCCGGCCTCGGCATCGAATTTGACACGGCGAAGAAGATCAAGATCGAATTCTGGGCGAAGAACGACTCCAACCCGACGCAGATCAAGATCTACAACAAGGCCAAAGAGGACTTTGAGGCCCTGTATCCGAACGTGACCGTGGAGATCCGCTTCTACTCGGACTACGGCAAGATCTATCAGGACGTCATCACGAATATCGCGACGAATACCACGCCCAACGTCTGCATTTCCTACCCGGACCACATCGCGACGTACTTAAAGGGCCGCGACATGGTGGTGGCGCTGGACGACTACATGAACGATCCGGATTACGGCTTCGGCGGCGCCAAGCTGCTCTTTGACGGACCGGACCAGGGCGAGATGATCGGCAAATTCCTGGAAGAGGGATATTTTTCCGGCCACCAGTACGATCTGCCCTTCATGCGCTCCTCCGAGGCGCTCTACATCAACAAGACCTACGTGGAGCGGATGGGCTATACGATCCCGGACGTCGTGACCTGGGACTGGATCTGGGAGGTCTCCGAAAAGGCCATGGAAAAGGACGGCGACGTCTTTAAGTCCAACGGCCAGAAGATCATGATCCCCTTCATCTACAAGTCCACGGACAACATGATGATCCAGATGTTAAGGCAGAAGGGCGCCGGCTACGCGGAGGAGAGCGGCGAGGTGAAGCTCTTCAACGACACGACGAAGGAGCTTCTGTACACGATCTACGAGCACGTCTTGACGCGCGCCTTCTCGACCTTCAAGATCGACAGCTACCCGGGCAACTTCTTCAACGCGGGCCGCTGCCTCTTCGCCATCGATTCGACCGCCGGCGCGACCTGGCTGGGCTCCAAGGCGCCGCTGCTGGATATTCACGCGGAAGACGTGGCCGAATTTGAGACGGTGGTGCGCCCGGTGCCGCAGTTCGATCCCGAAAACCCGCAGATGATCTCCCAGGGCCCGTCCCTGTGCATCTTCAATAAGGCGGATCCGCAGGAGGTCCTGGCTTCCTGGCTCTTTGCCCAGTACCTCATGACCAACGAGGTGCAGGTGGCCTACGCCAAGACCGAGGGCTACGTGCCGGTGACTTACAAGGCGCAGCAGTCGGCGGAGTATCTGGATTATATCGCCCGGGCCGGAGAGGACAACGACACCTACTACGACGTGAAGATCGCCTGCTCGCAGATGGTCATCGACAACATGGAGAACACCTTCATCACGCCGGTGTTCGCGGGCTCCGCCTCCGTGCGCGACGCGGCCGGCACGCTGATCGAAAACGTGGCCAAGGCGACGCGGCGCAAGCAGATCCAGTTAAGCGCGGACGGAACGGCGCTGAGCGACGAATATCTGGACAAGCTGTTCAAGGAGGTCGCCCAGCTTTATAAGCTGAGCGAGATCGAGGTGAAGGAGCCCGAGACGCAGGAACCGGTCGCGACGGATCCGGACGGCAGCCAGGCGGCCGAGCCCGCCACGAAGAGCCCCGAGGGCGGAAAAACGCCGGAGACGACGAAGGCTGCCGACAAGAAGGATCTGGGCCCGCTGCCCTCCACCTCCGTCTGGCTGCTGGGCCTTTTGGCCGGCGCCTGGGTGCTGATCGGCGCCGCCGCCCTGCTGCAGTGGATAAAAAAGCGGAAAGAGCAGAAAAATCATTGATTTTTCACACATTTTCGGTATAATATTTCCGGTCTTTTTGAAAGACGCGTTCTGTTATTATTATTTATAGAACAAGGAGAAAAGAAATGAAGAAACTGTTGGCTTTAGGACTGTCCCTGGTGATGATCCTGTCCCTGGCAGCCTGCGGAACCCCGGATCCGACCACGGAAGCGCCGACCGAGGCGCCGACCACCGAGGCTCCGACGACCGCGGCCCCGACGACCGAGGCTCCCACGACGGCGGAACCTACGACAGAGCCGGTTCCGGAAGTAAAGATCTTTTCCTATGAAGAGTATCTGGCGGCGGAAAAGGACAGCGAAGTGACCATCGAAGCGTACGTCCAGTTCTCCGCGTACAATGCGGAATACGGCAACACCAGCCTGTTCCTGGCGGACGAGGACGGCGCGTACTTCGTGTACCGCATGACCGTTACGCCCGAGCAGGCCGAGCAGCTGAAGGAAGGCGTCAAGATCCGCGTCCACGGCTTCAAGACCGAGTGGTCCGGCGAAGTGGAATTCGCGGAAGGCTCCGCGGAATTTGAAGTCATCGAAGGCGAGACCTTCGTGGCGGAACCCATCGACGTGACGGAGTTCTTCGGCACGGAAGACCTGATGAAGTTCATGAATCAGAAGATCCGCGTTTCCGGCGCGACCGTAGTGCCCAGCAAGGATGCGGACGGCAACGAGAAGCCCTTCCTGTACAAGTGGAACGGCTCCGGTGCGGAAGGCGACGACCTGTACTTCAACGTCTCCCTGGGCGGCGAGATCTACACGCTGACCGTGGAGAGCGATGAATGCGGCGCCGGCACGGAAGCGTACGAGGCCGTCAAGGCGCTCGAGATCGGCCAGACCGTGGAGGTGGAAGGCTTCCTGTACTGGTACGAGGGCCCGCAGCCGCACGTCCACAAGCTGACGGATATGAACGCCAAGGGCGAAGGCGTGATGACCCATGAGGAATTCATGGATGCCGCCATGGATACGAAGGTCGTCGTGGAAGGCTGGATCCAGCAGGCCGCGTACAGTGCGGAATTCGGAAACGTCAGCCTGTTCCTGGCGGATACGGACGGCGCGTACTACGTATGGCGCATGAACGTGACGGCCGAGCAGGCCGCCGAGCTGACCGAAGGCGCCAAGATCCGCGTGAGCGGCATGAAGACCGCCTGGAGCGGCCAGATCGAGATCGAGGATGCCTCCTACGAAGTGCTCGGGGGCGGCGCTTACCTGGCGGAAGCGAAGGATATCACCGGGCTGCTTGGCCAGGACGAAGAGCTGGAAGCCCTGATGAACAACCGGATCGCCCTGAACGGCATGACCGTCGTGGCCTCGAAGGATGCGGATGATCAGGAGCATGCGTTCCTGTACAAGTACAACGGCGCCGGACAGGAAGGCGACGATCTGTACTTCACGCTCGCCAAGGGCGACGGCCGCTACGTGGTCGTCGTGGAGAGCGACGAATTCGGCAGCGGCAGCGAAGTCTACGAAGCCGTCAAGGCCTTGAATATCGGCGACGTGATCGATCTGACCGGTTTCTTATACTGGTACAACGGCCCGCAGCCGCACGTGAGCGCCGTCGCGGCCTCCGAACTGCCCGCCGACGTGACAATGAGCTACGATCAGTTCATGGCAGCGGAAGTGGAGACCGAGGTCATCATCAGCGCGTACGTACGCCTGGCCGCCTACAATGCCGAATACGGCAACGCCAGCCTGTTCCTGGAGGACGAGGACGGCGCCTACTACGTCTACCGCATGAACGTAACGCCCGAAGAGGCTGCTCAGCTGACCGAGGGCGCCAAGATCCGTGTGAAGGGCTTTAAGAACGTCTGGAGCGGCGAGGTGGAGATCACCGACGCAAGCTTCGAGCTGCTGGAAGCCGAAAGCGGAATCATTTTCGGCTGGACCAACGTATCGTATCTGAATGATGAAGAACTGCAGCTCTTCATGAATCAGGGCATCCTGCTGGAGGGCGCCGTGGTGGAGCCTTCCGAGAATGCGGACGGCGAAAAGGTCCCGTTCCTGTACAAGTACAACGGCGCCGGCCAGGACGGCGACGATATCTACTTCACGGTCAGCTGCCTGGGCCGCAGCTGGACCTTCGTGGTCGAGACCGATGAATTCCCGGCCGGCAGCGAGGTCTACGAGGCCGTCAAGGCTCTTCAGATCGGCGACGCGTTGGATATCTACGCTTTCCTGTACTGGTACGAAGGCCCGCAGCCGCACGTGTACGCCATCGAGACCGAACAGTACGCGAAGAGCTCGGAAGAGGTCATGAACTACTATGAGTTCAGCGCGGCGGAGGATGATTCCAAGGTCGTGGTGGAAGGCTGGATCCAGCTGGCCGCCTACAACGCCGAATATCACAACGCCTCCCTGTTCCTGCATGATAAGGTCGGCGCCTACTACGTCTACCGCATGGAGATCACCGAGGAAGACGCGGAGAAACTGGTCGTCGGCGAGTATATCCAGATCACCGGCTACAAGAAGCCGTGGAGCGGTCTGGTGGAGATCCAGGACGTGGAAGCCTATGCGTTCCCCGACGGTTCCTTCGGCGAACACATTGCCGACACGATCGACTTTGCGTATCTGGTCGAAAACGATCTGGCGGAAGCCTTTATGAACAATCCGGTCGAGATGTACCGCGCGGCGGTGGTCGCCTCCACGGACGCCGACGGCAACGAGGTCGGCTGGCTGTATAAGTACAACGGTACCGGCAGCGACGGCGACGACATCTACTTCAAGGTCCGTCTGGACGGCGAGATCTACACCGTCGTGGTGGAGAGCGACGAGTTCGGCCCCGGCAGCGAAGTCTACGAAGCCGCGAAGGAGCTTATCCCCGGCGACGTGGTGATCCTGGACGCTTTCCTGTACTGGTACAACGGCCCGCAGCCGCACGTCATCCGTATCGAGAAGACCCTGGAGAAGCCGGAAGACGTCATGACCCATGCCGAATTCGTGGCGGCCGAGGATGAAACGCCCGTCATTATTGAAGGCTTTGTCCAGCTGGTCACCGCCTACAGCGAGGAATACGGCAACTGCTCCGTCTTCCTGGACGACGTAGCCGGCGCCTACTACGTCTACCGCCTGAAGGTCTCGGCCGAGGACTATGCGAAGCTTACGCCCGGCACCTATATCCGCGTCAGCGGCTTCAAGGGAAGCTGGAGCGGCGAGATCGAGCTCAAGGACGCCGAAGGCTTTGAGATCCCTTACGAAGGCTGCGTCGATTCCTATCTGGCGAAGCCGATCGACATCGTGAACATTCCGAGCGTGGAAGCCGCCGAGGCGTATATGAACGCCCTGATCTGCGGCAAAGGCGCGAAGATCGTGGCTTCCAAGGATGCGGACGGCAACGAGGTCCCGTTCCTGTACAAGTACAACGGCTCCGGCCAGGACGGCGACGATATCTACTTCAATGTCGAGATCTATCACGTGACCTACACCGTGACGGTCGAGACCGACGAGTTCCCGGCCGGCAGCGAAGTCTATGAGACCGTGAAGGCGCTTCAGATCGGCGACACGGTGGATCTGGAAGGCTTCCTGTACTGGTACGAAGGCCCGCAGCCGCACATCAGCAAGGTCATGCTGGTCCCGGCTGAACCGGCCGAAGCGCCTGCGGAGACGCCGGCGAACTGATCG
>JAEEUR010000134.1 GCA_016290595.1 Lachnospiraceae bacterium | reverse complement strand
CGAGCCCGATCATGCAGCTCTGCCTCAACACCGGCCTGACGCTGGTGGTCCTGATCGGCGCGGGGCGCGTCAACGACGGGCTGATGAAACCGGGCGTCATCCTCGCCTTCCTGACCTATTTCAACATGATCACGATGGGCGTCATGGGCCTCTCGCGCATCTTTATGACCATGTCCAAGGCCAGCGCCAGCGCGGACCGCATCGACGCGGTGCTGCAGACGCCGACGGACGAGGATATCCTCCCGGAGGAGGAAGGCCTGAAGCCTTCCGGAGAGGGGTTCATCCGCTTCGAGCACGTGAACTTCTCCTACGGAGAGGACAGCGGCGAGACCGCGGGCTTCCACGGAGAATCGCGCGAGAGGGCGCTGGACGACATCAGCTTTACCGTCCGGAAAGGCGAAAGCCTCGGCATCATCGGCCCGACCGGCTGCGGCAAGACCACCGTCATCAACCTGCTCATGCACTTCTACGACGCGGATTCCGGCGGCGTCTTCGTGGACGGGCGGGACGTGCGGACCTATCCGAAGGACGAGCTGCGCCGCAAGTTCGGGGCCGCTTTCCAGAACGATATGGTCTTCAAGGAATCCCTGCGGGAAAACGTCGATTTCGGCCGCGGGCTGTCCGAGCTCGCTCTGCAGCAGGCGCTGGAGGACGCCATGGCCGCGGAATTCGTAAATTCCCTGCCGGAAGGACTGGATTTCCAGGCGGCCATCAAGGGCGCGAACCTGTCCGGCGGCCAGAAGCAGCGCATTTTAGTGGCGCGGGCCCTGGCGGCGGATCCCGAGATCCTGGTGTTGGACGACGCCTCCTCCGCGCTGGACTACAAGACGGACGCCGCCATGCGGAAGGCCGTCACGCAGAACCACGCGGACAGCACACTGATCATGATCGCCCAGCGCGTTTCCAGCGTCATGAACATGACGAAGATCCTGGTGCTGGACAACGGAAAATGCATCGGTTACGGGACTCACGCCGAGCTGCTTGAGACCTGCCCCGCCTATCGCGAGATCTACGAGATCCAGATGGGCGCGATCGCGGGTTAGGAGGTGCGTGCCATGCCGGGAAAGGGTGACAGAGGCGGCGTCAAGGAAAAGCCAAAGGACGCGAAAGGCGCCTTAAAACGCATCATCTCCTATCTGATGGAGTACAAATGGGTCGTGCTCCTGTTATTAGTCTGCGCGTTTGCCAGCAACATCGGCAACCTGCTGGGGCCTCGCTTTGCCGGCAAGGCCATCGGCGAAGCGGAGGCCGGCTTCAAGGCGGGCATCGGCATGGTGAACATGGCTGCCGTCAAGCGCTACGCCCTGTACATGCTGATCGCCTACATCGGCAGCAACCTGCTGACCTTCACCGTCAATATCTCCATGATGCGCGTGGGCCGGCGGGTCGCGCGCAACATGCGCCGCGACGTGTTCGAAAAGCTGATGAAGCTGCCGGTGGGCTACTTTGACCGCAACCAGGCCGGCGACATCATCAGCCGCGTCAGCTACGATATCGACGTGGTGGCCCTAAGCCTTTCCACGGACGTCATCCATATCATCACCAGCACCGTGACCGTGGTGGGCAGCTTCATCATGATGTGCACCATCTCGATCCCGCTCGTGCTCTGCATGCTCTTTACCATCCCCGTCTCCGTGCTCTTTACGCGCCGCATGGCCAAGAAGACGCGGCCCCGCTATGCCAGGCGCAGCGCCGCCTACGGCGAGATGAACGGCTTTGCCGAGGAAATGTTCACGGGACAGAAAACCATCCTGGCCTACGCGCACGAGGATCAGGTCTGCGACAATTTCAGCGAGATCAACCGCGCGGCGGCGGAAGCTTACAAAAACGCCGACGGCCTGGGCATGACCATGGGCCCGACCATCGGCATGATCTCGAACTTCGGCCTGGCCGCCATCGGCATGGGCGGCGCGGTCCTGTACCTTTTAAAGATCGTCGGACTGGAGCAGATCTCCAGCTTCGTGCTCTACAGCCGCAAGTTCTCCGGCCCCATCAACGAGATCTCGAACATCATCAACGAGATCTTCTCGGCTCTCGCGGCTTCGGAGCGCGTCTTCAAGCTGCTGGACGAGCCGGAGGAGGCGAAGGATATCTACGGGGCGAAGGAACTGGCCGACTGCGAAGGCCACGTCGAGGCCGAACACGTCCAGTTCGGCTATCTTCCCGGCAAGACCATCCTGCACGACCTGAATCTCGAAGCCAAACCCGGCCAGACCGTCGCCATCGTCGGGCCGACCGGCGCCGGCAAGACCACCATCATCAACCTGCTGATGCGCTTCTACGATCCCGACAGCGGCCGGATCCTGGTGGACGGCAGTGAAAACCGCGAATATACCATGGAATCCCTGCGCCGCGCCTACGCGATGGTCCTGCAGGACACCTGGGTCTTCAACGGCACCATCTTCGACAACATCGCCTACGGCAAGGACGACGCGACCTTCGACGAGGTCGTCGCCGCCGCCAAGGCCGCCCGCATCCACAATTACATCATGCGGCTGCCGAACGGCTACAACACCGTCATCTCGGAGGACGGCGGCAACATCTCCAAGGGACAGAAACAGCTGCTGACCATCGCCCGCGCCATGCTCTACGACAATAACATGCTGATCCTGGACGAGGCGACCTCCAACGTGGATACCAACACCGAACGGCAGGTGCAGCGGGCCATCCGGAGCCTTATGAAGGGCAAGACCAGCTTCGTGATCGCCCACCGCCTGAGCACCATCCAGAACGCCGACCGGATCCTGGTGGTGAACGGCGGCGACGTGGTGGAGCAGGGCTCGCACGAAGAACTGATGCTTCAGAAGGGCTTCTATTACCGGCTCTACGCGAGCCAATTCGAATAAGGAGACGCACGGATGCGTTCTTTGGACACGGGAACAAATGAAAACCGCCGGATCGTCTTTACCCGGCAGATGCTCAAAGCGCTGATCATTCCCCTGATGCTCGAGCAGCTGCTGACGATCACCGTCGGCCTGGCCGACTCGCTGATGGTCTCGCGGGTCGGGCAG
>JAEEUR010000133.1 GCA_016290595.1 Lachnospiraceae bacterium | reverse complement strand
CCTTTGCAGCCATTACGGCATCTGTCTGGACTATCATCACGCCGGGAGCGAAAGCCGCGCCTGCGCCGAGATCCTGCTCCATTATCTGCAGTGCGGCGCGGACCCCTCTCCGTTCATCCGGACTTACAAAATGTTCTGATCCTCCGGAAGCCGGATCCTATGGGAAGCCGCCCGGGCCCAAAGGCCCGGGCGGCTTCCATCGTATTATGCAGATCCCGGTCTCAGCCGCCCTGCGCGATCTTTTCGACCTGCGCCCTGCGCGTATAGAGCACGCAGCCGCCCTCGTGCTCCCCCTGCAGCACGCCTTCCTCGCGCAGCGTCTCGAACAGGCGGGAGCGGATGGCGTCTTTGAGGGACGTATCCCGCACGTTCACATCGGAGTATGGAGAGAAAGGGCAGGGCTCGGCGCCGCCGTGGGAATTGATGTGGAAGAACTCCCTTCCCGCGGCCATGCACCCGCCCATTGCCAGTTCGTCCCCCGGGAAGGACAGCAGCACCATGTCGTCAAAGTCCGCCCGCAGGGCGTCCATCGCCCCGGCCATCACCTCACGCTCGGCGGCGCCGGGCGCAAGATGCTCCGAGTCCTCCGACACAGGTACGTATTCCACGTAGATCACCAGCCGGCATCCCTGCTCTGCCAGGCCCCGCACGAATCCCGGCGCCATCACCTCGCGCAGGTTCTCCGTGGTCACGGTGATGGAGGCGCCGAAGATCAGGCCTTTCTCGCAGAACGTGCGCATGTTCCCGGCTACAAGGTCGTAGATGCCCTTCCCGCGGCGCGCGTCTGTGGTCTCCCTGCCGCCCTCGATACTGATCACGGGAACCAGGTTGCGGTGCGCGTCCAGCAGGCGGAAGCATCGCTCGTCGATGAAGGTGCCGTTGGTAAACACCGGAAAAATGATATTCGGCATATCGCCCGCCGCCTCGATCACGTCGCGCCGGATCATCGGTTCGCCGCCCGCAAGCAGGATGAAGCTGACGCCCAGTTCTTCCGCCTCCCGGAACACGCGCAGCCACTCCGCGGTCTCCAGCTGGTCCGACGGCGCTTCGTCCACGGTCGCGCCGGTGCAGCGGGAGTAGCAGCCCTCGCAGTGCAGGTTGCAGCTGCTGGTGATGCTGGCAATCAGGCAGCCCGGCACGTGCAGGCCTTCCTCCTCCAGTTTCATGCGCGTGCGGGACGCTTTCCGGCTTGCCACGGCAAAGCGCGCCATGAACGCGCTCTCCTTCGGGTTTTTCAGCGTGGCGCGGATCGTATCCGCCACGATCTTTTCCACGCCCTGTTCAATGTGCTTCTGCAGGTCAAAGGTCTCAGACATTTCCGTGTCTCCTCCCGATATCATCAGCCGAGCCGGTAGCTCGCGATGTACTCCGTGTCTTCCGGATGCACCAGCCCCGGGTCTTCCATGCGGAATTCCGCCGTTCGTCCGGCTTCCTCCGCCCAAAGCGCGAAATGGCACAGTGCAATGCCCATATCGATCTTCTGGATATCCCAGCCGCCGGCGTCCACGAAGCCCTTCCGCTTCTTTTCATAGAAGTGGGCGTCGTCGCCGCAAACCACGATGCGCCAGGGCTGGCGGTTCACCGCCGAGGGACCCAGGCGTACCAGCTCCAGTGCCTCGGCGAGTGCCCCGGCCTTCTCCCGGCTCAGCGGCGCATCAAAGCCGCCGTCGAAAAACAGTTCTTCAAACGGCAGGCGGGTATCGGCGCGGACGCCCTTGCGCAGCACACTCTCCCGCAGGGTCATTTTCACAGCCGGATAGCCCAGCGGGCTCACGCAGGGCATCACTTCATCCTCCGCAAGATCCATCGCGCGCTCGAAGGCTGCGCGATCCATCGTCCCGGCGATCCACGTGGTGCCGACGCCCTGCGCAGCGGTGTAGATCACCACGCGCTCGAAGGCGTAGCCGAAAGCCTCTTCCGCGTGTGCGGCGCGCTTCATTTTCCCGGCGATCCAGGTATCCGTGCCCGTGATCACTGGACTGGTGAGCCCCTGCTCCTTCGCGTCCAGCAGCCGCCATTCGATGGTGTTCCCGAAAGGTGAGGAGGCCTCCTGAGCGAAGCGAAGGATCTCCTGTTTTTCCTCCTCCGGCAGGGCCTGCCCGTTGAACGTACGCACGCTCCGCCGTCCGCGGATCGCTTCAGATGTGTTCTTTCCCATAGCGAAGATCCTTTCAAAAATTTTTTGTAAAAACCCCCAACAGGTCTTGACAAGTGTGGTAGAATACTACCGGCACAAAACAGTATCGCACGCGTCTCCTGCGGCGTGCATGGATCACGGCCGGACGGTTCCCTGCCGGCCATACGGATAATAACTATTATTTTTATAGAAAGGAATCACAAACCATGGGAAAACTCGACGGAAAAGTAGCTATCATCACCGGTTCCACCTCCGGCATGGGCCGCGACACAGCGTATCTCTTCGCTGAAGAGGGTGCGAAGGTCGTCATCACCGGCCGGAACGAAGCGCGCGCCAAGGAAGTCGTGGAGAAGATCAAGGAAAAAGGCGGCGAGGCCACCTACGTCATCGCCGACGCGGCCGACAAGAACTTCGCCCAGACCGTTTTCGATGCCGCCATGGCCGCCTACGGCACCATCGACGTCCTGATGAACAACGCCGGCATGCTGTCCCTGGCCCAGTTCGCCACCATCACTGCCGAAGAGTTCATGGAAGACATCAACATCAACGTGACCAGCGCCCTGATGCTCAGCCAGAAGGTCGCTGCTGTCATGAAGGAAAAGGGCGACGGCCACATCATCAACGTTGCCTCCATCGTAGGCTGGGCTGCCCACTGGGGCTTTGTGGCCTACGTCACCAGCAAGCACGCCATGGTCGGCCTGACCAAGGCGATGGCCAACGAGCTGGCTCCCACCATCCACGTGAACGGCATCTGCCCGGGCGCCATCAAGACCGCCATGCTCGCCTCCGTCGGCGGCGAGGACGTATTCCAGCCGATGATCGACCGCACCTGCCTGCACCGCCTGGGCGAGGGCTCCGAGATCGCGCATGTGGCCCTGTTCC
>JAEEUR010000051.1 GCA_016290595.1 Lachnospiraceae bacterium | reverse complement strand
CAAGGCGGAAGAAAATGCTCTGTATACCGCTATCACGGTAACAGACTCCGGCTCCGGGATCGCAGCGGAAGACCTGCCGCATTTGTTTGACCGTTTCTATAAAGGCAGGGGATCCTCGGAAAACAGCTACGGGATAGGCCTCTCCCTGGCGCAGAAGATCATTCATGCCCAGGGCGGGACACTGCGCGCTTTCAATACGGCGGAAGGAGCCTGTTTTGAGATAAAGTTCTATAAACAGGTCGTGTGACAGATCTTTTAGGGAAAACTCACCGGATCGTCACCTGAGAAGGGTATGATCGGAACGTAAAAAACACCGAAGGAGTTCGTATGGAAATTCTGAAAGTCGAAAACTTATCCAAAATCTACGGTTCCGGTGAGGGCGAAGTGCGGGCACTGGACGGCGTGTCCTTCAGCGTCGAAAAGGGACAATTCCTGGCGATCATCGGGCCGTCCGGTTCGGGAAAGTCCACGCTTCTGCACATTTTGGGCGGGGTCGACCGCCCCACTTCCGGCAAGATCTTTCTGGAAGGCCAGGACGTGTTTGCCCAAGACGAAGACCACCTGGCGATCTTCCGGCGCCGCCAGGTCGGCCTGATCTATCAGTTCTACAATCTGATCCCCGTGCTGAACGTCACGGAAAACATCACTCTTCCGGTCCTGCTGGACGGACGGAAGGTCGATCGGAACCGTCTGGAGGAACTGATCCGGGAACTGAATCTGACAGGCCGGGAAAAGCATCTTCCCAACCAGCTTTCCGGCGGCCAGCAGCAACGGGTCTCCATCGGCCGGGCGCTCATGAATGCGCCGGCGCTTCTTCTGGCAGACGAGCCGACGGGGAACCTCGATTCGCAGAACTCGCAGGAGATCGTCGCGCTCCTCAAAAAGGCGAACCGGCAGTACGGACAGACGCTGATCGTCATTACGCACGATGAATCGATCGCGCTGCAGGCGGACCGCATCATCAGTCTGGAAGACGGCAGGATCACGAAGGACGAGGTGCTGCGATGAATATTCTCTCGCAGCTCACCAGACAGAATATTCGCCGGAACCGCACGCGGAGCCTGGCCGCGCTTGGCGGCATTTTTCTGGCGGCGGCCATGTTTACGATCCTGACAACCACGGTTATCAGTCTTTGGGACTACGTGCGGCGAGGAACGGAATATGAGACCGGCGATTACTTCGTGAGTGCTGACTTTGTAGATGAAACCGGAGTGGAAGCGGCAAAGAATGATCCGCTGATCCGCCGGATCACTGACCTGCGGGTGACGGGTTATTACGGTCAGTTCGAACTGATTGCACCGGGCAGCACTTATCCGGTGGCAGCAGTGGACAATGCCTTTTTCAAAGAGATGACCGTTCCGTTAAAAGAAGGGCGTCTTCCGGAAAACAGTTCAGAGATCCTTATCCCCGAGCAGATCAACCTTGTCTGTCTGCAGCAGGGCTGGAAAACCTGGAAGATCGGGGAGAGTGTAAGCCTTGATCTCTTTGATCTGCGGAAGGCAAAGACAGTCGAGGAAAACGGCTGGAGCAAGCAGTACAGACCGGATGAGACCGAATCGCAGGAATACCGTATTGTGGGGATCACCCGCAATAAAGCCTACAGTGACGACGAGAACGATTGGGGTGCTTACTGCCTGCTGACACTGGCGGACGGTGCGGAAGGTGATACGCTCTGGCACCGGCTCTTCTTTAAGACGGCACCGAAAGATGCTGCAGCCGTTCTGGCCAGGCATTACGGTCAGAAATCTTTCCAGAACAGCGACCTTCTCCGGGTATATGGGATGGGCGGAATAGAACAGGGAACAGCGATCATGCTGGTCATTATTCTGGCGGCACTCCTGATCGTCGCAGCGCTCTCCGTGGTCCTTATCCGCAGCATTTTCTCCGTATCTGTGACGGAACGGACCCGGGAATTCGGTTTACTTGCCAGTATCGGGACAACGCCGAAGCAGATCCGTTCCCTTGTGCGGCGCGAAGCACTGTTCTTCCTTGTGACGGCGCTGCCGTTAGGCCTCGCAGCCGGCGTGCTCGGTGCAGGAGGACTGCTTGCCCGCTACCGCGGGATCCTGATCAACCAGTTTTCCTTCGGCGAAAGCGTGCCGGTGTCTGTCCGCCTGTCACCGGCTGCCCTGATCGCCGCCTCATTGATCTGTGCTTTAACGGTTTTCCTCTCCGTGAGCAGTCCTGCCCGGTGGGCCTCCCGCATCATTCCGTTAGAAGCGATCCGGCAGAACCGTGACATCCGGATCCGGGAGAAAAAATGGGAAGGCAGCGGACGGATCTCCCGCCTCCTGGGCATACCCGGATGGGTCGGCACGCGCTATGAACGCGTTGCCGGAAAGAAATACCGGGCAGTCACGGCAGCGCTGGCTTTCAGTCTGATTTTGTTCCTGCCGGCCGTTTTCCTGGCAGGTCTTGCGGAAAAACAGGCTGACGCTTATACGGAAGATTTTGATTTTTCGCTATATTCGGCAGGCGGAAGCATCGATTCGGCGATCCTTGAAAAACTGCGTGCCGAACCGGAGATTTCATTTTCAGTCCTGCTCAGCGCGAAGCAGTTTTATTCATCATTCCTGACTTCCGATCTGCCGGAGGAATACAGGGCTGTACATATGGGAACTGCAGAGCAGAAGGATTATTCTTCACTGTACAGCTATGAAGAAGTGCATGTTACTTATATTGAGGACAGCGTGTTTGCGGCTGCGCTGAAGGCGGAGGGAATTGATCCTAAACCGTATCTCACCGGAGACGCTTACTTTGCCGTGATCGTGCCGTTTTCAGTCGGAGGGTTTGCGGTTCCGGATGAAACAGGCGGCTGGAGCACGGTGATCTATGAGGGTTATGGCGCTGGCTCATTTCCGGAAGAAATGCTTTGCATAACGCTTGGTATCCCTCACGAACTGACTTCGCCGCCGGGAGAAAGCATGCCCCCTGAGTGGGCGGAATATCTTTCGACTGATGACGGAAAACTTTTGCTGAAGAAAGGGAATAAGACCTATCTGCTCGAATGGGAAGCGAAAGGCGACAGCGGCATAGCTGACGTTGTCTATCGAAACTATAATATGTCCACGGGAGAGGCGGGAACTCCTGCTGCAGAAGCGGATCTTCCTTACCTGCGGATCCATCCGCTGCAATACCTGAAGAAAACGCCCGACGGCTGCGGCAATACGCGGAGCATCTCTCTTGTCATGCCGCTCTCCAAACAGGCGGATGAGCAAGACCGGGCCTCCCTGGGGATCCGAGTTCGGAATCTTTCGGATTACTATTCGCTGTTGGCAAAACTGAAAGCGCTGGTTGAAGAGAATCCGCTATTGGTCTATACAGATCACCGTGAAGATTCCGTGAATCAGTTAGGTATCGCAGCCATGATCCGGGGCATTGCTACGGGCTTTTTGATCCTGATCAGCCTGCTCTGCGGCGTCAACGTGTTTTATACGCTGTCTACGAATATCGTTCTGCGGCGTCGGGATTTTGGGATCCTGCAAAGCATTGGTTTTACCCGGAAGGACCTGCTGCGTATGGTGACGGCGGAAAATATCAGGAGCTGTGCGAGAGCCCTGCTTTTCGGGATACCGATGGGAATAGGTTTGTGCTTTATCCTTGAGAAACTGACAAGCCGAGGCGTTTCCTCCGGTTTTCAGCCGCCCTGGAATGCGCTGCTGCTCGGCGCGGGCGTTATCCTTCTTCTGATGGTTCTCAGCACCCTGTATGGGCTGCGGCTGCTGAAAAAGACAACACCCATTGAAGCGATCCGGGAAGAAAATATTTAGCCAAACAAATAATGAGCGGTCGGTTCCCGTGAACTGACCGCTCGTTTGTAATTCTCTATCCTGCATCATCTGCTGAAACTGCAGCCGTCCTTCAATCGAACGACCGAATTTTCCGGCATCCTCATATTCCCTGACAATCTCATAGTCATTGAAATCCGCGAACGCCTTCATCCGCGCTTTCTGCGCATCCAGAGAATATCCATCGATCTGCATGGCGGTGGAAACGCGGGTGTAGGTATAGACTTTTGTTCTTTCGCTTTTCATTCGGAATCTATGCCTTTTTCAAATTACCCTCTTGACGAGAAGAGCAGTTTGTGCTATCTTTTGGACACAGAAACGGGTTTTGTGTCCGGTAAGCGTTATTCGCCGAGGGGGTTGCTCGTTTCTTTTTTGATATCCAGGATATCATACAGATAATGCTTCCCGTTCGCAGCGTGCCGGATAAGCATTGTCGCATGAAAGATATTATATCGATCCACTTCTCCACTTTCGTTATATACAGGCAGACCGAATCGGGAGTCATAGCGATACCAGCCATATCTTGCATCACGAAGATGTCTGGGATCCTGATTTCCACGGAACTTTTTATCTGTAGCAATCTCGATCATCTCGGGGATCCCCTGCGCAGCATTGGCTTTCGCCTTGGCAATCGTCCCCATCAGCTTGTGTGTATAACGGGATCCCGTGTATTCATCCGGGAGATCTGCTCCTATATAGACCACTTCCTCTGTTTCGGCGATCGTATAGAACTCTCCGACATAGGATTTCAGATATTCCTTTACATCGTCCCAGTTCACAGAGCGTTTGCCCTTAAACCGGATATCGTTGATCATCACGATCTTGTTTCCGTCGATATCACGGATCACGGTTACATTTCTTTCCATGCTTACTCCTTTGTGTTCTCCAGCATGTTCATGTAAGCCAGCAGGCGGCGTTTCTTTTCCTCTGAAAACTCGCGGTAGTTATAGACGAGTTTTTCTTCGACCAGGGAAGATGTGTCGCCTTCCAGCGAATAGCTCACTTCTGTGTGCTCCCGGCCTTCGCCGATCAGCAGTGTTTTGGGGTTGATCTGCAGCACTTCGCAGATGATCATGATCTTATCCGCACCGGGATTAGTCTTTTTGTGCCGCCAGTCACTTATGGTCCGCTCCGAGATGCCGGTCTTCCGGGACAACTCTGCCTGCGTTATTTCCTGCTCTTCCATGATTTGGAACATTCTTTCACTGATCGTCATAGCAATATCCTCCGCTTATACGGACTCCGTATAAGCGGAGGATATCATATCTCGTCCGGAATGTCAAGCGTTTCTTTTTGCTCTATATGAAACCGATGGCGATCCTTCCAAACGACAAGGTCCCCTAAGCGAAACCGCACAGTATGCCGGTGATGCATCTTTCTTTCAGAAACGCAAGGAGCCGATCAAACAGTTTCTGCAGCGGCCCGGAGAACCAGGCACGAGGAAGGACGTGCCGCTCGATTTCTTCACTGTGCCGCGCGATCACATCAGTCAGCAACGCCGCGAGCGGCTGCCAGATATCATGTTTTTGAGAAGCCACAGAGCATCTCACCTCCTTCACTCTCCGGGTCTTAAAGGCGGCCCCTGAGACCCTGTCTGTTTTGATCCTTAAAAAGATGTCAAAAAAAGGCACCTCCAAGACGACGTGACCGTGGTTCCCGGAGGTGTCTGCTTCCTGTTATGTCCCTGTTATGTTTATGTTGTAATAAGCTGAATAATGCTTCTCCGCAGGAAGAAAGCCGCGCTCAGCCAGACAGTCAGCAAATGCATCAGCGCCAAAACTCCAATCATGCGGCCTGACTGTACGGGATCCGGCAGTGGGAAGCTCCCGCCCAATGAAAGCGCATACACGGCGGCAAACAGAAGATATACCAACACGGCCAGCAGCAGCGATCCCAGCAGTTTCACCGTATATTCCAGCAGAATCAGCCGGCGGATACGGCCCCGGGGCAGCCCGAAGATCTGCAGATAACCCAGTTCCTGCCGCCGATAGAAGAGCTCCAGCCGGATCACGGAGACCGTATACAGGCAGGCGATGGCAAAAAGCGCCAGCAGCACAATAAAAGCGATCCGGACGTAGTATTCGGTCTGGGCTTTCAGCTGCCGGATGTACTGCAGATAAACGTTCAGAGAATCGCTGTCATTGTATTTCAGGCGGTCCTGCAGGTCTTCATCGTTCCAGATGCCGGGTGCGCTCGCCATGACGATGCCGCCATAGCTTTCTTTTTTCGTGCCGATCGTCTGAAGCAGCGAATAGGCCAGGAAAAGATGCTGGTCTTCCGCCCGGAGCGGCCGGTTATCCTTCCCGAAAGCATAATACCAGTCGTTACGAAAATCTCCCCGGTATCCTTCGTTGCTCACGATCCCGCTGACGCTGAGCTTCAGGCCGCAGAAAGAAAAGCCCTGACCGAGACAGTTTTCGGGATGTTCCGGATCGCCGCTTAAAACCTTTGCCAGTGAAATATTGACCAGTACTTCCGTTTCTTTTTCCGGGAAGCGGCCGTAGCTTAAGGCGCCCGCAGTGCCTAAAACACTGTACTCTTTCGGAAGCAGGTAATAGGCGGTCACTTCGCCTTCTTCAGCGAAATAATAGTCGTAGATCGTCAGGCGGCTCTTCGTCTTTTCGCTCATGGATGCCACGACGGAAGGCTGAAGCTCGATCAGATCGACCGGCCGGTCCTTTCGGTACAGACGGATAGCTTCCTCGGTCACGTTCTTCTGCAGGGCGGATCCCAGCAGGATGATCAGGAAAAAGAGGGCCGTCAGGAAGAGGTTTTTCAGCTTTAAGAGGCCCGGGCGGCGCTTGAAGACGTAGGTGAGAGAAGGGAAGGCCAACGAACGTCGGGAGATCTTAACCTCCTCTGGCGGCGGCAGCGCTTCTTCCTTCTCTGAAGAAGGCTTACCAAACGACGGCCTGGGAATCGCCTCTTCTGCCCCTTCGTCCTCACAATGCTTCCGCTCTTCCTGCAGCACCCCGTAATCCAGGCGCCAGATCTCATCCGCTGCTTCGTCAAAGTAATCCTCATGCGTGGCGACGATCACGATCCGGTCCTTCGCCTTTAACGCAGCGATCATCTCCGCGATCTTCCGGGAATTCTCATCATCCAGAGAAGCGGTCGGCTCATCGGCTAAAAGCAGCTGCGGTTCCCTTATAAGGGCCCGCTCGATCGCCGCCCGCTGACGCTCTCCGCCGGAAAGCGTGCCGGGCTGCTTATCCAGAAGATCTCGGATCCCAAGCATTTCAGCGTGTTCGTTCACTTTATCTGCATCACGGCAGATCAGCTGCAGGTTTTCCCTTACCGTCAGCGTAGAGAGCAGCAGGCTGCGCTGGAAAATATAAGCGCTGCGCAGCTTCGGCGGCTCGTACATGACGCGGCCCTCATATTCCTTTTCAACTCCGCCGATGATATTGAGGAGCGTGCTTTTTCCGCAGCCGCTGACGCCTTTTATCACGTACAGCTTGCCGCTTTCAAAACGGTAATTCAGAGATTTCAGGACCGGCCGGTCATAACTTTTCGAGACGTTTTCCAGACGAATTTCCATGCCGCACCTCCCCTACAGAAGATCCCGGGCTGCCATAATGAGTTCATACCAGTTCCCGGAGCGGAATCGCCGGAAAGTCAGATGCAGTACCAGCCAGGCCATCCCGAAAAGCAGGAAAACAAAGCCGGCTATCAGCCAGGGATTGTAACTGAAGATTTCCAAAGGCAGCAAAAAGTTTCTGCGGTTGATCAGGTTTGCTGTCACTGTCAGAATGAGTGTCAGTGCTGCCGCCGCCAGCAGCTGCTTTGCCAGTTCCAGCAACGATAAGCCTGTTAGCTGCCGCAGCAGCTTCTTTTTTTCGAAACCGGCGTACTCAAACGCCGCCACAAAACGGCTGTTGTACAAAAATTCCGTGCGACGCAGCACGCCGTAAAACAGACCCGTAAGGAGCGTTGCCAGCGCGGCCGAAGGCAGCAGGATCCTCGAAATGAGGGGCCAGCGGAGTTCATAGTTGATCGGCAGGCCTGCCTTTTCCAGGCGGAAATTGCCGCCGTATTTTTCACTCATTTTGTCGGCAACATCCCGATAATAGGAATCCATCGCGGCATAGTTCTGGAAATACAGATAGTAAACCTGCTGCCAGCCGCCGCTGCCGGAATAAAAGCTTTCATCCTCCCGGTAAGCGTCAAGTGTGGAGGCGCTCCCGTAGTACAGATTCCGCTCACTTTCGGGATCGGCATATTTTCCGTAACCAATCTGCGATACGTCCGCCGCGTCCAGATACACTCTCTCCGCATCGTTTAAATCCTCCGTGATGCCGACGATCGTCAGCTTCACGTCGCCCCGCTGATACAGCTTTCGGCTGATGGTGCTTCCGATCAGCTTTTCCGGCCGCTTCCCGGCCAGATTTTCCGCCATCGCCGGAGAAAGGATGATCTGATCCGGGCCGGTAAACCAGCTGCCGTATCGGATATGACTGCTGAGAAGACACAGGGACGGATCATCCGGCAGAGCATTGAACGTCATTTCATAATCCGGTGAGTCATACATGATGACGTCCGGAGAATAAACGATGCCGTCCGGGCAGCTGCCGTTATAGCTTAAGGTCACCGCCTGCGGCCGGGAGTCCTCCGGCAGGACGTCGTTCACATCCAGTCCTCCGTGCAGGATCAGCTTCAGCATGTTCAAATGGTACAGCTTGGCCATGGTCGCGTCGCTTTTATGCGCCGGAGTATCCGCCAGGCAGACAAGACAAAGAACCAGGGTCAAAAAAAAGATAAAGCAGAAGCGGGAAAACTTCTCCCGCCGCCCGGAATGGAACCATTTCCTGAGGAAAGGAAAAGCACTGCGGTCTCGCTCTCCCCCAGACACGTGAGAGGAGGGTTCCGAAGGGGACGGGAGGGGGCGGCTTTCCGAAGAGGAGTCCGCGTCTTCCGCGTTAGGAAAGGGACAGGACTCCACTCTCCCTGTCCCTTTATCAAACTGCAGCACAACGTCCGCATACGCTTTGGCATCCGGATCGTGCGTGGCGCACAGGATCAGGACTTCCCCGGACAAATCCTTTAACAGCTCGAATATCTTTCGTTTATTCCCGTCATCCAACGCCGCCGTCGGCTCATCTAAGAGCAGAACCTTCCGGCCTTTTACAAGCGCCCGGGCTAACGCCAGCCGCTGACGTTCTCCGCCGGAAAGCGTAGTCGGCAGCTGGTCCTTTTTTTCAGCCAGGCCGAAGCGAGAAAGGATCCCGGCGGTCACTTCATCGGGGGAGCCGAGCAGCTTCAGATTATCAAAAGCACTTAAGAAATCCGCGAAGAACGGCTCCTGCGTAATGTATTCCGCCTCGCCGCGCAGCATTTCCGGAAGTTCACGGTCAAAAGCTTCCCCCTGCCACTTAATGCTTCCCTCTTCAAAGGGCAGCATACCGGCCAGAATATTCAGAAAAGTCGTTTTGCCGCTGCCGCTTTCACCAAGGAGAAGGTAAAAGCCGGTATCGGACAGGCACAGATCGACGTCCCGCAGCGTCGGCGGCTGTCCCGGATAGCTTTTTTTCAAATGCTTGATGGTCATCATGGCATGGTTTCCTGCGTGCTCGGCACCAGCTGATCCGGGATATCATATTCCATACTGTCTCCGGTCCATTCGACCAAAGGCATGCTTTCTGCCGGGACGTCCTCTCTCGGCAGATAATAATCTACCGGCCACATGATATTCATCAGATCGTTTGTCATGTCGTACAGCCGTCCGAAATCGATCCCGCCGATCACGGTATCCTTGTAGGACTCCGAGCCGTAGTTCGGTTCAAACTCCCGCCCTTTCAGACTTTCCGAGATCTGCCGCAGCAGGGCATAGGCTTCCTGCTGCTCCGGCGTTGCTTTTCCTTCTTCCACCAGATCGGAGAGCAGAACGAAATCGTCCGCACTGCCGTAGGCGACGTCAATAAAAACCTCGTCCATGAAGCCCCAGCATTCCAGAAGCGCAAAGCGGAACACATATCCGTCCAGAAATTCTCTCTCCCGGAAAAAATCTGCCCCGTAGAACGGACCGTCGAAGCTTCTTTGCCGCGTCGGCCACCGCGGCGTCGCCGTCAGCGCGGCTCTCATCAGACGGAAAAACTGATCTTTGTCCAGCACTTCAAACTCTACCGCAGACGGATCTAAAGAGAGAAGATCTTCCGGCTTCGTGCCCGGCTTTAATAAACTCTCAATCAGGGCCAGATCCTGCTCCAGGCCTTCCGTATTCTCCGCGAAGCCGATATCCCGGTAGTCATGGCGGCCGACACTACTGAATTGATAGGGACTTAAGCTGACCGCATGCGCGGGAGAATCATCCCAATGGCGGAGATTATCGATTCTGAATGTATAGTAAGGTTTAGCGTCGGAAGAAAGATAAGCCTTAAAATCTTCATAAACAAAACTGAACACCCATCCGTCACCGGCCAGATCGCCTTCCCGGGCGGCAATCATGTACCTGTTCTTCACACCGGTAAACGCCTCTCCAGTGGGTACTGTTGTTTCAGACGGATTCGTCAGTGCGCAGCCGGCTGCGAAAAGCGAAACGATCACCATAACAGTCACGATCCCTGCGCCGGGCTTTTTATAACGCAAGGCAGCTCTCACTCGTTCTTTGATTCCGACCTCCCCGAAAGCCAGCGGACAAGCGCTGACCCAGCGCTTCGGCGCGCTTAAGGCTAGAAGCGCAGAGGAATACAACTTCCGATACGCCAGCGACTCTCCCCGGATCGCCCGCTCATCGCAGGCTTTTTCGATATCCCGGCAAAGCAATCCATAACTGAGCCACAGGACCGGATTGAACCAATGCAGAGAAAGCAGCAAAAAGCCAAGAAGCTTCCAACAGGGATCTTTTCGGGCGATATGCGCGCGCTCGTGCGCCAGCACGCAGGCCTGTTCTTCTTCCAAAAGACCGGAGGGAATATAGATGCGCGGCCGGAGCAGCCCAAAGACGAAGGGCGAGCCGGGTTCATCGCAGTACCAGACGTTTCCTTCCCGATGCACCGAGAGACGGGACTTTTGCCAGACTTTGAAATAACTGAAAGCCATGTACAGGAGCATCAGCAACAGGCCGCCCGCCCAGATAAGGGACAGGATCGGCAGGAAACGATCTCCCAGCGTTTTCGATGCCGTCAGGCTGTCTTTCGTTACCAGCACATACGCCTGACCGTCACTGTCCCGGCGCAGCGCGGTATCCCGGCGCTCAATGATCTCCATAAACACCGGATCATCCGATTCGATTCTGACGACCTCTTCCGGAACAGACTGCGCCAGCTTCGTTACGGCGCTGCCGCTGCTGACGGCTTCCGGAACTACGGAGACCTTGCTTGCAGGCAGCTGCCAGATGAGCAGACGAATAGCGACCAGCAGCCAGAGCGAACAGATAAGACCTCGCGGAGCTTTTCGAAAAATCAGGTGGAGCGCCATCACGATCAGCGCCGCAAACGAGGCGGAAATACTGATTTTCAGGATCTGTAAGAAAACTTCCTGCAGATTCATTTGGCACCTCCTTCCGTGCCGGATCCGCTTTGCGGCATCTTTTGCGGCGTTTCTTCCACACAGGCGTCGATCAGACGGCGGATCTCGTCCGCTTCCTGTGCGTTCAGTTTTTTGCCTGCCGTAAAGGCCGCTATAAAAGCCGGCAGAGATCCCTCGAAGGTTTCCGCCATAAAGGCTTCACTCTGCACGGCTTTAAAGGCCTCACGGTCAAGCACGGCGCTCACGCAGCCGTCGTCCACCTTAAAAAGGCCCTTATCGCACAGACGCCGCAGGACCGTATATGTCGTAGAACGCGCCCAGTTCAGATTTTCTTTGCAAAGCCTAACCAGTTCTCCCGTAGAAAGCGGTTCGTGATCCCAGACGATCTGGGCAAAAGCGTTTTCTGCCGCTCCCAGTCTGATTTCCGTATTTATCAGGCTCATAACGTAATCCTCCTCAAAAACGCCTACAAGTTGTAAACAGCTGACATCAGTTTACAACTTGTAGGCATTTCTGTCAAGTACTTATGTATGGTTTTTTTCGTAGGAGTCAGATCATGTTAAACGCCTTCATCGCTTCCTCTATCGCCTTCACCTTTTCCTCCGGGCATCCCGGCTGGCGGGAATCCGGTGACTTCGGCTTATTGTAATTCTCCCGTTCGATGATCCCGTACTTCTGTTTGACCTGCGCGATATTCAGATGTGATACATGAAATGCGTATTTCTCCTGTACCCATTTCTGGATCTCGTCGTAGGTGGCTCCCTGCCGAAACCCGCTCATGTCCATGTCTTCAAGAGAGAATTCCACCCGGATCTTCTTTGTCGATATCTCGCCCTTGGAAAGCAAGACAACCGCTTCGCAGTTATCCGTCTTCGGGAAAAGGTCCGCGAAAGCCATCTTCTCCGCGCGGTAGCCGGCCCAGAAGAAGGCGGGCAGATCCCGGGAGAGGGAGGCGGGCTTGCAGGAAACGTAGACGATGCGCTTCGCGCCGCTGGAGGCGAGGCGGCCCAGTGCCTTCGGGTGGACGCCGTCGCGCGGCGGATCCAGGATGATATAATCCGGCTCCGGCGGCAGTTCCTCCAGTTTCTTCAAGACGTCGCCGGCGATGAAGCGGCAGTTGGTAAGCCCGTTGGCTGCCGCGTTGCGGCGCGCGGCTTCGACCGCTTCCTCCACGATCTCCACGCCGAAGACCTGTCCCGCGACCGGCGCCAGGATCTGCGCAATGGTCCCCGTCCCGCTGTAAAGGTCGTAGACCAGTGAATCCGGCGTGACGGAGATATACTCGCGCACCTTCTCGTAGAGCAGCTCGGCTGCTCTGGTATTGGTCTGGAAGAAGGAAAAAGGCGAGATCTCAAAGTCCAGGCCGCAGACCTTTTCGCTCAGGCGCGGCTCGCCGTACAGGACGTTTATCCGCTCCGGCACCACCGCGTCCGAGAGCGAATTGTTCTCCGTGTGCAGGATTCCGGCGATCCTCCCTTCAAGCGGCAGCTCAAGCAGGCAGCTGACGAAGGCCTCCTGCTCGGTAAAGCCGCGCTGCGTGACCAGATTGATAAGTAATTCGCCCGTGGTGGCGCTGCGGCGCAGCACCAGATGCCGCAGGATCCCCTCGTGCGACTTTTTGTGGCAGAAACTGGTCCCTTTTTCTCGGAAAAGCGTCTGCACGGCCGCCACGATCCGCCGGAAATCCGGCGGCGCGATGCGGCAGGCGTCCGCCGGCAGGATGTTGAAAAAGCTCTTCTTCTGATGCAGCCCTAAAGTCAGGGGGCCGTCCTTCGTCTCGTTGCCGAAGGAAAACTCCATCTTGTTGCGGTAGCCCTCTTCTTCCGGCGAAGGGATGGTCCCTTCAAAAGCAGCGGACGCAAAGAACGCCTCCGGCAGGGGGCCGCCGCCGCCCGGCCCGCCGGTAAATAGGCCGATCAGCTTTTCTTCTTTCGTTTTCAGTTCGGCGGCATAGTCCGCGCCGTCGTAGCGGCAGCCGCCGCAGCGGCCGTATAAGGGGCAGGTCGCGCTCATCGTCTTTGTCCGTCCTTCCGTCCCGATATGCGAAAAGGACTGTAAAAACGGGGAATGAATGAATCATAGGTTTTTACAGCCCTTTTTGTCTGATTGGTTTTGTCTTCTTACGCCTGCGCGGGCGCTGCTTCAGCCGGAGCGGCTTCCGCTTCTTCCTCCGCCTCTTCGGACTTTTCCTCGTCCTCAAAGAAATCGTCGTCCAGCTCCGCTTCGTCTTCCGCGAAGAAGAAATACCAGACACCGTATGCGATGGCGGCCAGAAGCCCCAGAACACCGATCAGTGTCAGAATTCTTTTCAGTTTCTTAATCTTTTCTTGCATGACATCTCATCCTTTCCGCCGTCATTCAGCTGTATTATAGCATAGCCCGGGGGCCTTGTAAATGCTTTTATTCCCGCGTGAAGGCCGCGAAGGCGGCCATCATGACCTTGCGGCCGTACTTGTCGAAGTCGACCGTGACCAGAAGATCGTTTTTGCCCTGCTCGGCTTTCACCACGGTCCCCGCCCCGAAGCGGCGGTTCACGACCCGGTCGCCGGGTGCGAACTGCTTTAAGATCTCCTTGTCCGGCGCCTTGGCGGCCGATGCCTTCTCGAAGAATTCCGTCAGGCCCTGCGCGCCGGGGACAGGCTTTTTCTCAGAGCGGGGCAAGGGCGCCGCGTACTCGTTCTCGTAATCCGGGAAGGGGGAGCGCTTTTCCGCGCCGTAGCCTCTTCTTCCGAAGCTGCCCGTGCCAAAATCGTCTTCGTCCCGGCGACCGAAGCGGCCCGTCCCGCCGTAGTAATCCTCCCGCTCGCGGCGGCTCTCGTACTGGCCGCGGGACATCATGACGCCGCGCTTCTCGCGTTTTAAGTTCTCCACCGGGATCTCGTCGATGAACTGGCTGATGAGGTGCGTCGTGTACTGGCCGTTGACCATGCGGCGGGCCGCCGCCGTCAGGACCAGCTTCTTCATGGCGCGGGTGATGCCCACGTAGCAGAGGCGCCGCTCCTCCTCCAGGTCGGTGGAATCGCCGGAGTAGAGAGCCTTGTCCCCCGGGAAAAGCTGCTGCTCCATGCCGGCCATATAGACCTTCGGGAACTCCAGGCCCTTGGCGCTGTGCAGCGTCATCAAAACCACTTTGCCCTCATTATCCGGCAGTTCGTCGATGTCCGACACCAAGGAAGTCTCGGAAAGGAACTGAGAAAGCGCATCCAGCCCCACTTCGCCGCCGAAGTCCGCCGCCTTGTTCACCAGCTCCTGCAGGTTGTCGCGGCGCGCCTCCGCCTCGATGGGGTCCTCTTCGTTCAGCGCATCCTGATAGCCGCTTTCGCGCAGTGTCCGTTCGATCAGCGCCTCTACGCTTAACGATAACGCCTCCATCCGAAGGCCTATGATCATCTCCATGAAGGCCTTCAGCTTCCCGGCGCTGCGGGCCAGTTCCGGCGCATGTTCGCACTCCTCTATCGCCTCCAGCATCGAAAGCTCCCGCTCCGCCGCGAAGGACGCGAGCTTATCCACGGTCGTATCCCCGATCCCGCGGCGCGGCACGTTGATGATGCGCCGTAAGGACACGTCGTCGCGCGGGTTTGCGATCAGGCGCAGATAGCACAGGCAGTCCTTGATCTCGCGCCGTTCGTAGAAGTTGACGCCGCCGATCAGGCGGTAAGGCACGCCCATCGCGACCATCGTTTCTTCCAAAAGGCGGGACTGGGCGTTGGTGCGGTAGAGCACGGCGCAGTCGCCGTAGGGGAAACGGTCCCGCTCTTCCCGGATATCCCGCACGATGCCCCGGGCTTCCTCGCGGGCCTCCTCGTATTCGCGGAAGACGGGCTTTTCGCCCTCCTCCTTCGCGGTCCAGAGCGTCTTGACCTTGCGCTCCTTGTTGTGCGAAATGACGCCGTTCGCAGCCGCCAGGATATTTTTCGTGGAGCGGTAGTTCTGCTCCAGGCGGATGACCTTCGTCTCCGGGAAGACGCTTTCGAACTCGAGGATGTTTCTGATCTCCGCCCCGCGGAAACGGTAGATGGACTGGTCGTCGTCGCCGACCACACAGAGGTTGCGGTGCTCCTTCGCCAGAAGCTCCACGAAGCGGAACTGAGCGGGGTTCGTGTCCTGGTACTCGTCCACCAGCACGTAGCGGAAGCGGTTTCTCCAGTATTCGAGCA
>JAEEUR010000050.1 GCA_016290595.1 Lachnospiraceae bacterium | reverse complement strand
CCTGCACCGTCTGCGGATACAGTTATAAGGATAACTACACCGATCCGATCCCGCATAATCACAGCTGGGGCAGCTGGACTTCCAACAACAACAAGACCCACAGCCGGTCCTGCGGCGGATGCGGCGAGAGCCAGACCGAAAACTGCAGCTTTACGGATGAGGTGATCGCGCCGACCGAGAGCTCACAGGGCTACACAAAGCATACCTGCACGGTCTGCGGCTACAGCTACAACGACAACTACACCGATCCGATCCCGCATAATCACAGCTGGGGCAGCTGGACTTCTAACAATAACGGAACGCATACTCATTCCTGCACCGGCTGTTCTGAGTCCGAGACCGTTAATTGTACGTACGGCGACGGTGTCGTGACGCCTCCGACCACATCGTCTCAGGGTTACACCACCTATACCTGCACCGTCTGCGGATACAGTTATCAGACTGATTTTGTGCCGGCGATCACGCCTACGGAAGACCCGAACGACACTGAGCCGTAACACACTGTTCCGAAACGTCAAAGCGATCCCTGCCGCTTGCCGGCAGGGATCCGTATATTCGCCAATTGTAAGAGGAAAACCGTATGAAACCGAAGAAGCGGGTCGAAAGCAACTGCGATGACTGCATGAACTACGAATACGACGAAGAATATGACTGCTACAGCTGCATCATGGACCTCGACGAGGACGAAATGCGCCTTTTTCTGATCGGAGAGTATCCGGCCTGCCCGTACTACCGGCCGGGAAACGAATATACCATCGTCCATAAGCAGATCTAACAAAAGCAAGAATATACGGCAAAGGATCCCGGCTGTCTGTCCTGTGTCTGACAGGCTGCCGGGATCCTTCGTTATGTTCCGGACTTCAGATGCGCTGTATGCGGCACCCGGTACGGCGCTTCAGGCCTTTCCTTCATCGTCCTCCGTATTCTTGTACACGTGCAGCGTTCCGGCGATCTTTTTGTGCTGCTCGCTGATGTCTGCATAGTGCTTGCGGGTCGTGTCCACGCTTTTGTGGCCCAGCGTCTCGCTGACCAGGCCGATGTCCGACGTCGCCTCGTACAGCATGGTTCCGTAGGTCTTGCGCAGCGTGTGCGGATGCAGATTGTCCTTCTGCAGGATGGATCTCCCGTACTTTTCGAACATCGCCTGGATGGACCGAACGGCCATCCGCCGGCGCCGGTTGGACAGAAACAGGGCCGGTTCCTTCGGCGTCGGCAGGAAATTCGGACGCTCCAGCTCGATATAATCCCGGATCGCCTTGGCCGTTTCCTCATTCATGTAAACGTATTCGATCTTTCCGCCTTTCCGCACGACGCAGACGGACATATCCTCGAAATTGATGTCCTTCAGATCCAGGCCGACGCACTCCGAGACACGGATGCCGGTATTCAGCAGGAGAGTAGCGATTGCCGTATCGCGCAGCTGCGTATGGACCGTAAAGGCCCGGGACCGATCGGAGCCGGACTCGCTGGCTTCAATGCCCTGCAGCAGCTGATTGACCTGATCCGCGCGGAGCCGCTCGATGGGCTTGTCCTTGGCTGCCTGCGGCTTGGCCGCACCGAGCATGGGATTCTTGACCAGAAGATCCCGCGCGACTTCAAAGCCGAAATAGCCGCGCAGCGTGCACATCATGCGGTTTAAGGCGTTTTCCGCGTTGTAGTGAGCGTACGTCCCGTTGTTCTGCTTTAAATACTGCAGAAAGTAATTGATGTCGTCGTAGGTCAGGCATTCCATGCATTCGTGGGGAATGTCCTTGATCGAAACGTCCGTGTACAGCGGATTCACTTCCTGGATGTATTTCATGAACGTGATCAGATCGCGCGTATAGGCGATGGCCGTGCGCACGCGTTTGCTGAGCTCGATATTTGAAAGATACGGTTTCATGTACGCGGGCAGCTGTTTCTGCAGTTCGTGCAGTTTCGCGTAATAGTTTTTGTCTTTTTCCGCATAGTATTCGGATTTGAAGCGTTTCGGCATGGCGGAGGTCCTTTCGGGCTGAAATAGCGGTTTTTCCCCGGGACTACTCTCGGGAGGCTGTTTTTGTACTTATTTTTGCATTAAACATACATTTAACGCATAAATAAGTATATCAGAACCGCTCTTCTCTGTCAAGCCCTTTCTTTTTTTCTTTTTCATGCTATAATCGGATTACGTTATTTCAAAGAAGGATCTGCCTTATGAACCTGCAGCGTTTACTGAGTCTGGCGCGCAAAGCCGTCGACGACTATCACATGATCCAGAGCGGCGACCGAATCGCCGTCGGTATTTCCGGCGGCAAAGACAGTCTGACGCTGCTTTGTGCCTTAAACGGATTAAAACGCTTTTATCCGGCTGATTTCGAACTGATACCGATCTGCGTGGATCTCGGCTTTTCCGATAAGGATCCGGCCGCTTTCGGTGCGCTGCGCCGCTTTACGGCCGATATGGGCCTTGAACTGATCGTTGTCGAGTCACAGATCGCCGAGGTCGTATTTGATATCCGAAAAGAATCAAATCCGTGCTCTCTCTGCGCCAAGCTGCGCAAAGGCGCTTTCAACACGCGCGCCAAAGAACTTGGCTGCAATAAGATCGCCTACGCCCATCATCGGAACGATTTTACGGAAACGCTGCTGATGTCGCTTATATTTGAAGGCCGGATCAGCTGTTTTTCACCCGTCAGCTATCTGGACCGCATGGATCTGACGCTGATCCGCCCGCTGATGTACGTGGAGGAACCGGATATTATAGGTTTTGCGCGGGAAAACGAGCTGCCGGTCATGAAGAATCCCTGTCCGGCGGACGGCAATACGCGCCGGGAGGAAATGAAAAAGCTGCTTGCAGACCTGAATAAGACGTATCACGGTGTTAGCGAACGGATGTTCGGCGCTATAATCAGAGGCGATCTGAAGGGCTGGCCGCCTTCCGGCGGCGCTGAGGCAGCCGCCGGCGGTCATTCTGCGGCGTCTGAAGGCTTTTCCGCAGCCGAACCGGACGTCTGAAACGCCTTACAAGGCCTCTGAACGGCCCGCAGATCGATTCTGAGGCTTTTTTCGTGTATTTATGCGTTCTTTTGCTTTATAAGGGGAAAAACGGCAAAAAATGAGAACGGCGGGGGGACCGTTCTCAAGGGGATGGCTTATTTGTAATATGCGATAACGAGGATCTGTCCGGGGATCAGCCGGTCCTCCCGGCGGATCCGATTCAGCTGCCGGAGGGTCTCGACGTAATCTCCGACTTTTTCGTACTCCGGAACGTACTTTTCCGCAAGGCTCCAGAGAGTATCTCCCGCTTCCACCCGGACGGAGGTATAGTAGACTTCCTTCTTTTCCTGTTTTGCGGAGGCCGCCGTAATGCCGCTCCCCAGAAGCAGGATCATCAGGATCCCCGCGGCAAGCACCGCGGCATAGATCAGGACTCTTTTTCTGTTCACCGTTCTTTTTCTGTTTGTTCTGCTGCTCATGTCATCACCTCTCTGCCGTTAGTGAACATTTGTTCTGTATAGCCGCATCATAACACCCGAACAAGTGTTTGTCAATCGTTTTCCGCAAAAAATCGAACAAATTTTTGCAAACAAATGTTTGCATTCCAAAAAAAGATATGATATACTGTTTTCAGCTCAATCAGGGGGTTTGTCATATGAGAAAGAAAGAAGGCCTCTCGGCCAAGCAGAAGGAAATCCTGGACTTCATCCGCAGCGAGATACTGGCCAAGGGCTATCCGCCCACGGTCCGCGAGATCGGGGAAAAGGTCAGGCTCCGCTCCACCTCTTCCGTTCATGCGCATCTTTCCAGCCTGGAAGCCGGCGGCTACATCCGGCGGGATCCCAGCAAGCCCCGCACCATCGAGATCTGCGGACCGGACGCTTACCCCGAACGCCGCGAGATGCTGAGCATTCCCGTCGTCGGGCAGGTGGCTGCCGGCCAGCCGATCCTGGCCGAGCAGAATATCGACGGCTACTTCCCTTATCCGGCAGATGAGCTCTCTCCCACCCAGGCCAGCCTTTTCATGCTGGAAGTCAAAGGCGACAGCATGATCAACATCGGGATCCTGAGCGGGGACCGGCTGATCTGCCAGGAAGCGAATACCGTCCGGAACGGCGAGCTGGCCGTCGTCCTGGTGGAGGACTCCGCCACCGTCAAGCGCTTTTTCAAAGAGAACGGACATTTCCGCCTGCAGCCGGAAAACGACGAAATGGAGCCGATCATCGCAGAGGACTGCCGCGTACTCGGAAAACCGGTGGCGCTGATCCGCAGCTTCCGCTGATCCGGGCTTTTTGTCCGGACTGCTTTCCCTCCCCCGTTCCTTTACCGTTAATAGAAAAATGAGGCCTTCGGGCCTCATTTTTGACTGCTCTTCTTCAGTTCCTCCGCGGCCTGCCGCACGCTTTCCGCATTCAGATCGCCTCCCATCAGCCGGGCCAGCTCTCCCACGGCGCCGTCCTCGTTCAGCAGCCGGATCTGCGTAACGGTACGGTTTCCGTCCGTCTGCTTGGCTATCTCGTAATGCCTGTCCGCAGGGGCCGCAATCTGCGGCAGATGCGTGATCAGCAGGACCTGCCGGTATTTTGAGATCTCCTTCAGCTTGGCGCCGACACGGGCGGCCGTCCTGCCGCTGATCCCGCTGTCGATCTCGTCAAAGATTACGGTCGGGATCTGGTCCCGGTCCGCCAGGATCGTCTTGATAGCCAGCATGATGCGGGACAGTTCGCCGCCGGAAGCCGCCTTCTGCAGCGGCAGGAGCGGTTCCCCGGGGTTCAGAGAGATCAGGAAACAGACGTCGTCCTGTCCTTCGGGTCCCGCTTCAGGCAGGCGGCTGATCCCGGTACGGACCTGTACGGAAAGGAAATTCAGCTCCTTCAGGGCTTCCTCCAGCGCCTGATCCAGTCTCGGCGCGGCCTGGGCGCGAAGCTGATGCAGACGCTCCGTGCTCTCCCGCAGGGCTTTTTCCGCCTTTCCGGTCCTTTCCCGCGCCGCCAGGCGCCTTGCCGCGTAATCCTCCAGCCGGTCTCTTTCCTCCTCCCGCCGGGCCAGCGCGTCGTTCTCCGGGTCGCAGAGATCGCCGTACTTCAGTTCCAGCCGGTTCAGAAGATCCAGCCGTTTTTCCGTTTCGTACATTTCCTGCGGATCAAAGCGCGAGTCCTCCAGATAGGTCCGGATCTCGCCGCCGCTTTCGGACAGGATATCCTGCGCCGTGCTTAATTCCGCCAGGACCTCCCCCATGGCGGGGGAAAGCGATACGAGCCGCTCGATCTCCCGATACGACTGCATCAGCAGATCCGAAGCGTTTTCCCGTCCTTCGCTCAGATACGAAAGCGCTTTTCCCAGGCCGGATTCGATCTTTTCGAAGGAAGACATTTCCCGGTAGCGGGCCGTCAGTTCGTCCCGCTCGCCGGGACGGGCCGCTGCCGCTTCGATCTCCCCGATCTCGTAATTCAGAAAGTCCAGCCGGCGCAGCCTCTCCTCTTCGGAAAGAGAATATTCTTCCTCTTCCTTCCGGGCATTTTTGTAAGCCCGGTAAGCCTCCGCGACGTTTTCCTTTTCCCGGCGGCAGGCTTCCCCGGCGTAATCGTCCAGGATCTCCAGCTGCCGGCGGGGCTTAAGCAGCGACTGATGCTCATGCTGGCCGTGGATATCCAGAAGGAGCTCGGTCACGGCCCGCAGCCTGGCGGCCGTGACGTTCTCGTCCCCGATGCGCTGCAGGCTGCGGTTCGGAAGGATCTTCCGGGAGATCAGCAGCAGACCGTCCTCGGGAACGATCTCCAGCTCCCGCAAAGCGTCCGCGACAGCAGGCTCTTCGATGCTGAAGACCAGCTCGATCAGCGCCGATTCCGCACCGCGCCGGATCAGTTCGCTGCCGGTCCTGGCGCCCAGGCCGGCGCTGATGGCGTCGATCAGGATGGATTTGCCGGCGCCCGTTTCCCCCGTCAGTACGTTAAGGCCAGGGCCGAATTCGACCTCGGCCTCTTCGATCAGGGCGAAGTTTTTCACGTGGCAGGATAAAAGCATGGCGTCTCTCCTAATCGGACAGCTTGATGCGCAGGGTCTCTACGAAGCTGCGTTCGCTGAGCTTCAGGATCTGTATGGTCGTGGAAGCCTGCGTGATCTCCACCACGTCGCCTACGGTAAGGCTGACGGGCTTCTCTCCGTCGAAATATACCTGGAAGGCTTCCTCCGTTTCGTTGCCGCGCGTGGGCGGCAGGATCTCCACAGAGATCTTGTCCGTCGGCGAAAAGACGATGCTGCGGCTGTTCAGGGAGTGGGCCGCCACCGGCGTCAGGACCAGCAGCCGGGCCGTGGGCTCCACGATCGGGCCGCCCGCGGAAAAGTTGTAGGCGGTGGATCCGGTCGGCGTGGAGGCGATCAGTCCGTCGCAGCGGTATTCCTTCAGGAACTGTCCGTTGACGGAGACCTTCAGGTTGATGATCTTCATGGGGTTCTTGGAGCGGACCACCACGTCGTTCAGGGCCCGGTGGCGTCCGAGGGACTTTCCGCCGCGCAGGATGCGTCCGAAGATCATCATCCGTTTTTCCCGGATAAAATCGTCCTGAAGCAGGGCGTCCAGGATCATGGGGATCATGCTGCGGTCCCCTTCCGTCAGATAGCCCAGCGTCCCGGTATTGACGCCGATAAAGGCAAGGGAAAGGTCCGAAAAGCGTCTGACGACCCGCAGCAGCGTGCCGTCGCCGCCCAGCGTTATGACGCATTCGGTCTCCGGGCCGGGACGCATGCCTTCCTCGTGTATGACGCAGGAGGCCCCCTTTTCGCTTAAATAAGCGGCCACGCGGTCACGCAGGCAGAAGCCTTCATCCTTATAAATGTTGCTGACTAAGTAAAAATGCTTCATGGCACTTCCTGTATTTCATCCGCCTTTGTCCGGCGTGCCGGCTGCTTTACCGGTCCAGTTCCTCGTGCGAATGCGCGACGAGCTGTCCGATCACGGAGTCCAGACCGGCGGGAAGGCCGCTCTCCTCTCCGTTATTCTTCTTCAGATACATCAGATATTCGATATTCCCCTCCGGGCCCTTGATCGGGGAATAAGCCAGGTCCAGAACCGTATAATGCTGTCCCGCGGCAAAGGCCGTGACCTGCTCCAGCACTTCCCGGTGGACGGCCGGATCCCGGACGACGCCTTTCTTGCCGACCTTTTCGCGGCCGGCTTCAAACTGCGGCTTGACCAGGCAGACCAGCTCCGCCTCATCCTTCAGGAGCGGGTATAGGGCCGGCAGGACCAGCTTCAGGGAGATGAAGGAAACGTCGACCGAAGCGAAGTCCGCCTCTTCTCCCAGCTGTTCCCGGGTCAGATAGCGCACGTTGGTCTTTTCCATGCAGACCACCCGCTCGTCCGTGCGCAGCTTGTAGGCCAGCTGGCCGTAGCCGACGTCCACCGCGAAAACTTTGGCGGCGCCGTTCTGCAGCATGCAGTCCGTGAAGCCGCCGGTGGAGGCGCCGATATCCAGGCAGACCTTATCCGCCAGATCCAGCGGGAAGACCTGCAGGGCTTTTTCCAGCTTCAGGCCGCCCCGGCTTACGTACGGAAGGCTCTTGCCGTGAAAAACGATCTCGGCGTCTTCTTCAAAGCGGTCGCCGGGTTTGTCCTCCCGGACGCCGTTCACAAAGAGCTCTCCGGCCATGATAGAGGCCCTGGCCTGCTCACGGGAAGCGGCCAGCCCCTTCTGTATTACCAGAATATCCAGTCTTTCCTTCATAGGCCCGTTTCCTTTGCCGCTTCCAGGATCTTCCGGCTGACGGCGGCCGCATCCAGTCCGCAGCTCTCTTTCAGCTCCCGCACGCTGCCGTGCGGATAGAAAGCATCCTCCGGTTCCAGGTTCAGCACCCGGCAGGGCAGCTTTTCCCGTTCGCAGAAATCCGCCACGTGCTCGCCCAGCGCGCCGCTGCGGTTGTTTTCTTCCATGACGGCGATCAGCCGGTGCGAAGCGGACAGAGCCCGCAGCAGCTGCGTATCAAAGGGTTTCACAAAGCGGGCGTTGACCAGCGTGGGCTGCAGGCCCTCCTTCCGCAGAAGCGCGGCGGCTTCCGCGGCGGTCTGCACCTGGGAGCCGGCGGCAAACAGCAGGATGCCGCTGCCTTCCTCCAGGATCTCCGCCTTGCCGAAAGACAGCTGAAGCCTCTGTGAATATAGTTCCTCCGGCGCGCTTCCCTTCGGATAGCGGATCGCCAGCGGGCCGTCGAAATCCGCGCTGAAGCGCAGCATTTCCTGCAGTTCCCTTCCGTCCCGGGGCGCCATGACCGTCAGGCCCGGCACTGTCTGCAGAAAGCCGGCATCCAGCATGCCGTGATGCGTCGCCCCGTCGGCCCCCACGAGGCCTGCCCGGTCGATCAGGAACGTGACCTTTGCCTTCTGCAGCGCGACGTCGTGCACGATCTGATCGTAGGCGCGCTGCAGGAAGGTGGAATAAATGCAAACGTAGGGCTTATAACCGCCCTTTGCCAGGCCGGCCGCGAAGGACACCGCATGCTCTTCTGCGATGCCTACGTCAAAGAAGCGGTCCGGATAAGCCTCCTTAAAGGCGGCGAGACCGGTCCCGGCTGCCATGGCTGCCGTAATGGCGGCGATCCGTTTATCTTCTCCGGCCAGCCGGATCAGCTCCTCGGACACATAGTCCGTATAGGTCTTTCCGGACGTTTCCAGCGATCTTCCGCTGACGGGATCGAAAGGCCCTATCCCGTGGAAGCGTTCCGGATCTTCCTCCGCAAAGCGGTATCCTTTCCCCTTTTTGGTCACCACGTGCACGACAACGGCCCGTTCCAGGCGTTTGGCGGCTTCCAGCGCCTTGACGACGGCGCCGACGTTGTGTCCGTCGATCGGTCCCAGATAGGTCAGGCCCATGGTCTCGAAAAACATGTTGGGAAGCAGGATCTGCTTTAAGGCATCCTTGGCTTTGCCGATGTGGCGGACCATGCTGCCGCCGACCGTGGGGATCTTGTCGAGCGTATTTTTCACGTTCTGCTTGATGCGGTTGTAGCGGGGCGCCGTTCTCAGATCCTGAAACGCACCGGACATGCCGCCCACGTTGTCGCCGATGGATTTGCCGTTGTCGTTCAGAACGATGATGAAATTGCCCTTCAGCTCAGTCGCGTTGTTGAGCGCTTCAAAAGCCATGCCTCCGGTCATGGAGCCGTCGCCGATCACGCTGACCACGGTATAGTCCTCTCCGGTCAGCTCCCGCGCCTGCGCCAGTCCCAGCCCCATGGAGATGGAGGTCGAACTGTGTCCTGTATTGAAAAGATCGCACTCGCTTTCATCGGTCCGGGGGAAGCCGCTCATGCCGCCGGAGCGGCGAAGCGTATCAAAGCCCTCCCGCCGGCCGCTTAAAAGCTTATGCGTGTAGCACTGATGCCCCACGTCGAAGATCAGTTTGTCCTTCGGAAGATCCAGCACCAGATGCAGCGCCATGGTCAGTTCCACCACGCCTAAATTGGCGGAGAGATGGCCGCCGCTCTTACTGACTTTTTCCACTAAAAAACGGCGGATCTCCGCCGCCAGGGCGGGATAATCCTTCGGATCGATCTTCTTGATATCGTTAAGCTGCTGTATGGAATCTAAAAGCATTTATTCCGTCAGATTCAGCGCGTCGGCCAGTTTTCCCAGAACAGCATTGACAAAACCGGGAGAATCCTCTCCTCCGTAAATTTTCGTCAGTTCCACGGCTTCGTTGATAGCGACCTTGTATGGAACCGTATCATCGTATTTCATCTCGTACAGAGCCAGCCGGATAACGGCCAGTTCGGCGCGCCCCATCCGGTGCGTCTTCCAGCCGGTCGCCACCTGGTTGATCAGCGCGTCCAGTTCGTCCTTTTTCGACATGACGTCGGCGGCGCGGGCACGCAGCTCCGCCCGGCTCTCTTCGCTGATCGAATCCGATTCCATCTCCTGCAAAAGGTCTTCGTCACCGGAAAGATTTATGAGCTGTCCTTCCACTTCCTGCGGACTGTAGAATTCGCACATAAAAAGCTGTTCGAAAACGAATTTTCTCTTCTGTCTGTTCATATGCCGGACCGTGCCTCCGTTATTTGGAACGTACGTCGGAAATCTGGATATTGACGCGGCTCAAGCTGCAGCCGATGATATCCTTCACGGAATTCAGGACCTTGTTCTGCACGTTGGTGCTGACGGCCAGCAGATTGGAGCCGGCTTCCACCACGATGCCGATCAGAACGGTGATCTGGTCGCCGGAGAAATCCAGCCGCAGGCATTTGCTCAGATTCCGGATGGTCGGCTTCACGCAGAGCTCTCCCGTATTCAGGTCGGAAAGGCTCAGTACGCCTTCCACGTCCGAAGCCGCCATGCCAACAACGGTGATAAACACGTCGTCCGCCGCATAGACCGTGGTCTTGTCATTCTCGTAGATCTTGTGAATGGATTTTAATAGTTCGTTTTCCATACCGTACTCCTTTATGATAAAGCCATCCGTTTGATTTCCTTCATGGCTTTGTCGACGGGAGGAAGCAGAATGATCACGCAGGTGATCGCCGCTTCGATCCCGATGTAGCTGATATTATACAGCGCCGAATAAACGAGGGGATCCATCCCTTCCGGCGCATAGTAAGCGAAAAACAGATAGCCGCTCAGAAAAGCGAAGAAAAAGCGGCCGAAAGCCCCCAGCAGATAGCCCTTCAGCAGGCCGCGGTCCGCCTCGCTGAAAAAGCCTGACAGGCCGAGCGCGGCAAAGGCCAGCGGATAATCCACGAGCATCTGCGGCAGGCTGTAGATGGAGCTGCCCAGGATCAGCTGCAGGATGCCGTGCGCAAAGCCGGTCAGGATCCCCGCAGCCGGGCCGTAAAGCCAGCCGATCAGCACCACGAAAAGCATGCTCAGCAGGGTGACGGAGCCGCCCATCGGCGCCTGAAACAGCTTGATCTCCGAAAGGACCGTGGCCAGCGCGATCGCGACCGCGGAGAACACGAGCTGCTTCGTGGAAAAGGTCAGGCTCTTCCTTTTGCTCAGGCCTACCGCCAGGCCCAGAAAGAGCAGGCCCAGAACGATGAAGAACAGATATCCGGCCGTGTTCAGGCGGTAGACCTGTTCTCCGTACTTGTTTACGGATTCAACAAAAAACAGTTTCAGCATGATTCTCTCCTTTCGCCGGTATGATCCGGATCAAGTTCAAAGGGTATGTTCTCAGCCTTGCGGCACCCCCGGACTTATTTATGGGTGTGAGGGCAGGGAGGAAGGATCCGCCCTGCCCGTTTTAAAAGACGGCGGGATCAGGCCTTCGGGCCCGCTTCCACGATCTCCTTCGGCATATTCGGATACTTCTTGGCGAAGTTCTCCTGGAACATGCCGGCCAGCTTCTTCGCGGTGGCATCGTAGGCCTTCTTGTCGGCCCAGGTGTCGCGCGGATTCATAATGTTCTTCGGAACGTTCGGGCAGCTCTGTGGCACTTCCAGATTGAAGATCTTGTCGTGCTTGTACTCGACGTTCTCCAGTTCTCCGTTCAGGGCAGCCGTGACCATCGCGCGGGTATAGGACAGCTTCATGCGGGAACCGACGCCGTAGGAACCGCCGGACCAGCCGGTATTGACCAGGTAGACCTTGGTGCCGTACTTATCCAGCTTGTCGCCGAGCATCTGCGCGTAGACGGACGGATCCATGGGCATGAAGGGCTCTCCGAACAGGGTGGAGAAGGTCGGCTGCGGCTCCTTGATGCCGCGCTCCGTGCCGGCCAGCTTGGAGGTAAAGCCGGTGACGAAGTGGTACATGGCCGCATTTTTGTCCAGGCGGGAGATCGGGGGCAGAACGCCGAACGCATCGGCCGTCAGGAAGATGACCACCTTCGGAATGCCGCCGATGCCGGGGATCTGCGCGTTGTCGATGTATTCGATGGGATAGCCCACGCGGGTGTTCTCGGTCAGGGAAGCGTCATCGAAATCCAGTTCACGGGTCTCTTCATCGATGATGACGTTTTCCACCAGGGCGCCGAAGCGGATGGCATGATAGATCTCCGGTTCGTTCTCTTCTTTCAGGTTGATGCACTTCGCGTAGCAGCCGCCCTCGAAGTTGAACACGCCGTTTTCGGACCAGCCGTGCTCGTCGTCGCCGATCAGCTTGCGGTTCGGATCCGCGGACAGGGTGGTCTTGCCGGTGCCGGACAGGCCGAAGAAAACGGCGGTCTCGTGCGTGACCGGATCCATATTGGCGGAGCAGTGCATCGGCAGCACGTCCTCCAGCGGCATCAGGAAGTTCATGACGGAGAAGACGCTCTTCTTGATCTCGCCCGCATAGGCGGAACCGGCGATCAGGACTTCCTTATCCACGTAGTTGACCAGGATAGCCGCTTCGCTGTGTACGCCGTCGATGGCGGCGTCGCAGTGGAAATCCGGCGCGCAGATGATGGTGAAGTTCGGCTTGCCGAAATATCTCAGTTCCTTCTCCGTCGGACGGATCAGCAGCTGATGGATGAAGAGGTTCTGGCAAGCCAGCTCGTTGACGATACGGAATTTCTTCCTGTGGTCGGGATCCGCGCCGGCGAAGCCGTCGAAGACAAACAGTTCGCGTCCCTGCAGATAGGCGACCATCTTGGCGCGGATGGCTTTGTACTTCTCCAGCGAGATCGGCCGGTTGACCTTGCCCCAGGCGATCTTTTTGTGGATCTTCGGGACGTCCACGATGAATTTGTCGTCCGGAGAGCGGCCGGTGTACTTGCCGGTCTCGATCACCAGGGCGCCGGTCTTGCTTAAGATGCCTTCGCCGCGCATCAGCGCGATCTCCGTCAGTTCGGCGGGCGTCAGGTTGCGGTAAATCCCGGCCGTATTAAAGATGCCGAGATCCTGTAAAAAATCTTCTTTCATGTTTTCCTCCTGTGAGTTTTTTCGTGAAACCGAAGCCTTATTTTCCTGATATATTATTGTATCATCTCTCCTGCGGAAACACAAGAACCTTTATTTCTTCTCTTCTCTTGCCAGCACCAGGCGCTTCAGCAGCTCCACCGTTTCGTTGATGCCGATCACGCTGGTATTGATGCAGAGATCGTAGTTGTCCCTGTCGCCCCAGACTTTACCGGTATAGTGACGGTAGTAGCGGGAGCGCTTTTTGTCCGTATTCTGGACGTGCTTCGTCATGTCGGACTCTTCGATCTCCAGATTCATGGCTTCCTTCCGGGCGACGCGGTCCTTCAGCTCGCCGAAAAGGAAAACGCGGAGCAGATCCGGATGCTTTTCCAGGATATAGTCCGCGCAGCGGCCCACGATCACGCAGGCGCCTTCGTCCGCCAGCTTGCGGATGATCTCCGCCTGCCGGAAAAAGATCTTGTCGCTGACCGGCTGGTTGTACACGGAATAATTGGAGCGGGTCGCCAGAAACGGAGCGATATGAATGTTTACCTTTTCATCCATTTCCTCCAGATATTTCTGCGCGAATTCTCCCTCTTCCGCTACCATGGAGACCAGCAGCTTGTCATAGAAAGGGATTCCCAGTTCTTCCGCCAGGCGGAAGCCGATCTCGTGGCCGCCGCTTCCGAATTCACGTCCGATGGTGATGATGGTCTTCATAAATTACCTCCTCCGTTTTGGAAAAAGACCTTGCTCAAACAGAGATTTTATGCTATACTTTGAGCTGCCTGGGTTGTACGACAGCCTTACAGTTTTTGAACCTACAGTATGACATAAGGGACTCCTATATCTTCAGGTGGCTGTCAGGCCTCCGTCGAGTGGAAGGCAAAAGCCTGAGTGCGGTAACCCGCTTAGCGAAGGCTAGGCGTCAAAAAGTAAGGAACGGCATCCCGGGTCTCTTTATGCTCTTACAGCGTCACGACCTCTTCGGCCGGCGCTTCGGCATCCTTCAGATCGATCAGACGCAGCACCGGCGCCTGCACCGGATTCCCGCTTCGGGGATCCTTTCTTTTTTCCGTTCCGAATTCCACGGTGATGATATGCCAGCTGTTGTTCGCGAAGCGCAGCGGCCGGTCGCTCTTGCAGGGGAAACCGTAGAACTGAATATCCGCCGCGCAGCAGGCCATGATCTTCCGGCCGGGCACGAACATGTTCCGCGGCATACCCACGGGACGGAACATCTGGCAGAGGAAGGTGATCTTCTTCCGGATATAGCGCTCCGGGTTTTCCGAGGCGTCGGAAAAGAAGGTGCCGTAGTCGATATCGTCCACACTGAAGGCCGGCGCCTTGATATCGTAAGGCAGATCCTCTTCGCCGAACTCGATTATCTCGCCGGTCACCGACTCGAAGATCAGCTGAGCGATGGGGTTCTGCAGCTTGATGGCCTTGCGGAACTGCTGGCGGTTTAAGTCCTTCCGGCAGCGGTTGATCACGATCAGGTCGGATTCGGTATGCTGGGTCATGAAGAGATTGCGCATGTTGTTCATGACCAGCTCTAGATCCTCGCCGTTGACCACGGAGTAGATCCCGGCCAGGCCCCAGTTCTTCGGGAAGTCCTTCTGCAGGAAATCCTTCAGATTCCACATGCCGTTGAACTCAATGATGATCTGCGCCGGCTTCATGGCTGCCGTGATCTCTTCGCAGTAATCCTTCGTGAAGACGTCCGGAGAGCCGATGGGGATGCTGACCAGCTTTTTCCTGCGCTTATACTCTTCCGTGAGCTCGTGCTCGCCTTCCTCACAGAGGATCAGGAGCGTGGTGCCCTTTGACATCCACTCCTGCTCCATCAGCGTGTTTTCGATAAACGTCGTCTTGCCGCTGTCCAGCAGGCCGGCGACGATATAGACAGGGATCATGGGTTCTCCTTATTTCAGGCCGAAAAGCTCAGCCAGCTTTTCTTCTTTCAGTTCGCAGCCGATGACGCAGACCCGGCCGGTATAATCCGGCCCGCAGACTCTGACTTCGCTTTCTTCCGGAACCATGTCGAACTGACGCCAGCTGCCGTCCGCCATCGGGATGATGCCCTTGGCGCGCAGGATGATCTGGCCGTATTCGCCGCTTTCGTCCGCCAGCGCTTTCAGGATACCTTCAAGCTCTTCTTCCGTATATTTCCGGGCGCTCTCCCGTCCCCAGCTCGTAAAGACCTCGTCCGCGTCGTGCTCGCCCGGATGATGGTGATGGTGGTGATGATGGTGCTCGTGGCCGTGATGCCCGTGCTCTTCGTCGTGATGGTGCTCATGGTGATGGCAGCATTCGTGCTCCTCGTCGTCATCGTCATCATCGTGATGATGGTGGTGGCATTCGCACTCGGGATCGTCGCATTCTTCGCCGTCGTGATGGTGGTGATGATGGTGTTCATGCTCCTCGTGGTCGTCATCATCGTCATCTTCATCGTGTTCGTGGTGATGGTGTTCATGTTCTTCATCGTCATGATCATGATGTTCATGTTCATCCTCATCTTCATCATCGTCATCATGAATTTCAACATCGGTTCCCCAATCTTCAAATTCTCTAATCCAAGCAGCTGAAGTGGATGCTTTTTCAAAATCAAATAAATTTGTGTCAATTAAAGTATCGATATCGACATTACAATAATCACTTTCAATGATTTTTGCTGTATCTTGGATTGCTCTAATTGTCATTTTAACTCTTCTTAATTCTTCTTCAGTTAATTCAGAAGCTTTATTAAGTAAGACTATATCGCAGAATTCGATTTGTTGAATAACTAAGTTTTCTAAATCTTCTTCGCCACGTTTTGCTTCTTCAAGAGTTTCTCCACAACCAAATTCATCTTTTAATCTCAAAGCATCAGTGACTGAAATAATTGCATCAAGTTTATAGAATTCTGGGAGATTTTGTCTTTTAAATTCATTTTGCATATAAGTAATTGTTTGAACAATTGGAACTGGTTCACAAATTCCAGAAGCTTCAATTAAAATGTGATCAAATTTTTTAGATTGAACAAGTTCAGCAAGTTGGTTAATTAAATCTTTTTTAAGTGTGCAGCAGATACAACCATTTGATAAAGCAACTAAATTATCATCTTTTGAAGCAACAATACCACCAGCTTGAATTAAATCGGCATCGATATTGACCTCTCCAATATCATTGACAATAACTGCCATTTTATGGCCTTTTGCATTTTTTAAAATATGATTAATTAAAGTGGTTTTACCGCTTCCTAAATATCCAGTAATAAGTGTAATAGGTACTGTTTTGATTAATCTCATAATAAATTCCTCTTTTCGTTCAATATTTTAGCACACTAGAAGAGTAATAGTAAAAACTTATAGTTTTTAATGTTTACATTTTTCATTTTTTTGGCTTCAT
>JAEEUR010000004.1 GCA_016290595.1 Lachnospiraceae bacterium | reverse complement strand
GCACATAACAGGCTGCATGTCAAAACAAACATAAGAACCTTTTTCATAATCAGTTTTCTCCTTTCGTATTATTGGCATCTTCCCAGGAAGATATAATAGTTGGCCCATCAATTACACTATCGCCGCCACGCGTTTTGGCATCCCAAAAGCAGAAGAAGACGATAATGAAAACAATCATTGCAATAACAATGAAAACAATTTTTTTAAAACGGGCTGAGTTTCGCCTTTCAGTCGATATAGCGCTCATATTGTTTTCTGCCGGAAGATTATCCAGAAAAGAAGCTGCAACGGTTTCGGGTTCGCCGAAACGCTCCACAAGCTCTTCAAAGCTGCAATCGGTGTTCTCTCCTAGACTTTCAGCTATACGTGAGAAGCAGTACTCTTTTTCTTCCCGGGTACATGTCAGGCATGCAAAAACTCTCTTTTTATATTTACTTAATCCATTCATTTTATAAAGTCTCCTTTGCCGGTTTAATGAGCGCCTGCATGGCAGAAACGACCTTTTCATACTCGTCAATCTGTCCTTTCAGGTATTGTTCTCCCTCCGGCTCCAGATGGTACATTATACGAAAACGCCTCTCTTTTACCAACTCTTTCCGTTCGGAAACATAACCGGTTTTACATAGAGCATAAAGGACAGGGTATAAAGCGCCTTCCTGCGTTGTGATATTCCCGGCTGTTCTGGTATCCAATTCCCGTACCATCTGATAACCGTACATATCCTGATCCTTCAGAAGCAAAAGGATGATCAGCGGCAGAAGACCCTTTCTGTAAATGTTTGCTGCATAGGTTCCCATAGAGAAAAATCCTAAACCTTATTGATAAATAAAACTATAACACATATGTAAAAACAATTCAATATATAAAATATTAATACATCTGTTGACCTTGGCAATGATTTGTGATAAGGTAAAGACGAACAAATAGAAAGTAGTAAACATGTACAAGAGAGGAGAACGAAATAATGATGCAAAACAAAGCAACAAAGAGAGCTAAGTTACGCGGATTACTTTTAGCAATGCTGTGCATAGGAGGGATTGCTAACAGTGTGTTGGCCGCTGACTGGAGTTTTAATGAACGACACCAATATTACCAGAAGGATGCTGTCTGTACCGGAGAGATTACGTTAAGCACGCATATTACAAAAGCAAGAATACAACTGGTGGATAACGATCAAATCAGTTTTTGGGCGCCAATAGAAGGATGTGATGTTCACATTGTTTTTCTTTCATCCACCGGAGGGGTGGTGGATTCTGCCGATGCGTTTGGGTATTTGTCGGCAGAAATCTCTTCGATGACAATTCCGTCATCGCCGTATGCAAAAGCAGAGTTTCATAACAATGTAAATCGGACTCTTGTGCTGAAAAAAACATATTGGCCCAGTAACTAGGGGTGTTTTATGCAGGCAAAAAAGACTATATACGGGACAGGAATGCTCTTTTTCCTGATACTGATCCTTTGCATAAGCGGCTGCGGTTATCAAGGAGAAGCAACAGAGCCGGTTCCCGAAGTGCCGGCTGTTTCCGGTGATAATAATACGCAGACTAATACTGATGCTTCTGCGACAGCCGAACAGAGTCCGATTGTTCTGCTGAAAGAACAGCCGTTGGATAACCGGGCGGTATACTTAAACGGCAACTTTATTGAAACAGAAGATTCGCTTTACAGTATCCCTTTTTTCGGCGGACTCATTATGGGCTGGGATAAAACCAACCATATCGGCGGCCCTCTTTGCGGAAGACCGGAGTGCCTCCATAATAATGATCAGTGCAATGCGTATGTCGGATCAGTACCCAAAAGCAGTTTAAGTTTGTATCAGAACAGACTGTACTGGGTCGGTGTTGTCAAAACGGATCCGCAGACCCGGGGTGTGCCAGGGGTTTACAGCATGAATCCTGACGGCACGGATCGCCGGCTGGAACTGAATTGGGATTATTATCAGGAAGGAATCAATAATGCCTATCTGAATCAGGGTTTTGTTTATGCCGTTCATCAAAAAGAAGAAGTAGATCAGGCGGATCCTTTCCTTCGGCTGACTGTCAGGATGATCCCCATAGACGGAACGGATTCAGTAACGATTCTTGATCGCACTGGCCGGGAATCGGTTAAGGTTATGCCGTTTTTTGAAGAAAAATCAGTATGGTTTGTTTTGTCAAGCCGTCAGGGAGAAACATTCAGTGCTCAACTGCTCTGTTGGGATACGGAAAAACGGGAGCTGCAGGAGGTGCTTTCAAAAGAGGGACTTTCCTTGTGCCTGGATTCCATTTGGAAAACGGAAGACGGAACGATCTTCCTGAAAAACGGAGTGACGAATGATCATCTGTTCCAGCTGCAAGACGGCGAGCTGCTGCCGAGAGAGGACCTGCTCCCCAATCAGGAAAAATACGATATGCTGTATTTTTCAAACGGGATCCTGATTGCGAGCGGCGTCGGGCCAAACCACAATATGAAGGAAGACGTCATTGATACGATTGTGCTTGTTCGAAAATGGGATGGAACCGTACTGTATGAAGGCCCCGTTTCTATGAATTTCCAGGCAGATCTGAACAGTAAGTGGCATTACCATGCCCTGTGTGCTTTGTTCGGAGATGAAAACGGTCTTTATTATGAGTATGAGTGGGAAGACGAAAATGGTCATGCATTGACCACGATGGTCTATTATACTTTGGCGGGCGGAACGCTCCGGGAAGAATTAATGTGGGCTATTCAGACGCGGTGAAAGAATCTGATGATTCAAACTTCTTTAACGGCAGAAGCAGAAAGGGATGATACCATGAACATGAAGAAGAAAGCATTTTTGGCCGTTTTTGGCGTGATTCTTTCTTTGGCCCTTAGCGCATGTACGGCAAAGCAAACAGTAAACATACAGGAGAAGCATGAGGCCGATTCAGTACAGACAGCAGAAAATGCAGCAGCGGCGTCGCTTGTCAGAGAAATGAATCTGGGAGAAGAGCGCTCAAATCCGGCTCTGGGCGTCATTCAGAAAACGCAGGAGCAGCAGAAAATAAAAACCGTCCTGAAAGGATCCGCAAGCTATCGCTGGTACAATTCCAGAGAGGAGCTGGCAGAGGCAGCTGCGGAAATCGTATATGGCACGGTTGTCGGACAGAGCTGCGAGTGGCGTTCGCTGAGAATTGATATAAAAGAGGAAGAAGACCCCCGCAAAGATCTTGTGACAGTCTGGGAGGTTATGGTCACGGAAAGTTATAAGAATGATGCATTGACGGGCCGTGTGATTCAGGTCCTGACTCTGGGCGGAGAAACGGAAGACGTGATCTGTACCTATGAAGGCACCCCGGAGCTAAGAGTTGGCGAGCAGTACATTTTCTTCCTTTACAGATGTCAAAAATGGGAGGATACTTTCTTTCCCCTGAATAATAATCAGGCGACGCACAAAGTGGAAGTAGGAATGTGGGACCCGCAGGAAGGATATATGATCAGCTTCGAGTGGCTGCGGGCGTTAAAGAAATAATTGAATGACTCACCAGTTTCTATAAAGGAGGTTGCAATGAAAAGGGTATGTAGTTCTGCTTTTGTGGTTTTAGCGATGTGTATGGCTATTGTCCTGTCTGTCGGTGCATTCAACGAAAGTTTTTCGTTGGAGATACCTGTTTACAGAAGAGATGCAGAGTGCAACGGAAGCGTAAACGGTCAAACCGTAAGCGCTTCGGAATTGCTTGTTGAAACGAATCGGCCGGGAATTGATCCGCCGGCATACAGCTGCAGCGTTGATTTTACGGTTTTTGACTTTGACGATAATTCGCGTCACGGTTACTCTTCGACAACTGGAACATTTTATGCATCCAGAACGAAAACACTTGATTCTGATATTTCGGTTGATGCGGTGATCTTCTTTTATAACGCATGCGAGTCTGAGATATTATCTCATTGGATTCCGGAATCAATGAACCAACAGAATTAGAACAATGAAGAAGATAGTTATTGTTTTTGTTTTTTTGCTTCTGACTATTACTGCACTGGCCTGCCTTTCCGCCTGCAGCCAGCAGCAAGATCCTACGCAGCCTGATGGGCCCGGCAGTCAGTCCGCCCCGACACCCTCGCAGGAGATGACCCTTCCCTCCGGCGGACAGACGGAGCCTTCCGAGGTATCTACCCGGGAAAGCGGGCCGCCCGAAACGGCAGGCCCGTCCGATAAAGGCGGCCTTCTGACGAATTACGCCTTTGACAACCGGATCGGTGGACGCTGGGACAACCTGGCGGAAACGGATCTGGCGTATTACGGCACGTCTTTCGGCGGGTCGTACCTGTATTTTTACGATAAGCAGAGCGGAGAATCCGGCGTTTTCTGCAATAAACCGGAATGCACGCATAAAGACATCTACTGCGGCGCCTACGTGGGGCAGATCCGCAACAACAGCCTGAGTGCCTGGCAGGGCCGGCTCTGGTTTATCAGCGCCATTTCCGAAGAGCCTTCTCGTCCGACCCGGTACGGCCTGTGGAGCATTGCGGAGGACGGATCTGACAGACGGTTCCATCTGGAACTGGCCGAGGAAGAGTACGCGACCCAGTTCTATCTGCTGCATCAGGGGCAGTTCTTCGGCATGGCGGACTGGCAAACGGTTGAGAACGGGATGCCGGTGCTCTGGACGGTACTGTATAAGGTCTCTTTGGAAACGGGAGAAAAAGAAATCCTTTTCCTGAAAGAAGACGGCTTTGATGCGACGTACAACGTCAAAATCGCGGGAGATTACGTATATTTCCTGTCATACGGGGTTGATGGGGACGGCCGTTCCTGCAATGAAGTCTGGTGCTGCAACTGGAAAACGAAGGAGACGCAGCCGCTGCTGCAGGATGGCGAAAGCGGACGCTGCAGGGATGAAATAGCGATCGGCAGCGACGGCAGCTTATATCTCACTTCCTGGTCGAGTACCCTGCCGGACGGCACGAAAAAAGCGCAGCTGTACCGGCTGGAAGCAAATGAGCTGACTGTACTGCCCGATTTTGATCTTGAAGGGTATAACGGCTGGCACCTGTCGGATAATGTGGCGGTTGCCCTGCATCCCCAGAGACAAGAGGACGGCTCCTATACGGCCTGTGTGAAGGATTTTTCCGGCCGGACGCTGTATGAGGGGATCCTGAGAATGCCGTCGGAGCTGAAGCTGGATCCGGCGAAGCCCACTGTGATGCAGCTGCTCTGGGGAGATGCGGACAGCCTGCTCTTTGACCTGCAGACGTTCCCGCCCGACTCGCACTACTATCTGCTCCGTTTCGATATCACGAAAGAGGCCGCGGAAGGCGAGATCCTTTGGGGGATGAAGAATTAATGGTGACCTGCAAATAAATCGGGCCCGGCACAGTGCCGGGCCTGTTTCGCATTCGTTTGGCTTGGCTTGTTGCCGGTAAAGGGTGGTCAGTCTAATTTTTCCCGCAGGAAACTTTCGATCTCCCCGGCGTCCCCGTGCAGGGTGCCCTGCGTGAAGAAGGGCTTGCCGCCGCCGCGCCCCGAAAAGGCTTCGTTGACGGCCTTCGTTAAGGCCCGGAGGTCCCCGCCTTTCTGCCCGAAGGCGTAGCGCACGCCGTCTTCACCGCAGTCGGAGAGCACGCCGCAGAAGCCGCCGCAGGTCTCCGTAACGGCGGAGCAGAGCCGCCGGACGGAATCCACGCCCATGCCGGCTTCGCTTAAAATAACGTTTCCCTTCCCGGCCAGCTCGGCCGCCTTCCGTTCTATCGCTTCGGTCTCCAGCGCTGCCAGCCGCTCATGCATCTGGGCGGCTTCTTTTTTGAGGCGGGTGACGGCCGCCGCCGTGGCGGTCTCTTTCGCGGAGAGCTGGACGGAGATGCTCTTGTTTTCCTCGCACAGCCTGCGGACGTATTCGAAGGCGCGTTTGCCGCTCAGCATCTCGATGCGCACGCCGCCGCGGTGGCTCTGCAGGCTCACGAACTTGATGAGCCCCACCTCGCCGGTGTACGTCACGTGCGTGCCGCAGCAGGCGCAGATGTCCGTGCCCGGGAATTCCACGATGCGCACGTCCCCTTCGAGCTCCTTTTTGCTGCGGTACTCGAGGGCGGCCAGCTCCTCTTTGGACGGAACCCAGATATGGACGGGCTTGTTGTCCCGTACGGCCCGGTTGGCTTCGTCCTCCACGGCTTTGAGTTCTTCCCAGCTGATGGAGGCGTTGTAGTCGATGGTGACGAAATCGTCGGAGATGTGGAAGCCGACGTTTTCGCAGGAAAAATGCGTGCAGATGAGCCCGCTTGCGATATGCTCGCCGGAATGCTGCTGCATGAGGTCCAGGCGGCGCTCCCGATCCACGTGGCCGGTGACGTGCTGTCCGGGCTCAAACGGCGCGGTGCAGTAGTAGCGGATCCCGCCATCCACTTCCTTCACGAAAACGACAGGCACGCCGTCGATCTCGCCTAAGTCGGTCAGCTGGCCGCCGCCCTCCGGATAGAAGGCCGTGCGGTCCAGCACCACGGCGAAATTTCCCTTTTCCGGTGCGCAGGAAAGCACCTCGGCGGTAAATTCAAACAGATGGGAATCCTGATAAAAAAGCTTCTCAGTCATGGTGGAATCCTTGTCAAAACGTGATGGAAGACGCCGCCGGCGCGGCCGTCCTGCCTGCATCATACTTTCTTTTGCGGGGGCTTGTCAATGCCGTTTTTTCTTTTGCGAAAAAACCCTTTATTCTTTATTTCCCCTCTTTACAAGTCCCGGCCGGTATGCTACACTCCGTATGACAAACAGGTTTTAAGCTGATACAGAGATGTCGGCAAGGCTCATAAAGGATCTTTCCCTGTGTAACCAGGTTCCCGTAGATCAGGCCCCGCCGCATCCGGCAGGGCCTTTTTGTTGAAGGAGAAGAGGATGGAACGCTGCAAAGCCGTACTGATGAACGATGCCACCGTCGCCCGGGCCTTAAAGCGGATCTCGCACGAGATCGTGGAGCATAACAACGGGGCGGAGAACCTGTGCATCGTCGGGATCAAGCGCCGGGGCGTTTCGCTCGCGAAGATCATCGCGCAGAACATCGCTCAGATCGAAGGGACCGAGGTCCCCGTGGGCGAGCTGGACATCACCTTCTACCGGGACGATCTGCAGCTGACCGCGCCGAATCCGGTGGTGCACGAAGGAAAGCTGCCCTTCTCCATCGACGGCCGCCACGTGGTGCTGGTGGATGACGTGCTCTACACGGGCCGCACGGCCTCCGCCGCGCTGGATGCCTTAAAGGACAACGGCCGGGCTGCCTCCGTACAGCTGGCGGTGCTGGTGGACCGGGGGCACCGGGAGCTGCCTATCCGCGGGGACTATGTGGGCAAGAACGTGCCGACCTCCCGCAGCGAGTTCATCAAGGTGAAGATCCCGCCCTTTGAGGAGTACACCGCCGTGGAGCTTTTTGATCTGGCATAAACGGGCTTCCCGTTTGGCATAAAGCCCCGGAGCAAAAAGAACGGGGCAGACGGGAAAGCCCGTCAGAATATTAAAACGCGGCCGTGACCGCGAAATAGGGAGGTATCCTATGGGTAACAACAAAGACGGCGCTATTTACAACGCCAAGGAACTGGGCACCGGCAAGACGCTGGTATTGGGCCTGCAGCACCTGTTTGCGATGTTCGGCGCGACCGTGCTGGTCCCGATCCTCACGGGCCTGTCCGTATCTGCGACGCTTCTGTTCGCCGGTCTGGCCACGCTGTTCTGCCACTTCGTGACAAAGAGCAAAGTTCCGGTATTCCTCGGCTCGTCCTTCGCTTTCTTAGGCGGGTATTTCTCAGTCGTTGCCGCCGGCAAGGAAGCCGGTCTGGAAGCCGCCAAGGCGCTGCCTTACGCCTGCGTCGGCGTCGCCTGCGCCGGCCTGCTGTATCTGATCCTGGCTCTCATCTGCAAGACGGTCGGCAGCAAGAAGGTCATGAAATTCTTCCCGCCCGTGGTCACCGGTCCCATCATCATCGCCATCGGCCTGATCCTGGCTCCGTCCGCCATCAATAACTGCAAGGACTGCTGGTGGATCGCCCTGATCGCGATCGCGGTCGTCATCGCCTGCAATATCTGGGGCAAGGGCATGGTCAAGATCATCCCGATCCTGCTCGGCGTCGTAGCCTCTTATCTGGTAGCCGCCATCGCCGGCAAGGTCGACTTCACCGAGGTGAAGGAAGCGGCCTGGATCGGCCTGCCGGTCGCCTGGGAAAACACCGTATTCGGTTTGTTCGGCGGCAAGGTCGACACCGGCCTCCTGATCAGCGCGATCATCACGATCGTCCCGATCGCGGTCGCGACCATGATGGAGCACGTCGGCGACATCTCCGCCATCGGCTCCACCGTCGGCAAGAACTTCATTGAAGATCCGGGCCTGCACCGCACCCTTATCGGCGACGGTATCGGCACCACCATCGCGGCCCTGTTCGGCGCCCCGGCCAACACCACCTACGGCGAGAACACCGGCGTCCTGGTCCTGACCAAGGTCTACGATCCCTTCGTTATCCGTCTGGCGGCCCTCTACGCGATCGTCCTGTCCTTCTGCCCGAAGTTCGCGGCCATCATCCACGTGATGCCGGTAGCGACCATCGGCGGCGTTTCCCTGATCCTCTACGGCATGATCTCCGCGATCGGCGTCCGCAACATGGTTGAGAACCACACCGACTTCCAGAAGAGCCGCAACGTCATCGTGGCGGCCGTGATCCTGGGCCTGGCGCTCGGCGTCAACTTCTCCGGCCTTCTGGGCGCGGACATCACCACGGCCGGCAACAACGCCACCGGCGCGATCTCCTTCACCATCGGCAGCGTGAAGATCGCCCTGTCCGGCCTGGCGATCGCCTCCATCGCCGGCATCGTGCTGAACGCGATCCTGCCCGGCAAGGACGTGGAGCACGCCGAGAATCCGAACGAAACGCTGTCCGGGTCCCTGGGCAAGTATTGATACTGAAAGAAAGAACCCACGCAAAAGCGGCAGCCCGTGAAGGCTGCCGCTTTTTTGCTGGAAAGTTCTCTACCACGTGAGGTTTTCGGACGTTTCCGTATCCAGCTGGGCCGTCCGCAGGGCGGGACGGCAAAGGGGAACGGTTTTGCCTTTCTTTAAGAACAGCGGCACTTCGTTTAAGGCGACGCGGACGTAGTGAAGGCCTTTCGGGAGGACTTCCTTTGAAACGATTCTCTCGCCGGAAAGCTTCACAAAGCACATCTCCTCCGGCAGGTACACCGTCCGGCCGGAGGCGTTCTGCTCGCAGACCGGGGCGATCATGCACTCCTCGCCGAGCAGCAGCTGCGTTTCACACTCGCGGGCGATGGGGTCGTCCGGATAATCGAAGGAGAGCGGGCGGAACATCATGTCGCCCGCTTCGGCGGCGCGGCGGAAGGTTTGGTACAGGTAGGGGATCAGGCGGTAGCGCACCTGGATGATATCGCGGAAAGGGGCGGGATCGCCGAAGCGGAAGCACTCCTGGCTGCGGGTGCCGAGGGCGGAATGGTTGCGCATGAGGGGCGTGAAGACGCCGAGCGCGAGGAAGCGCAGCAGCAGATCGGGCGTGGCGTCGCCGTTGAAGCCGCCCAGATCCGCCCCGCAGTAAAGGAAACCGCACATGTTGGCGGAGGGAAGCATTCTGAGGCACAGCAGGATGTGCTGCCACCAGGAGTGGTTGTCGCCGAACCAGATGCCGCCGTGGCGGTGCGCGCCGATGTAAGAAGCGCGCGAAAACAGCAGGACCTTCTCCTTTCCGAATTCCTTCTCGAAGAACTCGCCGGCCGCGCGGGTCATGGAGGCGCCGTAGAGGTTGTGCACGTGCAGATGGTTCACCGGCCGGCCGCCGATCTCATGAAACATCGACGCGTAGTCGTCGGGGCTGTTGTCAAGCCGGGCGAAGGCGTCCTTCAAGGCGAAAAAGCCCGTCAGATCCAGCTCTTCGCCGCGCAGCCGCGCGGCTTTTTCATAGGCTTCCTTCAGTCCCTTCGCCGAATAGAAGATGGCCGGCTCGTTCATGTCGTTCCAGAAGCCGTCTATCCCCAGATCCGTCAGGACGCGGTACTTTTCGCCGAACCATTCCCGCACCTCGGGCCGTAAGAAGTCCGGAAAGCCGACGATCCCGGGCCAGACGGCGCCTTCGAAATCGCTGCCGTCGGCGTTTTTGCAGAAATAGCCGCGGTCCCGACCCTCTTCGTAAACGCCGTAGCCGTCCTCTTTTTTGACGCCGGCGTCGATGATGGGGATCAGATGGATCCCCTGCGCCTTCAGCTCCGCGGCAAAGCGTCTGAGATCCGGGAAAGCTTCCCCGTTCACGGTGAAGTTCTTGTAGCGCTCCATATAGTCGATGTCGAGGCAGACGCCGTCCAGCGGGATCCGCGCTTCATCGTAGCCGCGGATGACGTCTTTCACCGCGTCGGCGTTATAATAGCTCCAGCGGGACTGCAGGAAGCCGAAGGCCCAGAACGGCGGGATGTAGCTTTTTCCGATCAGGGCGCGGAATTCACGGACGACGGCGCGCGGCGTCTCCTCTTCGATCAGGTAGATGTCAAAATCCGTTCCGTCCAGCGTGATCACCGCTTCCTCCGGCCGGGTATAGCCGATATCCCAGACGATCTCGGCCGGAAAATCGATGAAGATCCCGCGGAAAATTCCGCCCAACCCGCCCAACGGCCCTCCGTGCAGCAGGAAATTGTGGGCGGCGTAAAGCGCGTGCTTGTCCTCGGTGTGGAAGGGATCGTCGCTGCAGAAGCTTTTGTAGAGCCAGCCGCGCTTGTTGATGCCGCGCGGCGCCTCGCCGAGACCGTACACGATCTCGCCGTCTTCCAGCGGGAAAGTAAACGAAAAGCGACTGCCGTCACGGCAGTGCGGGTATGGAAAAGCAGCTATGCTTTCGGCAGGGATCTGCCGCACCGCAGCGTCGGTAAGGATGGGTTCGCCCGCGGTAAATCTTCGGATCATATTGGCCTTCCGTCGGGGACCGGACGTATTCGGACGGTCCTGCTTCCTTTCATTAAAGCCCCCACCAGGGGTTCCAGTCTTCCTGATTGTATTCGGTAAAGTGTTCGGGATGTGCCTTCTTTTCTTCCTGCAGAAGCTCGCTGGTTTCACCGTAGCCCTGGGCGAAGAAATCCGTCCAGGCAGAAGCTCGTTCCCCGGCTTTCAGGAATTTCTGCAGGCGTTTGCGGGCGGCATATTCCTGGTTGCGGCGCTGGTTATAGCGGCTCAGCAGATCGGCGGCGCTGTTGAAAAGGACGTCGTCCGGACTGTCATGCAGAGGATACAGGCCGCGCCGGTAGTTTTCCAGTACGATCTCGTAGCGGGCGGCGGCATTTTTCACCGAATCTTCCCAGGACAGGTAGAGATTCCGGCAGGCTGCCTCGCCGGCGTCCCGCAGCTTCTCCGGCCGGCGGCACAGCTCCTCTAAAAGAGAGGTCATGGCCGGTGCATTTTCTTCTATCAGAAAACCGTCTTCACCGTCGGCGGAGTCCTCGGCGGCACAGCTTCCTTTGATCAGCACGCTCGGCAGATACGAGGCGGCTGCTTCGCGCACCACCAGACCGTTGGTATCGTAGGTGGAAGGAAAGAGGAAAAGATCCGCTCTGGCGTACCAGGCTCTCAGTCTTTCCCGGTCATAGACGGGATCCACGAAGATCACCTTGCCGCAGCTGCCTTCCCCATACAGCCCCAGCTCTTTTGCATAGCTCATGACGGCTTCCTTTTCTCCGCCGCCGCCTACGAAGACCATGCGGAAATCAACGCCCTTTTCATGCAGGGCGGCGCACGCGTCGAGATTGATCCGAAGACCTTTGTACCACATCATGCGGCCGACGTAGAGAAAGCAGGGGACGTCCTGCGGCAGATCGTATCCGGCCGTTACTTCCTCAATCAGGGCGTCCGCCACACGCCCCTTCGGCAGGTCCACGCCATTCGGCATGACGATATAGTCGCCCTCGTAGCCGATTCCTTTTAGGGCTTCGCCGGCTCCGCGGCTGACGCACCAGACTTCGTCGCAGGCGGAAATGTTTTTTACGAGCAGCCGGAGCGCTTCCTCCTGGATCAGTTTTCCCCTGATGATGCGGGCTACGTCGTACTCAAACTTGCTGTGATAGGTCAGGATGAGCGGCATGGGCAGGGTGCGCCGGAGCAGCCTTGCCAGGAAGGTTGACGTGATGGGGCAGTGACTGTGAATCAGAGCGGGCTGCTGCCTCTCAACGGCAGCCAGGGTTTCGGCAGACAGGAAATTGCCTGCACGATAGCCAAACGTCTTTTCCGTATCAAGGCTCGGGTAGCGGATGACGGGAAAAGGATAGGCACTGTCGTCCGCCGCGGGATGATCCGGCGTGACAACGACGGGAGAGATCCCGCTTTCCGGCAGGAGACGGGCGTAGTTGACCACGGTTGTGGCGACGCCGTCGATGCAGGGCGGGAAGGAATCATTGATTAAACAAACAGTATATCTGGTATCCATAGTGCCCCAGATTATAGCAGATTCTGCCCGGCCGTGCCAGCCGTAAAGTGAAAAAAACGGCAGGGTTAAAGACCGGAATGCCAGAGACGCCTTTCAACATTATTTTTATAACCCGCCCGGCGAAAATAATTAAAAGAAAAACGTGAAAAAGAAAGCCCCTGCCTGCAAAAAAAGCTTGACAAGCCTGAAGAAATCAGTATATAATCGTCGCGCACGTTTTTGAAAGCGCTTACTTTTTGTGTGCGAAGGCAGGCGGTTTCCCTGTTAAAATGTGCGAAACAATCTCAGAGGAAAGGAGGAAAATGTATGCCTACATTTAATCAGTTGGTGAGAAAAGGCAGACAGACTTCCGAGAAGAAGTCCACGGCTCCGGCTTTACTTAAGGGTTACAATTCCCTGCACAAGAAAGCCACGACCCAGGCTTCCCCTCAGAAGCGCGGTGTGTGCACGGTCGTAAAGACCACCACCCCGAAGAAGCCGAACTCCGCTCTCCGTAAGATCGCCCGTGTGCGTCTGTCCAACGGTATCGAAGTGACCAGTTATATTCCGGGCGAAGGACACAACCTTCAGGAACACAGCGTGGTACTGATCCGCGGCGGAAGAGTGAAGGACCTGCCCGGTACCCGTTATCACATTATCCGTGGTACGCTGGATACCGCCGGTGTGGCGAATCGCAGAAAAGCCCGTTCCAAATACGGCGCCAAGCGGCCGAAGGCCGGTAAGACTGCTGCCAAGAAGTAACAGTCGTCTCATCAAGAACCACACAAGCTGAAAACAGTAAGTGCTCGGGCATATTTTTCCTCAAAAAATACATGCCGTGCACGGACACAGAAAGCACATGTGAGTACCGATGAATTAAATGTGATCAGACCCACTGGGAGCGAGCAAAGCGAGCGGTTCAAAAACAAACGCTCCGCGTTTGTTCATCCACAGGAAGGTCCGATCGAAAAATATTTAAGGAGGGAAGTAACGTGCCGCGTAAAGGACATACTCAGAAAAGAGACGTGCTGGCGGATCCCATCTACGGCAGCAAGGTTGTGACCAAGCTGGTCAACAACATCATGCTGGACGGCAAGAGGGGAACGGCCCAGAAGATCGTTTACGGTGCATTCGAGCAGATCGAACAGAAGACGGGCAAGCCCGCTCTGGAAGTTTTCGAAAATGCGATGAACAACATCAAGCCCATGCTCGAAGTCAAGGCAAAGCGCGTCGGTGGTGCCACCTATCAGGTGCCTATCGAAGTGCGGCCCGACCGCCGTCAGGCTCTGGCGCTCCGCTGGCTCACGATGTTCTCCCGCAAGAGAGGCGAGAAGACCATGCAGGACCGCTTAGCCGGTGAGATCATGGACGCCGCCAACAACACGGGCGCCGCTGTAAAGCGGAAAGAAGACATGCACAAGATGGCCGATGCCAACAAGGCATTTGCCCACTACAGATTCTAATCAATTGCTTACAGGAAATGGGAGGAAGCATTCATGGCGGGAAGAGAATATCCGCTTGAGAGGACCAGGAATATCGGCATCATGGCACACATTGACGCCGGTAAGACCACTCTTACGGAAAGAATCTTGTACTATACCGGCGTGAACTACAAGATCGGCGATACCCACGAGGGTACCGCAACCATGGACTGGATGGAACAGGAGCAGGAGAGAGGCATCACCATCACCTCTGCTGCTACCACCTGTCACTGGACGAAGGAGTTGGAGCACAAGCCGGCCCCCGGCGCCTTAGAGCACCGGATCAATATCATTGATACGCCCGGCCACGTCGACTTTACGGTCGAGGTGGAACGTTCCCTGCGCGTCCTGGACAGCGCGGTCGGCGTATTCTGCGCCAAAGGCGGCGTGGAACCGCAGTCGGAAACGGTCTGGCGTCAGGCCGACAAGTACCGCGTCCCGCGCATGGCCTTTATCAACAAGATGGACATCATGGGCGCCAACTTTGAAAACGCGGTCTCCATGATCCATACGAGACTGGGCCACAACCCCGTCCCGATCCAGCTCCCGATCGGCAAGGAAGAAAGCTTCGTCGGTCTCATTGACCTGTTTGAAATGAAGGCCTACTACTACCGTGACGACAAGGGCGAGGTGATCGAGATCACCGAGATCCCGGCGGACATGAAGGAGCAGGCCGAAGAATACCGTCAGCAGATGATCGAAAAGATCTGCGAGACGGATGAAGAGCTCATGGAGATGTTCTTCAACGATGAGGAGCCGAGCGAAGAGCAGCTGAAGGCTGCCCTGCGCCGCGCGACCATCAATATGGAGATCATCCCGGTGTGCTGCGGCAGCGCGTACCGCAACAAGGGCGTACAGAAGCTGCTGGACGCCGTGGTGGAGTATCTGCCGAGCCCGCTTGATATCCCGCCCGCTCAGGGCCAGGACATGGACGGCAACCCGGTGGACATCCCTTCCACGGACGACGGCCCCTTCCGCGCGCTGGCCTTCAAGATCATGACCGACCCCTTCGTGGGCAAGCTGGCGTATTTCCGGGTCTACTCGGGCACGCTGGACGCCGGTTCCTACGTGTATAACTCTTCCAAAGGGAAGAAGGAACGCGTGGGCCGCATCCTGCAGATGCACGCCAACAAGCGCATGGAGATCAGCAAGGTCTATTCCGGCGATATCGCCGCGGTGGTGGGCTTAAAGAACACCACGACCGGCGATACCCTCTGCGACGAGGATCATCCGATCATCCTGGAATCCATGGAGTTCCCGGAACCGGTTATCGACGTCGCGATCGAGCCGAAGACCAAGGCCGGCCAGGACAAGATGGGCGAAGCGCTCGCCAAGCTGGCGGAAGAGGACCCGACCTTCCGGGTCACCACCAACAAGGAGACGGGCCAGACGGTCATCGCCGGTATGGGCGAGCTCCATCTGGAGATCATCGTGGACCGTCTGCTGCGCGAGTTCAAGGTCGAAGCCAACGTCGGCGCCCCTCAGGTCGCCTACAAGGAAGGCTTCACCAAGACCGTGGAAGTGGAGTCCAAGTACGTCAAGCAGTCCGGCGGCAAGGGCCAGTACGCCCACTGCAAAGTCCGCTTCGAGCCCATGGACGCGAATGCCGAGCATACCTTCGAGTTCAACTCCGAGGTCGTGGGCGGCGTCATTCCGAAGGAATACATCCCCGCCATCGGCGCCGGCATCGAGGAAGCGACCAAGGCCGGTATCCTGGGCGGCTACCCCGTGCTGGGCGTCAAGGCGACCGTCTTCGACGGCTCCTACCACGAGGTGGACTCCAGCGAGATGGCCTTCAAGATCGCGGGCTCCCTGGCCTTCAAGGACGCCATGCAGAAGGCCGGATGCATCCTCTTAGAGCCGGTCATGCGCGTGGAGATCACCACGCCGGAGGAGTACATGGGCGACGTTATCGGCGACGTGAACAGCCGCCGCGGGCGGATCGAAGGCATGGAGGCCGTCAACGGTTCCCAGCTGATCCGCTGCTACGTGCCCCTGGCCGAGATGTTCGGCTATGCGACCGACCTGCGGTCCAAGACCCAGGGCCGCGGTGCGTATTCGATGTTCTTCGACAAATACGAACCCGCCCCGAAGTCGGTCCAGGAAAAGGTCATTGCCAAGAGATGACCCCATGTTCACAGAAAGAACATGAAAAAAAACTTGTAAAAAAATAACATCTGTTTTATAATGACAGGTGGCACTCAAAAAGTAATGCCCTTTACAAATGGGGCAATCAAAAAATAATTAAGGAGACCAAAAATGGCAAAGCAGAAGTTCGAAAGAACCAAACCCCATTGTAACATCGGTACCATCGGTCACGTTGACCATGGTAAAACCACCCTGACGGCTGCCATTACCAAGACCCTGCATGAGAGATACGGCCTTGGTGACTTCGTGGCTTTCGATCAGATCGACAAAGCTCCCGAAGAGAGAGCCCGTGGTATCACAATCTCCACCGCTCACGTTGAGTATGAGACCCCCAACCGTCACTACGCTCACGTTGACTGCCCCGGCCACGCCGACTACGTCAAGAACATGATCACCGGTGCTGCCCAGATGGACGGCGCTATCCTGGTCGTTGCTGCTACCGACGGCGTTATGGCTCAGACCCGCGAGCACATCCTGCTGGCCCGTCAGGTGGGCGTTCCCTACGTCGTAGTGTTCATGAACAAGTGCGACATGGTCGACGACGAAGAGCTGCTTGACCTGGTCGAAATGGAAATCCGTGAACTGCTCGACGAATACGAATTCCCGGGCGATGACACCCCGATCATCCGCGGTTCCGCTTTAATGGCTCTGCAGGGCGATCCCGCCTGGCAGGATAAGGTCATCGAGCTGATGGAAGCCGTTGACTCCTACATTCCGGATCCCGTCCGCGCAACCGACAAGCCTTTCCTGATGCCCGTTGAGGACGTCTTCTCCATCACCGGTCGCGGCACCGTTGCTACCGGCCGTGTAGAGCGTGGTGTTGTTCACGTATCCGATACCGTTGAGATCGTCGGCATCAAGGACGAGAGCCGTGCCGTCGTCGTCACCGGCGTTGAAATGTTCCACAAGCTGCTGGATGAAGGCCAGGCCGGCGACAATGTTGGCTGCCTGCTCCGCGGCGTACAGCGCAACGAGATCGAGCGCGGCCAGGTTCTGGCTAAGCCCGGCAGCGTACATCCTCACACCACCTTCAAGGGTCAGATCTACGTTCTGTCCAAAGAAGAAGGCGGCCGTCACACCCCGTTCTTCAACAACTATCGTCCGCAGTTCTACTTCAGAACCACCGACGTGACCGGCATCTGCACGCTGCCCGAAGGCGTTGAGATGTGCATGCCCGGCGACCATGTTGAAATCAAGGTTGAGCTGATCTCCCGCATCGCTATGGAGCAGGGCCTCCGCTTCGCTATCCGCGAAGGCGGCCGCACCGTTGCTTCCGGCACCGTGACCGAGATCATCGAATAATTCCAGCCGTCTGAAAAGACAATGAGGGGCGCCCGCGAAAGCGGGCGCTTCTTGGTAAGGAGAGATCCCCATGCCCACGATCCCCGATGCCATGGTTCCGGCTTTAAAGGAGCGCATGCGAAAACTGAATCAGCTGCCGGAGGAGGACCCTGTCGGAACCGAACGGAAATTGCTGGCGCTTGCCTGCGAGATCATGAACCGCCTGATCCGGGGACAGGTCCGGAAGACGGCTGTCAGTCTGCCCACGCAGGAAGCGGTGATGCTTCTGCCGAAAAGACCGGCGGCGCCGGGGAGCGTTCTGTATCTGCACGGGGGCGGCTACTGCACGGGCGGGGCGGAGTACGCCGCCTGCTTCGGCAGGCTGATCGCTTCCGTTGCCAAGACCCGGACCTTCTGCCCGGCTTACCGCCTGGCACCGGAGCATCCCTTTCCGGCGGCTCTGGAGGATGCCCTGGATGCCTACCGCTATCTCCTGGAAACGTATCCGGGCGAAAAGATCTGCCTGATCGGAGAATCAGCGGGCGGCGGCCTTCTGTACGCCCTGTGCTTAAAATGCCGGGAGCTGGGTCTGCCCCAGCCGGCCGGCCTGGTCGCCATCTCGCCCTGGACGGATCTGACCTTAAGCGGGGCTTCCTACGAGTACAACCGGGAGGCGGATCCCTCCATGACGCAGGAAAAGCTTCAGATCTTCGCGCGCGATTATACCGACCGGCCGGAGGATCCCCTTTGCTCGCCGCTTTTTGGCGATCTGTCAGGCCTGCCGGCCTGCCGGATCTTCGTGGGCGGCGACGAGATCATGCTGGAGGATTCCCTGCGCATGGCGAAGGCGCTGGAGGCGGCGGGCGTGCCCGTCACGCTTACCGTGGCGGAGGGTTTCTGGCATGCCTATATTTTCTACGGCATCCGCTCCCGCCGGACGGACAATAAGGCGATCTGTGAATTTATAAGGAGCAGACTGGCATGAACCGGAAATGGATGAGACTCGACAACGCGGCACTGATCTTTCCGGCCATCCGCAGCCGGGTCTGGGTGAACACCTTCCGGATCTCCGCGGATCTGACGGAAGCGGTGGATCCGGCCCTGCTGCAGCAGGCGGTCGAAGATCTGGCGCCGCGCTTCCCCTCGCTCTACGTGCGGCTGGGACGGGGGCTGTTCTGGTATTTCCTGGAGCAGGTCAAAAAGCTTCCGCAGGCGCGGCCGGAGTACGCCTTCCCCTTAACGCACATGTCCGCCGCGGAGCAGAAGCGCTGCTGCTTCCGGGTTCTGTATCACGAGAACCGCATCGCGGTGGAGTTTTTCCACGTTTTAACGGACGGCAGCGGCGGCCTGGTCTACGTCAAGACCCTGACCTCGCGCTATCTGGAGCTCAAATACGGCATCAACGTCACGCCTGAAAAAGGTGTGCTGGACTATAAAGCGCAGCCGGCGGACTGGGAAATGGAGGACGTCTTCCAGCGCACCAGCGGCAAATACGCCATGAGCCGGCGGGAGGAGACCGCCTACCGCTTAAGCGGCACGCGGGAGCCCGGCGGCGAGCGGCATATCATCACCGGCATCGTGTCCACGGGAAAGCTGCTGGAGGCGGCCAGAGCCTGCGGCACCACCGTGACGGGCTATCTTTCCGCCGTCATGCTGGAGACCCTGGCTGAAATGCAGGCCTGCCACGTGAGGGAGGCCAGGCGCCGGCCGGTCAAGATCACCGTGCCGATCAACCTGCGGAAGGTCTTCGGGACGGACACGATGCGGAACTTCACGCTGGCCCTGAATATCGGCGTGGATCCGCGCCTGAAAGACTACCGCGTGGAGGACCTCTGCCGGGAATACGACCGGCAGATGGCGCTGGAAATGGCTCCGGAGAAGATGGCGGCCCGCGTCGCAGCCAACGTCAACCTGCAGCGTCTCATGAGCATCCGTCTGGTCCCGCTGTTTTTAAAGAACCTGATCATGCGGCTCGTTTACAACAGCGTGGGCGAAAAGAAGGGCTGCATCAATATCTCCAATCTGGGGCGCGTGGACCTGCCGGAGGAAATGAAGCCGTACGTTGCGCGCGTGGATTTCGTGATCGGCACGCAGGCGTCTTATCCAAACAACTGCTCGGTGGCGTCCTACGGCGAGGTCAGCTGCATCAACATGATCCGGAATATCCGGGAGACCGAGCTGGAACGGCGCTTCTTTACCAGACTGGTAAAGCGCGGCATTCCGGTGTATATCGAAGAGGGAACGCCCGATCGGAAGGAGGACTGATATGTACTGCGTACGCTGCGGCGTGGAACTGGAAAAAGGAACGAAGGCCTGCCCCCTGTGCGGCACGCCGGTCTGGGATCCGGAACCGCTGGAGAAAAACTCACACTACAATCCGGGCCTGTATCCCGAGAAGGGAAACAGCGGAAAATACTGGCTTCTGGGCGTGTTCACCATCATTCTGGCCGGCGTGATCATCGGCTGCAGCGTGGCCTGCCTGGTGTACTACGGCCGCCTGGCCTGGTCCGCCTACGTGCTGGCCGGGATCCTGTTCGTGTATACGGTCGCGATCCTGCCGCTGTGGTTCGTCCGCTATTACCCGACGATCTTCCTGCCCGTGAGCTTTGCCGCCCTGGAAGGCTTTCTGCTCTTTATCTGCCTGTATACCGGCGGGAAATGGTTCCTGCCTTTCGCTTTCCCGGTGGCGGGCCTGCTCTTCCTCTTTACCTTCCTGGCCTACGGCCTTGCGGTATTAAAATTAAAGCCGCGGATGAAGCTGCGGCTTTTGGGGATCTATTTCTTTTTGCTGGGCGGCGCGACCATGCTGCTGGAGTTTTTCCTGCATCTGGCTTTTGGGAGGACCATGTTCAACTGGTCGATCTATACAGCAGCCGTGTTTGGCCTCTTCGGGATCTTCCTCTTCGTTTCCTCCTTTATCATGCGCTTCCGCCGGGCGATGTATAAGAAGATGTTCTATTAAGCCTTCCGGAAGGACGGCGCCTCGGACGCGTGATTGACGGCATGCGCCTTACGTGCTACAATTTGAATAGATTTCGGAACGGAAAAGCATGGGAGGAGCGATCCGGATGGTTACGCATAATCAGTTGGTCTACCTGGTGGAGATCGCAAATCAAAAGAGCTTTACGCGGGCAGCAGAAAAGCTGTTCTTAAGTCAGTCGACGCTGAGCAAATCGATCAAGGCCCTGGAAACAGAACTGGGCGTGGAGATCATCGACCGGCAGAGCAAGGCATTTGCGCTGACGGAAGAAGGCGAACTGACGCTTGCCTACGCGCAGCGTGTCCTGAATTATTTTGCGGCGGAGACGGAAGCGCTGAAGCAGCATTTTCAGGGACTGGGCGGGTCCTTAAGCGTCGGGATCCCGCCGACGGCAGGACCGGCTTACTTTTATTCCCGTCTGTATGCTTTTCGGCAGGAATATCCGAACGTGAAGCTGAGCATCGAAGAAACGCCTTCCAACACGCTGATCGAAAAGATGGACGTCGGCCAGATCGATATGGGTATCATCCTGGAGCCGTTTGAGAATGAAAATTATATCAAAAAGCCGGTGTACCGCTCACAGATCATAATCTGCGTTTCGCGGAATCACCCACTGGCCGAAAAAGAAAAGGTACGTCTTGCGGAACTGCGGGACGAAACTTTCCTGATGCTGACGCCGGATTATATGTTCCGGGGAATTGTGGACGATTACTGCCGGAAAGCCGGCTTTCAGCCGAAAACCGTCTTTGAGAGCTCGCAGTGGGATATGCTTTACGACATGGTGGCAGCCAATTTCGGTATCACCTTTCTGCCCCGCTGGCTGGTCGAAAAGTGGGGAAGGTCCGAAGTCAGGATGCTTTCGGTTGAAGAACCGCAGATGCCCTGGATCCTCTCATTGTGTTACTCCCAAAACCGTCTTCTGACGGAACCGATGAAAAAATTTCTCGAAATCTGCCTTCGTGGGCAATAACAATGAATTTGATTCATGATCGATGAAAAAGGTATATTTCCCTTTTGCTCCCGGACATGCTACAGTGTTTCTAAAGGAACTGCGTGTGTTTAGCAAGAGGAGCAAGGGGGGAACAGCCTATGAAAACGGCTCGGGAGCTGTATCAGGAGAAGAAAATGTCTGCTGAACAGGTTCTGGATCATATTCAGAGCAGGGATTTTATTGTCTGCGCACAGGCGGCGGCGGAACCGGCGGCGCTGCTGAAAAAGATGGAGTATCTGAAAACTACCGGTGTAAAAGACGTTCAGTTCGCGTCCTGTGTTCCCGCACAGGATTATTCTTTTTTCCATGATCCTGAAATGAAGGGGATCGTGAACCATACCGGCTGGTTTCTTTCGGCCGGTCTTCGGCAGGCGCACAAAGAAGGTCTGGTGACCGTCGTGCCGCAGCGCTCCCAGTTCTGCCTGGGAAAAGCGCTGGACAGGGCGGCTTATGAAGGCCGGCGGCCTGTCCTCTTCGCAACCGTTTCTCCCATGGATAAACACGGCTATCTGTCCTTATCAATCAGCGCAATCTATGAGATGGATCTCATCCGGCAAGGCGCTGTTGTTTTGCTGGAAGTCAATCCGAACTATCCGCGGACTTTCGGTGACACGATGGTCCATATTTCACAGGTGACGGCACTCGTGGAATCCGACCGCCCGATTCCCGAAGCAAAGATCCAGCCGTATACAGAAAAAGATGCGGTGATCGGGAAGTATATTGCCGATCTGGTTGAGGACGGTTCTACGATCCAGCTGGGGATCGGCTATATTCCGAACGCGGTGGCGCATGAACTTCGAAACAAGAAGCATCTGGGCATACAGACGGAGATGTTTACCGAGACCATGATGGACCTGATCGAATGCGGCGCTGTCGACAATTCTCAGAAGGGGTATTACGACGGCGTATCGCTCTGCTCATTCACCATGGGCAGCAAACGGCTGTATGAATTCCTGGACGATAATCCGGCCGTCTTGTTTAAGTCCTGCCTGGTGACCAATAATCCCGGGGAGATCGCCAAGGTCAATAAGTTCGTTTCCATCAACGCGACGCTGGAGGTGGATCTGACCGGCCAGTGTGCTTCCGAATCGGTCGGGTATCGTCAGTATTCCGGCAGTGGCGGTCAGGCGGATACCGTGATCGGTTCGCAGCTCTCACCGGGCGGCAAATCGATCCTGGCCATGCATTCCACCTATTCGACCCGGGATGCACAAGGGAAAGAAGTCCTGCACTCCAAGATCGTGCCCATGCTGGCGCCGGGATCTGTCGTGACGACTTCCCGCAACGATGTGGATTATGTGGTGACCGAATACGGTGTGGCATGGCTGCGCGGTCTGGACGTCAAAGGCCGTGTAGATGAACTGATCAGGATTGCGCACCCGGATTTCCGGCTCTGGCTCCGCGAGCAGGCGGATCAAATGGAACTGTTCTGAAACACAGATGACTGTGACGAAAATACATGACGAAAAAAGGAGAAAACCATGAAAAAACTTTGTTTAGCCCTTCTGGCGCTAATCCTGATCCTGAGTCTGGCAGCCTGCGGCGGCAGCGGCAAGGAAAGCACGGCTGATCCGGCGCCTGTCCAGAGCACGGCAGCCACCCAGGCTCCGGAGACCAAAGCCCCGGAAACGGCGGCTCCCACGACAAAGGCCCCGGAGACCGAGCCGGTCACCAAGAGCGTGAATGAGATCCTGAAGGAAGCGATCCCCGGCATCTGGCAGATCACAGCCTGGGACCTTGTTGCCGGCGGATACGTCAACGTCGTGGACAGCTGGTTCCTGAAGTACACGGACGACACGATCTGGTTCTACCAGGACGGCGAACTGATCAACGAAGAGGGTTACGAGTGGAAAGACGAAGTGACCATGCATTTCTGGTATAAGGCGGATCCCAGCTATGTGGGCGACTGGGCTTATGAGCTGAAGGACGACGGCACGCTGGTCATCACCTACGCGGAGTACGGCGTGGTCTACTTCTGCGAAAAGCGTCCGGACGATACCGATCCGCTGGCCTACAAGCCCAGCCAGCAGCAGGAAAACAGCGGCGAAGCCATCGCGGCGGCCGATCTGGTTGGCATCTGGGATTTGAACAGCATGACCGTGGCCGGCGTGGAGACCCCTCTGGCCGGACAGGGACAGACCTTCGTCTTTACCGAGGATTCCGTTCAGTATGTGATCGCGAGCGTTCCGATCAACGACAACACCTACGTCTTTGCGGATGAGTACAATCTGACCGTGACCAGCAAGGCGGATGCGGCCAACGTCGTCACCTGGAACCTGGCGCTGCAGGAGGACGGCAGCCTGCTGATCACCGATACGACCAACGGCTGGATCTACAACTGCAGCAAGCAGAAATAAGATCCGTTCCGGGAGCGCTCCGGGGTCCGGAGCGCTCCCTTTATCCTGTGAGAGGGTAGTGTTATGAAAGCAAGCAAAAAACCCCGCATCATCGCTGTCGTTTCCCTGGTCGTCGTCCTGATCTCCAGTATCCTGGCCGCCTGCGTCAGCTCCGACTGGGGGAAGGTGAAGGTCAGCGAAGTCAGGATCATGAGCGAACAGAACCTGTCCGTTTATGCGAAGCTGTGGATGCCGAAGGAGGCTTCTTCGGAAAACAGGAAACCGGCCGTCGTGATGGCGCACGGCTATTCCAACCACTACAGCAGCATGACAGGGATCGCGCTGGAATTCGCCCGCCGCGGCTATATCGTGATCGCCTTTGACGCCTACGCCATGGGATATTCCGACGTGAACGACCCGTCCGTCTATCCGGAATGGGACAACGGCGCCTACGCGGTGCTGCAGTACTTGGGCTCTCTGCCGCAGGTGGACAGAAACCGCATCGGCATGATCGGCCACTCCCGCGGCAACATGTGGAACCAGAACGCGGCGGCGACCGCCTGGAAGGCGCACGATACCGACCCGTCCGTCACCGTCCCGCGCTCGCTGGTCATTGCTTCCTTCTCCTTCAACCCGATCGAAAAGCTACCGAACGGCACGTACGGCTACGCCCTGAACGCCTATCCGGTCAACGCCGCCGTGATCTTCGGGGCCAAAGACGAGTTCGGCAAGACCGTCTGGAACACGGATCTGGACAATTACAACTATACCCATTCGCCGCAGTTCGTGACCGGCGCCGGCGTCCGGGATCTGGACATGGATATCTATTTCATGTACGGCAACAAGACGCCCCTGGAGCGGAACGCGGCCCTGGCCATCGCGGGCATCGGCAAGTTGCGCGCGGCGTTCACCTATCCGAACATCCATATCCTGGCGGCCTATAACAATAAGCCAATCGGGGACATGATCGAATTCATGGACATCACGCTGCGGGGCGGCGAAGCAACGCTGGAACGGGACGACCAGATATGGTCCCTGCGGCAGATCTTCCTGTTCTTCGGCTTTGCCGGTTTCTTCCTCTTCGTGATCTCCCTGGCGCTGTCGCTGGCGGATACCCGCTTCTTCGCGAGTATAAGGCGCCCGCAGCCAGCCAGCATGAACGAGATCCATAACGGGAAGGAGGGCGGGATCTTCGCGCTTCTGTTCCTGTGCCTGCAGCTGCCGATGCTCCTTTTATACTTTAAGGTCAGCGGCTGGCCGGGCATATACAAGACCTGGCAGCTGTTGCCGCACGGACCGTATTTTTCGGCACCTGGCCTGAATCCGACGGTCGTCATGAACCTGATCACCTCCGCGATCCTGATCCTGGTGGTCGTGCTGGTCTACTTCCTCATCGGGAAAAAGAGAGGCGCCACCCTGGATAACCTGGGCTTCAACATCCCCGGCAGACAGATCGGGAAGGCGGTCCTGCTGGCGCTGACGACTTTCGGCATTGCGTACCTGGTGCTTTGCCTGTTCTATGATCTAACGGGGACCTTCGTGTCCTTCATGCAGTTTGACATTACCCCGATGAACCACGTTCACTGGATCAGCTTCTTAAAATACCTGCCGTTCTGGCTGCTGGCGCATCTGGTGAACGCCGTGGTTTTCAACTCGGTCACCCGCGTGAACAACGCGAAGGAGTGGGTCAACTACCTGCTGATCATCCTGGGGTCGAGCCTGGCGATCATCATTCTGCTGGCGGTCCAGTATACCGGCCTGTACGCGACAGGGCATCTGACGATCGAAAACAGCGGCTGGAAGGACCTCTCGACGAACTTCTCGACGCTGGAGCTCTTGTCCGCCGTCATCATCACGCCGGTATGCGCCGTCATCAACCGGGTGATGTACAAAAAGACCGGCTCGGTCTGGGCGGGCGGCGTCCTGTCCGCACTGCTTGCCTTGCTCTTCGGCATTTGTCACGTGATCATCGCGACGGTATAGCAGATAATAAACAAAGGGCTTGTGAAAAATGATTCGCTCATTTTTTCACAGGCCCTTTTTCAGGCACGTTTTGCCCGGATCTTTCCTTTTGAGAGCCGGATCTGCTTTTTACTTTTCCCATCTCCCGGCGGCGCCGCAGGGCAGAACGAGCCCTAAGTCCCGGGCTTTTTTCGTGCCCGAGATCGGCAGGCCGACCTCGTCGGCGGTAACTCTGCCGCCGTGCTTTGCTTCCAGTTCGGTCTTTAGAAAATAGCTTAAAACCCCCGGCTGCAGGCCGGTGGTGTAGGCGTTGATTAGGAAGAAGAGCGGATCTTCGTTTAAGATGCCAGTGCAGGCCCGGATCAGCGGATGGATGGTTTCCTCCAGCTTCCAGAGCTCCCCATTCGGGCCGCGTCCGTAGGAGGGCGGATCCATGATCACCGCGTCATATGCTTTGCCGCGCCTTTTTTCCCGCTCCACGAATTTCAAACAGTCGTCCACGATATAGCGGACCGGCGCCTCGCCCAGACCGGAGAGGACGGCGTTTTCCTTAGCCCAGCCGACCATGCCCTTGGAGGCGTCCACGTGCGTGACGGAGGCTCCCGCCCGCGCAGCCGCCAGGGTCGCGCCGCCGGTATAGGCGAAGAGGTTCAGGACCCGGACCGGCCGGCCAGCCTCGCGGATCTTTTTCGAGAACCATTCCCAGTTGACGGCCTGCTCCGGGAAGAGGCCGGTGTGCTTGAACTTGAAAGGCTTTAAGTGAAAGTGCAGGTCCAGCGGAACGTAGGAAAGCTCCCACTCGTCGGGCAGATCGAAGAATTCCCACTCGCCGCCGCCTTTGGAGGAGCGGTGATAGTGGGCGTTCGGCCTTTTCCAGCCGGGCAGGTTCCCGTCCCGCTCCCAGATCACCTGCGGATCCGGGCGGATCAGGGTATATTTTCCCCAGCGCTCCAGCTTTTCGCCGCCGCCGGCGTCCAGCACTTCGTATTCGGTCCATCCGTTTGCTGTCAGCATTGTCTTCACCTCACACGCCCTATCATAGCAGATTTTCCGGGATTTGTCCCGCTTAATTCTTCGTTCCTGCCTTTTCCGGCCCACACTTGCAGGCAGGGGAACGATCTTGTATAATCCCAAACAGGAAGACTGCTTCCGATATGACGCAAAGCACATCGGAAGCGGTGCGGAATGATGCGGAAATCCGTCTCATTTCATTTTAAAAAGCCGGGAAAAGCATCCGGCAGATCTGGCAAAGCAGAGGCTGCCCGCAGATCAGGGAAAGGAAAAAACGGATGAAGATCACATTAAGACCGATCGATGAAACGAACCGGGAGGCTGTCGTGAAGCTTTCCGTACGGAAGGACCAGCCCTTCATAGCCAATAACCAGCGCTCGCTGGAACAGGCGGAGGAAACGGATGAAGAGCTTCCGGGCGTGGCGCGTCCGTTTGCGGTCTATGCGGACGAACGGCCTGTCGGCTTTCCCATGTTTGCCTTCGACGAGGAATATGAAGACCCGGACAGCCGTTACTGGCTCTGGCGTTTTATGATCGATCAGAACGAGCAGGGCAAGGGCTACGGACAGGCGGCCATGGCCGAGATCATCCGGTATTTCCGGGAAAACGGCGCGGACATGATCCTGCTTTCCACAAAAGCGGAAAACGAAGCCGGACTGCACCTGTATCACAAATTCGGCTTTCAGGAGACCGGCGGGATGAACAACGACGAGATCGTGCTGAAGTTGGTGCTGGATCCGTAAGCTGTTTGCGCCGCACCGGAGGAAAAGGGAAGCCTGCCGCCGCTGCGCCGCAGGCCGGTTATCCTTTCTAATACAGCCAGGTGCAGCCTTCGTTGACGCCGCCGACGATCTCGCGGTAAGCCTTCATAAAGCCCGTGGCGGGGTGGTTTTCCGGCCGTTTGACTTCTGCCAGACGGCGGCAGATCTCCTCGCCGCTTTCTTCAAGGTTGATGCTGTGTGCATCGATGTCGATCTCGATCATATCCCCATTCTTTACCGCTGCGATGGGACCGCCGTCCCAGGCTTCGGGGGTCACGTGCCCGATGCATGGCCCGCGGGTGGCGCCGGAGTAACGGCCGTCGGTGATCATCGCGACGGAGGTGTGCAGGCCCATGCCGACCAGCATCGCAGCCGGGATGGACATTTCGCGCATGCCGGGCCCGCCCTTCGGTCCTTCGTAGCGGATGACCAGCACGCAGCCGGGCCGGATCTCCTTATTCGCCATGGCCCGGCGCAGGTCGTCCTCCGAGTCGAAGCAGACGGCCGGCCCGCGGTGGCGGAACATCTCCGGGACCACGCCGCTCTTTTTGACCAGGCAGCCGCCGGGCGCCAGATTCCCGTAGAGAACGGCATAGCAGCCGTCCGGGTAGAGCGGATCGTCGCAGGAGTGGATGATCTCCGGATCCACGGGGCGGTTGAAGGCGGCTAAAAATTCGCCCATCGTGCCGCCCATAGCGAGCCGGCAGTCCATATTCAGATATTTCTGAATGGCCTTCAGCGTGGCGCCGACGCCGCCGGCCTTATAATAATCGTAGATACTGTATTTGCTGCTGGGCTTGAACTTCGCCACGCAGGGTACCTCTCGCTGGATCTCGTCGAAGCGGCCCAGATCGAGCGGGATCCCCATCACTTTCGCCAGCGCGCAGATGTGCAGCTGGGCGTTGGTGGAGCCGCCGGTCGCGGCGACGTGCCGCAGGCCGTTCACCAGGCTGTCCTCCGTCACGATATCGCGGAAGCGGACGCCCTCCTTCGTCAGAGCGACGATCCGCTCGCCGACCTGGCGGGCCATCCGGTACTTCGCGCCGGAGCAGAAAAGCATGGTGGTCGAGTCGATGGGGCAGATCCCGATGGCTTCCGCAAAGACGCCCATAGTATTGGCCGTGCCGTACATGGAACAGGTGCCGCAGGAGAAGCAGATGTTTTCTTTAAAGCGCGTAAAGGTCTCCTCGTCGATCTTATCGACGTTCCGCGCGCCGATGGATTCCTTAAGGTCCGGCGTAACGTAAGTGCCTTCCGGTGCCTCATAGGGGACCATGCTGCCGGCGGTCAGGAAGAGGGACGGCTTGTTTAACGCGGCGGCGCCCATCAGCATGCCGGGAACGATCTTGTCGCAGCTGCAGAGGAAAACCATGCCGTCGAAGCCGTGCGCGCGGGCCATCGCCTCGATGGAGGCGGCGATGAGGTCGCGCTGCGGCAGGATGGTGTGCATGCCGTCGCCCTGGGCCATGCCGTCGCAGGGGGCGGGAACGTCGAATTCCGCCGGCACGCCGCCCGCGGCCCAGATGCCTTCCTTGACGTATTCGACCAGCTGCTTAAAGGCCCGGTGGCCGGGATTGACGTCGGTGTACGAGTTCGCGATGCCGATGATCGGCTTCCTTAAATCTTCCGTGCGGTAGCCGCAGGAGTTCATGAGGCCAACGAAATAGGCTTCCTGCGGATTGTCCGGATCATGATTTCCTTTCCAGGGTTCCATGGGCAGTCTCCTTTCTTTTACGTTTTCAAGTGTATCATACGTCCCTCCTTCGGGCAAACTGCTTTTTTCTTGCCGGAGTGAAAGAAAAAACTTTCATTCGGCTTGAAACATCGGAGGATTAATGCTTTAATTAAAGGCGAAATGAAAAAAATTGTTGCTGCCGGCATCCGGCAGAGATGGGAAAAGGAAAAATGAACCAGCGTTTTGAAGCGTTTTTAGAGGTGGCAGAGCGCAAGGCGGAAATCCGGAAGACCCGCTGGTCCCGGGCCGGCCGCTGGGCTGCGCTGGCCGCCGGCCTGGTCCTGGCCGTGCTGCTGGGCCTGAACGCGCCGAAGCTTTTCGACCGCATCCCGGCGGAGGAAACAACAGAATCTGCGGTGGATCTGACGCTGCCGCAGGAGGGCCCGACTTTTTCTTCGGAAACGGCAGCGGCCGGCACGGAGGATAAAGCGGAAACGATGACGGAGAGTCCGGAAAACACGGAAGCGTCAGAAGGAGCCGAACAGACAGGAACGGACGCTGGGCCGTCGGCGGCATCCCGGACAGCTGTCATAGACTTCAGCTCCTATGATCTGATATCTTTGGCGGAAATGATCCCCTGCATTTTCCACGGCGTCTGTCTCAGCGAAACGGACGCGTACGGCTTCTCGGTCTTTCGGGTCATCCAGAGCTTCCGGGGCAGCCTTCCAGAAGAAATCTGCGTGTATATGTCTTACGGAAACTATCCGGTGGCGGCCGGCCGGGAGTATATCTGCTTCGGAGTTTTATCGGCGAACGTGTTTCTGGACCGGATCTTCTGCTCCGTCAATTCGTGCATTACGCCTGACGGGGACGGTATAGAAGCCCGATTTATCGATGATATAGACAGGACAAGCCCTTTTTCCTCCGTGCTGGCAGCGCTTCCGGCCATTCTTGAAGAGTATGAATTGAAGGAGGCGTATGCGAAGGAACGGCCGGTCGATTCTGTCACGGGAGATTACATCCATGCCGGGGATGAAGCCTCCGTCCGGGAGCAGTCGCCTTATATAGCAAAGATCAAAGTCGCAGCAATCAGCCGGGATTATGTCTGGGGCACTATTACGGGACAGGAGATAAACTCGGAAAAGATAGAAGCGGAAGTCCTTGCGTGGCTGAAAGGCGGGAATGCTTCGGAAACGATCCGGATCTACGTTCCGCAGGGCTCTGTTGCAGAAGGCGCGGAATATACCGTATGTTTGCGGCGCTGGGGGGATGATCTGACTTTCGCCGTCTCCGCACCGAACGGCATATGGCCGGAAACCGAAATAGAGTACGACCCTGTCATGGATGCCGGCAATCTGAAGGCTTTTGATACACTGGAAGCCTTTGAAGCGTATGAAAGAGGACGGGAGAACGGTATGACCTTCTGCTATCTTCCCAAAGTCCCGGAGGAACAGTACCGGCTGGTCCATATTTCGAAGAGGAAAGATGTTTATTTTTCGACGGCTTATCAGGTCCTCGGCGGGATCAGTGTGCCGGATACGGCCACTTCCTATGCCAGGGAAATGCTGCAGACGCTTTCCTGTACCCAGTACCTGTACTCCCGGCCGGACGGAACGATAGGAACACTCCGGAGCGGCTGTCAGGAGATCCGGTATGACGGGAAGACGGTTTATTACAGGGAGGATTGGGAACAGCGCGGTGAAAGTTCCCTGTTTTTGGGCTATTCCCTTGTTTTTGCGGTGGATGGGACGGCGATCTACATGCACGTGCCGCCCGTGGGCAGCCTCGAAGAGGCGCTTGTCTTTACGGCCGTGGAGAAGCACGTCATCGAATGAGGAAAGCGCGATTCCTGTGTCGTTTTTCTTGCGCTTTCCATCTTTCCGCGCTATAATGAGGCCGTCCGGAGGGACGTTTCATTACTGATATTACGAGTGACGGATGGAGAACGATGGATCAGGCAAAAGATTTTCTGGCGGGCAACGCGATCGCCACGGACCGGGACTATTCGAAAGGATTTCACGTCGATTTCAATAAACCCTGCCGGGTGCATTTCATGGGCATCGGCGGCATCAGCATGAGCTCGCTGGCGCAGTTTTTACAGGAAAAAGGCTTTGCAGTCAGCGGTTCGGACAAATCCGAAGGGAAGAATACCCTGCGGCTGCGCGAACACGGCGTAAAGATCATGATCGGCCAGGGACCGCAGAACATCACGGACGATATCGACTTCTGCGTGAACACGGCGGCCGTGCATCCGGACAATCCGGAGTACGTGGAAGCCGCCAGACGCGGCATCCCGATCTTAAACCGCGCGGAGCTTCTGGGGCAGTTCATGGCCCAGTATCCGGACTCCTACGGCATCTCCGGCACGCACGGCAAGACCACGACCACCGGCATGGTGACGGAGATCCTGGTCGCGGCCGGCGCGGATCCCACGGTTTCCATCGGCGGCATGCAGGAGAGCATCGGCGGGAACCTCCGCGTGGGCCACAGCGAGTATTTCGTGGCGGAAGCCTGCGAGTATTCGAACAGCTACCACCACATGTACCCGCGGGTCGGGATCATCCTGAATATCCGGCCGGATCACATGGAATTCTTCCACACCATGGAGAATCTCAGAGCGTCCTTCCGCCGCTTTGCGGAAAACGTGGCGCCGGGCGGCATCCTGATAGTGGAAGATGCGATAGAGGATCTGGAAACGCTTTTTGCCGGCCTGCCCTGCCGCGTCATCACGGTTGGGAAGAAGGAAAGCTCGGATTACAGCGCACGGAACATTACGGAGACGAAGCTGGGCCTGGGGCGCTTTGACTTTTACAGGGGCGATGAATGCCTGGGACGTATCGAGCTGGACGTGCCGGGCGAGCACAACGTGACCAACGCCCTGGCCGCCGGCGCGGCAGCGCTGGAGGACGGCATCCCCTTTGAGGCGGTAAAGAAGGGCCTGGAGAACTTCAAGGGCGTACGCCGCCGCTTCGAAAAGCGCGGCATCCTGCGGGAGGATATCCCGGTTTTCGACGACTTCGGCCACCATCCGGAGGAGATCCTCGCGACCTGGGAAGTGGCGCACCGCTATCCCTACCGCCTGACCTGCATCTTCCAGCCCTACACCTACAGCCGCACGCGCGACTGCTTCGACGAGTTCGTGGACGTGCTGGCGCACTACGACCGCGTGGTGATCTCGGACATCATGCCGGCCCGCGAGACGGACGATCTGGGCATGCACGCTTCCCAGCTGGTGGACGCGCTGAAGAAAAAAGGCGTAGAAGCGTACTACCTGCCCACCTTCGATGACATCGTAAAATTTATTTTAAAAAATTCTGTCAACGGCGAAATGTTGATAACTACAGGCTGCGGAAACGTGGATTTAGTAGCGGATGCGCTGGTTGCGTCCGACTTATGCACATCATCCACCGGGAAAGGCTGCTGAGGCGCGGGGATAACGCAAAGCGCAGAAATGCAGCTGCCGCAAGGGAATTTTACGGTTTATCCACTTTTTCACTTTATCCACAGGACGGGCTTCCACCGCTTCGCGGCCGGCCCGTCCTCTTGCATGATAGAAAAACTGTGTTATACTAAAAAGCGTCTTTCCGGGCAGGGGGTATCGGCCGGGAAGGCGGAGGTTTTTGGGCAATGAAAATTGAAAGCGTTTATCCGGCAGGCTTCATACCGGTTCCTTATATATTCATCGACAGATACATGTGCGCGGCCAACGGGGAGTTCGTCAAGACCTACCTTCTTTTGCTGCGCCTGGCCGGCGAGGAAGGCCTCACCGTGAGCATGCTGGCGGACCGTCTGGAACAGACGGAGCGGGACGTGCAGCGGGGCCTGAAGTACTGGGAGAAGGAAGGCCTGCTGGCGGCGGAGGAGAACGAAGACAGGATCACCCGCCTGCTTTTGTGCTACCCGGGCGAACCGCTGCCGGAGAGCTTCCGGAGCGGCAAAGCGGCGGCGCCTGCTGCAGAGAAAGCGGCGGCGAAGCCGGCGGTAAAGGCGCCGGAAAAAGCGCCGGCGGCCCTTCCCGCGGACGGCGCGGACGCGGTGGCGGAGGAGCTGAAGATCGGCAGCTGCAGCGCGGCGCGTCTGAAGGAACTGAAGGGGCAGGAGGATTTCGGCCAGCTTCTGTTCGTCGTGGAGCACTATCTGGGCCGGACCTTAAACAGTCGGGACACGGACGTTTTCGCCTACCTCTACGACGAGCTGAAGTTCCCGGGCGAGGTGCTCGAATTCCTGGTCGAGTACTGCGTGGATATCTGGGAGAAGAAGGACAAAAAGAAGGACCACACCATCATCCGCTATCTGGAGCAGGTGGCCCTGAACTGGCACAGAAACGGAGTGCGGACGCTGGAAGACGCGAAGCGGCAGGTGAAGCTGTTCGAGCAGGAGAACCTTTCCTACCGTGAGATCGAAAAGGCGCTTGGCTTAAAGGGCCGCCAGCTGACGGAGGACGAGCAGCGCTTTTTCTTCCGCTGGCAGTATGAACTGAAGGTCCCGCAGGAGCTGATCCTGGAGGCCTGCCGCCGGACCATCCGCGCCAAAGGCGCCTTCGATCAGAAATACATGAACGCGATCCTTGAAGCCTGGCAGAAGCAGGGCTTAAAGACCCTGGCTGACGTGGAGGAGGCGGACCGCCGCCATGCGGAGCAGGAGAAGAGCGGCGGCCGGAAGAAGGAGAAAGCCAAAGCGGATGACGCCCCTCGTCCGATCGACTACACGTCCATCACGAGGGATCTGTTCGTCCAGTCCATCAAGTACGGTTCGGAGGAGTAAGATGCCGATCACAAAAGCACAGTTTGACGCCGTGGAAGAGATCTACCGGCAGCGGCGCCGGGCGGCCAGGTTTGAGGCGCAGCAGCGGCAGGAAACGATCCGCCGCGAGCTTCCGGAACTGGACGGCCTGGAGCAGCAGCGTCTTGCCCTGTCCATGGAGCAGATCCGCAGCGCCTTCGGCGGCGACGAAGCGCGGGCGGCGGAGGTCCGGGCGGAAATGCAGGCCTTAAGCCGCCGGAAAGAGGCGCTGCTTGCCTCGAAAGGCTATACGCCGGCGGATCTTGAGCCTTCCTATACCTGTCCGTACTGCCAGGATACGGGCCGCTGTGAGGGGCGGGAATGCCGCTGCTTTGCCGAAGTCCTGCAGGAGGCGGCGGGCCTGCAGCCGTCGTTTCTTCAGGAGAAGCTCGGCTTTGAAGACTTTTCCCTGGCCTGGTACGACGATGCGGAGCCGCTTCGGCTCTTTGGCGGCCTGACCGCCCGCGGGGTCATGGCAGGCATCCTGAAGGCGGCGAAGGAATATGCCGCCCGCTTTGCCGAGAAGAAGGGCGGCCTGTTCCTGACGGGCCCCGTCGGCACCGGCAAGACCTTTCTCGGCCGCATCATCGCACAGGCGGTGGAAGCGCAGGGCTTTGAGGTCTGCCTGGTGACGGCCCAGGAATTCTTCGATGCGGCGGAAGCGCAGGCCTTCGGCCGGGAGAGCGACAATCCGCTCCTTATCAGCCAGATGAACCGGGCCGACCTGCTCGTGATAGACGATCTGGGAACGGAATTCACCAGCCGGCGCCTGGCGCAGAACGCCCTGTTTACCATGATCAACGAGCGGGAACTGAAGGAAAAGGGCACGATCCTGACGGGAAACCTGGATCTGGACGGGATGGAAGAGCTCTACACGAACCGGGTCTCCTCCCGCATCGCCGGCTCCTACCGCATCCTGCCCTTTACCGGCCCGGACATCCGTCTGGCAAAAAAACAGGCCGGAAGGGCGTGACAAGACGCCCGGCCTGTGCTATGATGAAAAATGCCTTATGGGCGGGAAAACGCCCGGGCAGCAGATATGATCCACCCGAAGCTCCAATCAATCTGACGCAAAGAGGAGAAGCAGTATGGAGGCTCAAAAGCATTTCGGTCCCCTGGGAATCATCGCTCTTCCCGGCTGTGAAAAGCTGGCAAAACAAGTGAATGCCTATCTGGTAGCCTGGCGGGCGGACCGCCAGACGAAGCAGGCCGGTTACGTGGAGGATTCGTATCTTCTGCCCGTTCTGCTGAACCGCTACGGCGGCGGCGAAGCCAAGGCGATCCTGCCGCAGACGGTGCGCGGCTATGACCTGTATATCATGGTGGACGTGTGCAACTACAGTCTGGAGTACGAGCTGAACGGCCGCATGAACCCCATGTCGCCGGACGAGCACTACATGAACTTAAAGCGGGTCATCTCCGCCTGCACCGGCAAGCCCTCCCGCATCAACGTGATCATGCCCTTCCTGTACGAGAGCCGCCAGCACCGCCGCACGGCCCGCGAATCGCTGGACTGCGCCATGATGCTGCAGGAGCTGCAGGGCATGGGCGTGGACAACCTGCTGACCTTTGACGCGCACGACCCGCGCATCTGCAACGCGGTGCCGCTCATGGGCTTCGAAAACCTGCCGACCTCGTATCAGTTCATCAAGACGATGATCAACCTGAACATCCACGAGAAATTCGACAAGGACAACGTGCTGATCATCTCCCCGGACGAAGGCGCGGTCGAGCGGGCCATCTACTTCGCCAACATCCTGGGCGTCAACGTGAGCATCTTCTACAAGCGGCGCGACTACACCCGCATCGTGAACGGCCGCAACCCGATCGTGGCGCACGAGTATCTGGGCGAAGATCTGACCGGCAAGACCGCCATCGTGGTGGACGACATGATCGCCAGCGGCGACAGCATCATCGACGTCGGCCGGCAGTTAAAAGCCCGCGGCGCCAAGAAAGTCATCGCCTGCGCCAGCTTCGGCCTCTTTACGAGCGGCATGGAACGCTTCGATAAGGCGGTGGAAGAGGGCGTCGTCGACAAGGTCCTGACCACGAATCTCTTGTACCAGAGCCCCGAAACGCTGGAGCGCGACTACTACGCCAGCGTCGATATGAGCGAATATCTGGCCAGCGTCGTCGACACCTTAAACCACAACACCTCGCTGGAACGCTACATCACGCCGAGCGAGAAGATCACGAGCAAGCTGAAATCTACGTAAGCGCGCACACGCCGAGCCGGCCGGACAAGTTTTTCGAACGATTCAGCGAAGCGACTAGTGAGAACTGGCGGGGCCCTTGAAAAGGGGCACGCGTTCTCAGAAAAACTTCGTACCGGCGGCGAGGCGAGGGAAAATAATACTACTTGAAAGCAGAAGAGTGATGCGGTATAATACAAAGCTACGCATCACTCTTTTTTATGCCGGAGGCACTTATGAGGCAGAACAAAAAGAAGAAAGCAATCCTGACGCCCCTGCTGCTGCGTTTCTCCCCCGTCTACCTGATCGGGCTCGCCGCCCTCTTCATGGTGGACTACGTGCAGCTGTTCATTCCGCAGTACATGGGCGAAGTCACGGACGGCCTGGCGTCCCATACGCTGGACGCGGCCGGCGTCTGGGATCTGTGCTTCAAGATCATTCTCTGCGGCGTTATGCACCTGCTGGGGCGCTTCGTGTGGCGCTACTGCATCTTCGGGACGGCCCGCAAGGTGGAGCGCATCATGCGCAACCAGCTTTTCGCGAAGCTGGAGACCTTAACGCAGCGCTACTATCACGAGCACAAGACCGGCGACCTGATGAGTTACTTCACCAACGATCTGGAAGCGGTCCGCATGGCGGTCGGCCCCTCCATCGTCACGGCCTTTGATGCGACGGTCCTGACGATCCTGGTGCTGTACCGCATGATCACGCACGTGAGCCTGACGCTCACGCTCTATACGCTGATCCCCATGAGCGTCCTGGCCGTGGGCGGCTATTTCTACGGAAAGGTCATAGAGGTCCGCTACCGGAAGATGCAGAAGGCCTTCGCCGATCTCCAGGATTACGTGCAGGAGAGCGTCTCCGGCGAGCGCGTGGTCAAGGCCTTCGTGCAGGAAGAAAAGCAGTTTGAGGCTTTCCGCGCAGTGAACGAGAAGAAGCGCCAGGCCTCCCTGAACGTGGTGAAGGTCAACGTCCTCTTCATTCCCTCGCTGCGGCTGCTGGTCGGCGCCACCTACGTGATCGCGATCGTGATCGGCGGCTACTACACCATGCTCGGCGAAATGACGCTGGGCCGCTTCGTCATGTTCACCTCCTATATCAGCTCCCTGGTCTGGCCGATGATCGCGCTCGGCGACGCCATCACCTCCATTTCGCAAGGCATTGCCGGCATCAACCGCATCCACGAGGTCATGGACGAGGAGAGTGAGATCCGGGATCCGGAGGTTCCGGACGAGGTCGGGCCCTTCAGCGGGCAGATCAGCTTCGATCACGTGACCTTCTCCTACAGCGAGAACCTGCCGGACAAGCTGAAGGACGTTTCGGTGGAGGTCAAGCCCGGCGAGACGCTGGCGGTCATGGGCCGCACCGGCTCGGGCAAGACCACCTTCGTGAACCTGCTCTGCCGTCTCTACGACGTGGAGCACGGCTCCGTCTCCTATGACGGTCATGACATTAAGAAGATCCCGCTCAAGGTTTTGCGGGAAAATATCGCCTACGTACCTCAGGATAACTTCCTGTTTTCCCAGACTCTCGCAGGAAATATTTCCTTCGGCAAACTGGATGCTTCGCAGGAGGAGATCGAAAAGGCGGCCAAGGCGGCGGATATCCACGACAATATCATGGAATTCCCCGAAAAATACCAGACCATGGTCGGCGAGCGCGGCGTGACCCTTTCCGGCGGCCAGAAGCAGCGCAGCTCCATCGCGCGGGCGCTCTTAAAGGACAGCCCCATCCTGATCCTGGACGACGCGCTTTCCGCCGTGGATACGGATACCGAGGAGCGGATCCTGGAGAACCTGAAGGAATACCGCGCCGGCAAGACGAACATCATCATCGCGCACCGCGTTTCCACGGTACAGAATGCGGATCATATCCTGGTGCTGGACGAAGGCCGGCCGGCCGAATACGGCACGCGGGACGAACTGATGGCGCTGGGCGGCATCTTCGCCTCCATGGCCCGCAAGCAGCAGCTGGAGCGTCAGCTTCAGCTGGTGGACTGAGGAAGGAGGTGCGGCATGGCTCAGCTCAACGAAGAAGCTCTCGAGACAAAATATAACGGCAACGTATTTGCCCGCCTTTTTGCTTACGTAAAACCGCATATCAAAACGATGCTGCTGGCCCTCTTCCTGGTGCTGACGGTCACCGGCATCGATCTGATCAAGCCGGTGCTGATCGGCAAGGCCATCGACGACCATATCGAGGGCTACGACCAGCCGTTCTACTACGTGTCCCCGCAGGACGCGGAGATCACGTTCGACGGGCTGTCCTTAAGCCGGAAGAATCCGGCCTCCGCGGGCGGCGTGCAGGAAGTGGCCCGCCTGATCTACTATAACGAAGAGTACTACCTGCTGACGGACCTGACGGAGGCCGATCTGGAGCCGCTGAAGGCCTGGGAAGAGGCCGGACATCCGGCCGTCTCCGTATCCGCGCATCCCACCGACCCGGCCGTCATCTACGGGATCCGTTTCAGCCTGAACGGGCAGGAGCGGGAAGCGAAGCTCTTGAGCAGCGATCAGCTCTCGCAGCTGCGCGCGGCCGACCGCAGCGGCGTCGTCCGCATCGGCCTCATGTACGCGGGACTCCTCGTCGTCGGCTTCTTCCTGCAGATCTGGCAGAACTGGCTGCTGCAGAAGACCGGCCAGAGCATCATCCTGACTATCCGGCAGGAAGTCTTCGAGCACGTCCACAGCCTGCCGCTCAGGTTCTTCGACACGAACCCGGTGGGGCGCATCGTGACGCGCGTGACCAACGACGTGGAATCCCTGAACCAGATGTACACGCAGGTGCTGGTGCGGCTGATCAGCAATACGGTCCTGATCATCGGCTACGCGGTGGTCATGATCAGCATCGACCCGCATCTGGCCCTGATCTCCTTCCTGTTCCTGCCGGTCGTTTTCGGGATCACGCTGGCCTTCCGCATCCTGATCCGCAAGATCTACCGTATCGTGCGGACCAAGATCTCGGCCTTGAATACCTTCCTGTCGGAGAACATCTCTGGCATGAAGCTGATCCAGCTCTTCGCGCGTGAGAAGACCAAGGCCGGCGAATTCAGGGAGCGGACCGACGACCTGTACAAGTCGCAGATGAAGGAGCTCTTCACCTTCGGCCTGTTCCGGCCGGGCCTTTCCTTCATCGCCAACTTCGCCTACGCGCTCATCATTTACCGCAGCGGCGTTTCGGTGCTGGCCGGCACCCTGTCCCTGGGCACTCTGTACATCTTCACCAGCTACATCCGCTCCTTCTTCGAGCCGATCCAGGAACTGGCCGAGCAGTTCTCCACGCTGCAGAACGCGATGGCTTCCGCAGAGAAGATCTTTACGATCCTGGACGAGAAAAACACGATCCTGGAGCGGGAGGATCCCGTCCGCCTGACCGAATTCAAGGGCAGGATCGAGTTTAAAAACGTCTGGTTCGCCTACGAGAACGAAGACTGGGTCCTCAAAGATATCAGCTTCGTGATCGAGCCCGGCGAGCGCGTCGCCTTCGTAGGCGCCACCGGCGCGGGCAAGTCCTCCATCCTGAACCTGATCGGCCGCTACTACGACATCCAGAAGGGCGAGATCCTGATCGACGGCGTCAACATCAAAGATCTGTCCCTGGCGGACTTAAGGCGCGCCATCGGGCAGGTGCAGCAGGACGTCTTCATCTTCACCGGGGATATCCGGAGCAATATCCGTCTGCTGGACGAGAGCATCACGGACGAAGAGATCCGCGCGGCGTCGGAAGCGGCGAACGCGAAGCACTTTATCGAAAACCTGCCGGCGCAGTACGACGAGCCGGTCACCGAGCGCGGTTCCACGCTGTCCGCCGGCGAGCGCCAGCTCTTAAGCTTCGCGCGAACGCTGGCCTACGGCCCGAAGATCCTGGTCCTGGACGAGGCGACCGCAAATATCGATACCGAGACCGAGCAGCTGATCCAGGCGGCCCTGGAGAAGCTGATGGAAGGACGGACCTCCATCCTGGTGGCGCACCGTCTTTCGACGATCCAGCACGCGGACGAGATCCTGGTCATGCACAAGGGCCGCATCCGCGAGCGCGGCACGCACCAGGAGCTGCTTGCCATGAACGGGATCTACAAAAAGCTCTATGAGCTGCAGGCGCAAGGGGTTTAGTATGGTGAAAAAGATCCTGATCGGCTTACTGTTTCTGCTTTTTCTGGCCGTCCTGGAACTGAACAAGAACAGTCTCTGGGGCTGGGGCGCGTTCATCGCGCTCTCCGTCGGCTATTTCCTCTGGCGGGGACAGCTCATCAAAACGCAGGCGCCGGCCGCCGGCCGCGCCGGCGTCTTTATCGCCTGGGTCCTTCTCTTTGCCGTTATTCTGCTCCTTTCCTGGCCGCCCACCCGGCGGGTGCCGGCCGTCAGCGCCAAAAAACCGCAGGAGACGGCGGTGATCACCCTTGAGAAGGGGCAGGTCAGCGGTGTTCTGACCGAGGACGGAGCCGTTGCGGTCTACGCCGGCATCCCCTACGCCAAGGCGCCCGTCGGAGAGCTGCGCTGGAAGGCGCCGCAGGATCCGGAGCCGTGGGAAGGCGTTTTAAAGGCGGACAGCTTCGCGCCCATGAGCATGCAGCCCACCAATCTGCCCATCTACGACTCGCTCGCGCAGATCATCGGCTACCACGACTACGAGATCCGTCTGGATGACAACTGGGTGCCGCCGGTGAGCGAGGATTCGCTCTACGTCAACGTCTGGCAGCCCGCCGGCGCGAAGGAAGGAGAGAAGCTCCCCGTCCTGGTCTATATTCACGGCGGCTCCCTGCAGACCGGCCAGCCCTGGTATCAGGACTATAACGGCGAGACGCTGGCCAGAAACGGCGTCATCGTCGTCAATATGGGCTACCGGCTCGGCGTATTCGGCTATCTTGCGCTGGACGAGCTGGCGGCGGAGGACGAGAACGGCAGCACCGGCAACTACGGCCTGTTGGACCAGATCAAGGCGCTGGAATGGGTGCGCGACAATATCGCCGTCTTCGGCGGGGATCCGGACAACGTGACGCTGGCCGGCGAATCCGCCGGCGCGGCCGCCGTCAGCGCGATCTGCACCTCGCCGCTCGCGAAGGGCCTGTTCCGGCGAGCGGTGATGGAAAGCTCCACCGTCGCGAGCCCCGAGCCGCCGCATTCCTTCCGTCTGTTCGACGAAGCGCTCAAGTCCGGGCAGAAGCTGCTGCAGCGCTATGAAGCCGCCTCCGTCAAGGATCTGCGCGAACTGCCGGCCGAAAAGCTGGTCGGCGAAGCGGATACGCAGCACCACATGACCGTGGACGGTTACGCCCTCGCTGAGCTGCCCTACGAAGCCTACAAGGCCGGCCGGATCAACGGAGAGGCTTTGCTGCACGGCTTCAACAGGGAAGAAAGCGCTCCGTTTATCATCTTTTCGCACGCGAAGCTGAAAAACTACGAGCAGCGGGTGCGCGGCCTTTTCAAGGAGTACGCGGACGAGGTCCTGGCGCTGCTGCCCGCTTCGACGGATGAAGAAGCCGACCGGAACTGGGCAGATATCTTCAGCGCGGCCTACTTTACCTATCCGCATTACTGCCTGACACGCCTGGCCGCCGCTAACGGCATACCGGTCTATGAATACTGGTTCACGAAGGACAACGGCCGCCTCGGCACCTGGCACAGCGGCGAGGAGGTCTATCTCTATGGCAATATCCCGGACAACAGCCGCCTTTTCGGGGCGCGCGACTACGGTCTGAGCGATCAGATGGTCGGCTATTACGTCAATTTCATCAGGACCGGCGACCCGAACGGAGAAGGGCTGCCGCGCTGGGAAACGGCGGCGGACGGAAAGACCGTGCAGGAACTCGGCGAGACCGTCGCCCCCGCGGAGGACCCCTTCCTCAAACTCTACGAGATCTTCGACAAAATGCAGGGCTTCACTCCTTAAAAAAATTTGTTTTGGAATGAAATCGCCGAGCGAGCCGGACAATACTTTTCGAGCACATTGCGAACGCACCGTGCGAACCAGCGTGGTTTGCCGAGCCGGCCGGACAAGTTTTTCGAACGATTTAGCGAAGCGACTAGTGAGAACTAGCGGGGCCCTTGAAAAGGGGCACGCGTTCTCAGAAAAACTTCGTACCGGCGGCGAGGCAGGGCATGCGTTCTCAGAAAGTTTTCGTCCGGGCGGCGAGGCGCAGCATTCTTACCCTGACAACCCCTCTTTGTCGCGGCGACAAAGAAAAACTTTCGGAAATTAATAAGAATAAAACAAAAAAGTAAAGACAAACCGGCCTCCTATCTGTTATACTAAAGTTACTAAACAGATCGGAGGCCAATTCTTATGGCAATCAAAATCGGTATCAACGGTTTCGGACGTATCGGTCGTGTCGCCATGCGTATCCTGGAGGAGCGCGGCTGCGACAACTATGAGATCTGCGGCATCAATCTGCGGAACGCGGATCTTGATTACATGGTCTATCAGGCCAAATACGACTCCATTTTCCATACCTTCCGGGGCATGATCGAGCGCGACGAACAGCACCTGATCCTGAACGGCCGGAAGATCCGGGTCTTCAGTGAGAATGATCCGAATCTCATCCGCTGGGATGCCTGCGGCGCGGAGTACATCTTAGAGACCACCGGCGCCTTCAACTCCGTCGAAGGTGCGTCGGGCCACTTTACCAACGGTGCCAAGAAAGTTGCCATTTCTGCGCCGGCCAAGGGCGAAATGCCGACCTTCGTCATGGGTGTCAACCACTGGAACTACACCCCGGATATGACGGTCGTCTCCAACGCCTCCTGCACCACCAACTGCCTCGCGCCCATGACCAAGGTCATCAACGATACCTTCGGTATCGAAGAAGGCCTGATGAGCACCATCCACTCCGCCACGGCCAAGCAGAAAGCCGTCGACGCCCGTGCGGGCCGCGACTGGCGCACCGGCCGCAGCGTGCTGGGGAACATCATCCCGTCCTCCACCGGCGCTGCCAAGGCTGTCGGGCTGGTTTTGCCCGAGCTGAAGGGCAAGCTTACCGGTATGAGCTTCCGCGTTCCCACCAACGACGTCTCCGTGGTGGACCTGACCTGCCGCTTAAAGACGCAGACCAACTACAATGACATCCTGGATGCGATGCGGGAAGCGGCCCACACCAACATGAGGGGCATCATCACCTGCACCAGAGATCAGATCGTTTCCACCGACCTGACCGGTTTCTTCGAGACCTGCATCTTCGACGAGACTGCCGGCGTCATGCTGAACGATCACTTCGTGAAGCTGATCGCCTGGTACGACAACGAGTGGGGCTACACCAACAAGCTGATCGACCTGATCACCCATATGTACAAGGTGGATCACGCCGAGGCATAAGCCGGACTGCGGCGCAGAGCCGAACGAAAAGCGGCTGCCGTCCCGTTCAGGGGCGGCAGCCGCTTTTTTATGCGCTGATCATTTGTAGTCCACGGTCCCTTTCCGCTCTCCGCGGTCCTTGACGGTGGGGCCGGGATAGCCGAAGAAGGCGGCGGCAGCCGGCGGAATGCCGGGCGGCAGCGGCAGCGAACGGCGCGCCTGTTTCCCGCGTCTGCTTTTATCCCGTATCATAGCACAAAAGCCGCAGGGGAGAAAGATTTTCTTTCCGGCAGGATGAAACGAAGAAGCGCAGCCGCTTGCAATCCGGCGAAAAATGCGGTACTCTAAAGCCGGTGCGGCCGGTGCCGGTCCCGGAACCATCTCAGGCCGCGGCAGATTCAGCGAAAACAGAGGAGAACTCCCCGTGATCATTATTCAGAAGATCCAGATACCCGGCCTTCCGACGAAAAAGCCGCGCCGGCTTTATATCTGTCTGCCCCGAGATTATGAAAAGACCGAGCGGCGGTATCCGGTGCTCTACATGTTTGACGGGCACAACGTATTTTACGACCGCCACGCGACCTACGGAAAAAGCTGGGGGATGCGGGAATACCTGAAAAAATCGAAGCAGCAGGTCATTGTCGTCGGCATCGAATGCAACCCGGAAGGCAACAACCGGCTGTCCGAATACTCGCCCTGGGATTTTTCGGCCTGGAATCTGGGGCGGCTTAAAGGACGCGGCCGGCAGACCATGGACTGGATCACCGCTCAGCTCAAGCCGGAGATCGACGCGCAGTACCGGACGCTGCCAGACCGGGCCTATACGATGATCGCGGGCAGCTCCATGGGCGGTCTGATGGCCGTCTATGCGGCAGTCGCCTACAATAAGATCTTTTCCGGGGCCGCCGCGCTTTCTCCCTGCCTGTTCCTGCATCCGGAGCGCCTGAAAAGGCTGATCGCCAAAAAGCGGCTTGCGGCGCCCACCCGCATCTATATGGACTACGGCAGCGCGGAAACGGAAGAGCAGCCGGACGAGTGGGAAGTCATGTTCGATATGGCGGCCGCGCTTTCCGGCGCCGGCGGCCACGTGGCGGCGGCGGTCATCCCCGGCGCTCAGCACTGCGAGGCGGACTGGGAAAAGCGCATCCCGCTGTTTATGCGCTACCTGCGGCCGGAAGAGTAAAACACCGTTACGAGAGGCAACAAACAGGAGGCGCTGGAGCGCAAAAACAACGGCCCGGTGCTGCAGTAAAAATGTACAGGGAATAAAAAAGGGCTGCCGTCAGCGAAGGATCCTCCTTCGGGCGGCAGCCTCTTTGCGTAAACAGGGCTTACAGCGCTTCGAGCGCACTGTGGCGTGCGTCGAGAGGACAGGACTTCTCCGGGAAGATCCGGTCCTTTTTCTCAAAGGGCTCAAAGACCCTGTAATAGCGCCGGCCGAACTCCAGCAGAGCCGGCGCGCTGAAATGCATGTGATCCGGGTTGGAAGCGAGGCCTTCCGCCGGCACGTAGCCGCAGAGCGGTTCCTTCTCGGCAATGCGGCGCAGGGCGTCGTTGATATGCACGTAATTCGCGAACTTCTCCGCATAGAGCGGCAGATAATCCCCCAGCCCGCCCATCAGGAAAGGAACGTCCCCGCAGGCCGGTACCTGACGGATGGCGTGCAGGATCTCGGTGAGGCGGTCCTCATACAAGGGCCAGCTTTCCGGATCGCAGTCGCTCTCGCCCTGGTGCCAGAGAATGGCGACCAGCGTGGAGGTCCGCTCCGCGAGGGAAAGCTGCATCAGCGCATGATCGAGCAGGAGGCTGCCCGGCCGCCACTGGATGAGGCTGGTGCCTCCGTCCGCGCAGGGGATGATCCCGATCTCCGCGTCGGGGTGGTTTTCCCGGTAGAGTTCCGCAAAGCTCTCCGCCAGACAGACGGCGGACGTCTTCCGGTCCGGATTGACCGGGCGGAACATCTTCTGCCAGCGTCCGTTCTTTAAGACGAGGCGGTGGTTAGGATCGGTGAGAGGCTCGGCGTCGGCGAGGAAACCGCGCCCGCCCATATTGGACTGACCGATGATAAGAACGGAATGAATCATGGAAACTCCTTTCTTTCCTGTATTATACCATAAAAAGTTTGTGAAAAACAGCAGATAGCCCTTGTGCAAAGGTACGGAATCGGGGTATAACTAAAGAAAAGGGGGGCGTCCGCTCCGAATGTTGTTTTATCCGGAGAAAACAGAATGAAAAAGAAACTCGATTACAAATGGGTCATTTTCGCACTGGGCGTACTGACGCTCTTCTCGACGCTTGGATTCTGCAGCAGCACGCGCAGCCTTTACCTGAAGGCGGTGACGACGGCGCTGGAGATCCCGAGAAGCCGGTACGCGATCGGCGACAGCCTGCGCTACATCACGACTGCTGTGCTGAATATCTTCTTCGGAGTACTGATCAAAAAATGGGGCGAACGGCGGATGCTGGCCTGCGGCTTCCTGTCCCTGATCGCCTTCTGTCTGCTGTACTATTTTGCCACGAGCGTCTGGTATATCTATGCGGCCGGCATCTGCCTCGGCGCGGGCCTGGCGTGGAGCACGACTTCGGTCGTCGGCTATTTCGTCAGACGCTGGTTCACGAAAAATCAGGGGACGATCATGGGGATCATCCTGGCCTCGAACGGCGTGGGCGGCGCCTTTGCGGCGCAGATCGTTATGCCTATCATCCACGACGAGGCCTCCGGCGGCTTCGGCTATCAGAAGGCGTACCTGCTGACCGCGTGCGCGCTGCTGGTCATCGGAACCATCGTCGTGTGCTTCTTCCGGAACGCCCCGGAGCAGGAACAGCACGAGGCGCCCGTGAAGGGCAAACGGAAAGGCCAGATCTCCTGGACGGGCGTTTCCCGGCAGGAAGCCATGAAAAAGCCGCTCTTCTGGGTGACTGCGGTCTGCGTGTTCCTGACCGGCGCCTGCCTGCAGTCGATCACCAGCGTGGCCTCCGCGCATTTGGAGGACGTGGGACTGGACACCTCCTTTATCGCGACCGTCTTCAGCCTCTTCACGCTCATGCTGGCGGCCACGAAGATCCTGGCGGGCGTCTCTTACGACCACCTCGGTCTGAAAACGACGCTTCTCATCTGCGACCTGGCGGCGGTGATCGCGATCTTCCTGCTCAGCCGGGTGAACGCGACCAGCTATTTCCTCGCGGCCACCTATGAAGTGATCATCGCGTTCGCGATGCCGCTGGAAACGGTCGTCCTGCCGCTTATCGCCTCCGATATGTTCGGCCGGAAGGATTACCCGAAGATCATGGGCATCATCGTGGCGATCAATACGGCCGGCTACGCGCTGGGTTCGCCCATCATGGGGACGGTCTACGACATGACCGGCACCTACCGCGGCGTGCTGGTGTTCCAGTCGGCGCTCATGCTGATCATCGGAATCACCATGCAGCTGGCTATGCGGACCGCGGACAAGGAGAGGGAGAAGCTGATCGCGGCGGAAGCTGCTGCGGCAGAAAAAGCGGCGCCCGCAGAAGGGTGAGAGAAGAGCAGGCAGCAATACAGGCAAGTAAAAAAACAGCCGCGCGGAGAGTCCTTCCCCGTGCGGCTGCCTTTTTTATATAATCGGATCCTCACTCCGCAAAAAGCTCGCGGATGTGTTTCAGGGTCTCGCGGACGTACTGGTCGCCACCCTCGTGTCCGACGACGCCGGAGGAGACGAAAGCGGAATAATGGCCGCCCTGCTCGGCCTTCTCGGTCGGCAGATAGCCTTCGGAGCCGTTGGCCAGCTGGATCAGGAAGGTCTGCTCTGCCTCGGAACGCGCCTTGATCTGGTTGCCGTAATCCAGGAACAGCTCGAAGGGATCGGTGCCGATGGCGACGGTCCCCAGCCGCACGATGTGCGTCTCGGCGTCGCAGATATTGAAGGTCTGCTGCTCTTCGTAGCGGCGCATCGTGCCCAGGAAGATCTGAAGGTTCGCGGCCACGTTGTAATCCACGTCGCCCGGATGGCTGCGGAGATAGTCCTCGACTTCCTTTCGGGCCGCCTTGTACTCGGTGATGGTCACGCGACGGACCGGCAGCTGCATATCATAGACGATATGCTTAAAAGGCACCTCGCTCTGGACCGTCTCGGCGCCGGCCTTCAGCTTTTCTTCCACCTCATCGTATATCTCCGCAACTTCGTTGGCGATGCGCCTGCCTGCCTTCCGCATGCCCTCCAGGTCGAACATGGACGGGTCGGCTTTCCGCTTCAGCGGATGCTTGCGGATGATATTGGGGTCGTTCACGTCGGAATACGGCTCGACCCAGCGGACGATGTCGACCGGGCACTGATCGCCGGCCGGACCGCAGAGAGCGAGCACGTAGAGATCCTCGCCGAAGCGCCTGCGGAGAAGCATCTTCGCTTCGCCCCAGAAATCCGGAGAGACGAAGAGTCTGTGCTGGACGGCCTGCGCCGGGCAGGCGATGTTCACGACCACGCCGGTCAGCCTGCGCGCTTCATTATAGACGTAGAGGAGCTCCACGCCGGTATCCTCGCCGCCTTCCACGGAGACGAAACAGGCCGTGTTGGTCTCGCCCCACATCGCGGCGGTGCCGTCCGAATATTTCGCGCGGCGGCACATGCCGACCGCAGCGCGGCCGAAAGCATTCACGAAGCCCTGATCCTCGAGCTTTGACCAGGCTTCCAGAATGACCCGGGTGATGCGCTCGATGAGAAGCTCCAGCACCTCTTCCCGGGAGGCGATGTCGGGGTTGTTGCTGACCGGCGCGCTCTCCACGTATCTCGAACCCTCCGGGAGCAGGGACTGCAGAAGAGTACGGTTGTTGGAGGACGTTCCCACGACGCCGGCAGAGCGGCGGATGTTCTTATAGAGCGGGCCCGTGTGGGTGTGGATGGCGTTCAGAACGACCTTCATCGGATCGATGCCGAGCGCATTGCCCTCCAGATTTTTACGGACGGCCTGCACCAGGTTCCAGCCGATGGAGACCAGGTCGCAGGAGACCAGCGTCATCTGCTCCGTCCCGTCCGTGACCGCCATCGCCGTCGCGGTGATCGGTTTTTCCACATATTCCGAAATGCGCTCGGCGAACTGTCCCGCCAAAGCGATCTTTTTGTCCGGCGTAATACTGATCTCAGACCAGCCGATCCTCAGCTTTCCCATACGCTTCTCCCTTCTGTCCGATGCCTGTTCTGCATTGTTGGCGGGTCCCTTTCGCTTCCGAAAGGCCTGCCGTATTGTCGCTTTCTTATGTTTTCTTTATATCGGGCGCCACTCCGTCTGTCAAGAGAAAACTTGATTTCGTCTGATCGGCGCACGGAGATCCCGCCGGCGGATCAAGATCAGGCGGTTTGTCTTCCGAAACGGACGGCATTATGGTATGATACGGTTTGCCGGAGGGCAAAGCATCCCGAACCCCGGGATTTTGTGAGGTAAGAGAATGGACATTCGTTTTGACGGCATCCGTATACGAAATGCAGTTCCTGAGGACTGCCGGCAGCTTGCCGCCTGGTGGAATGACGGAACGGTGATGGCTCACGCCGGATTCCCGAACGGGCTCGGTACGACGCCGGATGAGGTCGGCAGGAAAATCGCGCAGGACAGTGATGAAAAGGGGCGCAGGCTGATCATTGAATACGGCGGCCGGCCTGTCGGAGAGATGAATTATCGCAATATGGGCGGCCGTACGGCAGAGATAGGCATCAAAATATGCGAGTCCGATCATCGGAACAGGGGACTCGGGCGAATCATTCTGAGTTTGTTTATCAGAGAACTGTTTTCCATGGGATTTACGAAGATCGTTCTGGATACGAATCTGAAGAATCTCAGAGCACAGCACGTTTACGAACTGTTGGGCTTTCGGAAGATAAGGGTCAATCACAACGCCTGGAGGGATCAGCTGGGCGAATGGCAGACCTCCGTTGACTATGAACTGATCCCGCAAGACTTCCGGGATCACTCGGCCAATAACAAGATTTAGGAGGCAGCTTTCTCTCCCGGCCAATTATAGCACATTACCAACTAATACTTTTCCATACCAGTCCACGAGCGATCCGAGCCCGAAAAGATCCCCTTCAGCACGACGATCTCGTAAGTACTCTTGGAAGATATCTTCCGCGTGCAGTTGTTTTCCAGGCCCCAGCAGACCGTCGCGAGCAGCACGAAGAGCGAGCCGTAGGAGAAACTGAAACTGCCGGCGCCCTCGAAGGAGAGCATGATGCTGGAAAGCGTGATCAGGCCGATGGCCGCCCAGAGCCTTCCGGTCACCGCTTCCCCGAAGACAAACAGCGCGATCAGCGTGGTCGCGACGATCTCAAAGTTGCCGAGCAGCGAGGCGTTGGCGGACGACCCGATGCTGATGCCGAGCATGAGGAAGATGGGCGCCGCGATGTCGAGCACGATCATGCCGAGCACGTAAGGCAGATCTTTCCGATCAAGTTTTTCCGAACGCTGCCGGTCGCCCCGCCGGAGGAGCGAGAGGAGGCCGATCCCCAGGCCGGCGCCGAGATACAGCAGGGCAGCCATGGTCGTCGGCCCGACGTGGTCCAGCAGGATTTTGGACAGAGGAACGTTGACGGCGTAAAAGACTGCCGCCAGAAGGGCATATGTGATCGCTCTGATCTTATTCATGAGGTTCCTCCGCGGTCGTCAGGCCTTTCTTCGCGCGCCTTATCTGACGTCGCCGCCTCCGGCCAGGCGGGCGCCTTTTTCAAACGCAGCCCGGCATTCCTGCGGGAAGACGGTCTCATGCCGAAGTTTCTTCGCTTCCGGATCGAACAGGGTCCAGGGCCAGTCGGTCTTTCCGTAATCCTTAAGCTGCAGCGTATTGCCGCTGATGAGAAGGTCCGTCGGGCCGACGAAACGGCTAAGTGTCTGCTGATAGCCGCACATCATGTCCAGGTACATCGTATCCGGCGCGTTGCTCGTCATGATCAGCAGGACCGGGACCGGCCGCTCATTGCAGCAGGGCGTTTCGAGATTATAGGTCAGGTTCTGGAAGATCAGCCTCTCGTACAGCGCGCGAAACGAGGCGGTCAGCTCGCTCAGATAGTTCGGCGAGCCGATGATGAGGCCGTCGCTTTCGCGGATGGCATCCAGTACCGGCGTAAGGCCGTCGCGACAGACGCAGTGCCCCTTGAAGCGCTCACGCTTGCAGCCGAAGCAGGAGATGCATCCGGTGTATTTCTCCAGGCGGAAAAGGTCAAAGCGCGTAACGGCCGCTCCCGCCGATTCCGCGCCCTTTGACGCTTCGGTGAGCAGGGTGTCGGTATTCCAGCCCTTTCTCGGTCCTGCGTTGACAACAACGATCTTCTTGCTCATTTTCTTTTCTCCCGTATTGAAAAAGTGATTGCCTGCGGCGTCATTATAACATGAAAACGCCCGGAAACATACTGTTTCCGGGAGCTTGTTTTGTCCTTGAAACTCGAAATCAGAAGCCGAGCGCACCGATCCAGCTGTTCACGCTCTTTCTGACGTCGTCCTGCTTGTTCTGGCAGTCGTTCCCGCGGACCGCGAGGCCTTTTAACACCGTGCTGCCGGGAATGGCAGAGGAGAGCTTTTTGTCGAAGCCGGAGAGGCCGGAGCCTTCGTGCGTCGAGAAGGGAATCAGGTTCTTTCCGGCGAGCGCCGCAGCGTTCTCCTCGAAGAAGGTGTACATGATCATCGGCCAGTCGCCCCACCAGACCGGCGCGCCGATAAAAACGGTATCGTATGCGGAAAGATCCGGAATGGTTCCCGCGTATGCGGGTCTCGCCTTTTCGCTTTGCTCTCGCTTCGCGACGTCGGTCAGTTCCTTGTAGGTCATCGGATAACGGTCTTCCGCAGGCAGCACTTCGAACAGGTCCGCGCCGGTCTTCTCCGCGATCATTTCCGCGACGATCGCCGTATTGCCGTGATCGATCACGCCGACCGTATACTGCTCGCCCGTCCGGGAGAAATAAACGACCAGGATGCGGGAGGCGCTTTCCGCGGTTCCGGCAGGTGAAGCGGCAGACGCATCCGTTCCGGCCCCGCTGCTCCCGGACGGCGCGTCCGCCGTGGATGCGGCGGTTTCGGAAGCGGGTGCGGAAGTCTGTCCTTCCGTGCCGGGATCATTTTTGCCGCAGCCTGCGGCAAGCAGGCACAGTGCCAGCAGGAGAGCCGGGATACTGATTTTCATTAAGTTCTTTTTCATCATGTTATCCTCACTTGTTGACGGCGATCCAGCTGCCGCCTCTCAGTTCATAGTAATGCGTACCTTTCATGCGGTAGGTCCCCCGCGCGCCGTAGGCGCTGGCATTCAGGACGGAAGTGAAAGTGATGCTGCCTTTGCTGCCGTCTATCCGGATGACGGGATCGGCGATGCCGATCGTATAGTAGCGAAGACTGCCGTCCGCGATGTCGGCAAAATACTCTTCGCGGGTCTGTTGCCGGCCGCTCATGTGGACGAAGACCGTATCTTCGGCAACCAGCGCGCGCAGAGCCCCGACGTCCGCATCCGTCATAGCCTGGCAGTACGCGGCCTGCGTACGGAGAAGCGCCAGCTCCGCGTCATTCAGGGAGGAAACGTCGATCCCGCTGATCTTTACGTTCGGGTATTCCGAAAAAATACTATTCATGGCTTCTCCCGTCTTGCTGTCTTCCGTTTCCGCCCCCGGTGACGCCGCATCCGCGTCAAGGCTGCCCGCCTGTCCTTCCGCCCCGCAGGAGGCAAGAAGGAGCGCCGCAAGGACCGCGGCGATAAGCGCCCGCTTCACGGTCCGCCTGCCTCAGGCTTTCTCGAACGACGGCCGCCAGCCGGCAAACTGCACGAGCTGCGCGTCGGTGCGGTGATAGTAGCGGACGCCCTTGTCAAGCTTCGCGATCTCAGCCATTTCCCCGTCCGTCAGCGTGAAGTCGAGGATGTTCAGGTTGTCGCGGATGTGGTCCGTGTTTTTGCTCCCCGGGATCACGGCAAAGCCCATCTGGGTGTGCCAGCGGAGGATGACCTGCGCGGGCGTTTTGCCGTACTTTTTGCCGAGGCCGGCAAAGACGGGCTCATTGATGAGCGCCAGGTCGCCGTGTCCCAGCGGATACCAGCTCATCAGCCGGATGCCGTACTGATTCAGGGTTTTTCTCAGTTCCTGCTGAGTGAAATAGGGATGCGCTTCCACCTGAATGAACTGCGGCGCGATCTCCCACTTATTCCGCAGCTCTTCGATGTACTTTCCTTCAAAGTTGGAAATGCCGATGGCTTTCGCCTTGCCTTCCCGGTACGCCTTCTCCAGCTGACGGTAGCCAGCAAGCCAGTTCCCCGCGGGCTGGTGGATGTAGAGAAGATCGACGTAAGCGACGCCCAGACGCTCCAGGGTCTCGTCGACCGCGTTTTCGTTTTCATACTCGCTCGGCCAGAGTTTGGTGGAAAGGAAGACGTCTTCGCGCCTGACGCCGCTTTCCCTGATGCCGCGGCCGACGGCGCGCTCGTTGACGTAGGCGTTCGCGGTGTCCACGAGGGAATAGCCCATCTTCAGGGCTTCCCGGACGCTGTTTTCCGCGTCGGCGGGGGAGAGCATGAAGGTGCCGATCCCAATGACCGGGCATTTGATCCCGTTATTCAGTGTGATGTATTCCATGGCGATATCCTTTCTTTTTTCGTTAATGTTCTGCTTCGGGGCTTCCGCGTTTTCTTACAGCAGGCCGTTTTCGGCGAGCCATTTCTGAACGGCGCCCTTCGCGTCCGCGGCCTGGCTGCCGGTGACGGAAAGCCCTTTCTTCAGTTCGGCGCCGGGAGCGTATTTCCTGATGTCGCGCTCGCTGGACCCCATGCCGCTTCCTTCGTTCGTGCAGAGGGGCAGGATGGTCTTGCCGCTGAAATCATACTTCTCCAGGAAAGTCACGACCGCCATCGGCATCGTGCCCCAGTAGTTCGGGTAGGCCAGGATGACCGTATCGTATTCACCGAGGCTGTCGGGATACGAGACCAGCTCCGGACGGGCGTTCGCGCGCAGGTCCTTCTTGGCTTCCTCAATGCAGGTCATGTAGACCGGGGAGTAGGGGGTCTTCATTTCGATTTTGAAGCTGTCCGCGCCGGTCAGTTCCTTAATGATCCCGCACACGATCTCCGTGTTGCCGACCTTTACGTAGCGCATCGCGCCGCCGAAATAGTTTTCATCCGCTCTTGAGAAAAATGCGATCAGTGTCTTAGCCATGCTCATGCCCTCCGCTTATCTTTACCGGCCTTGGCCGGTTTTCTTTTCATGACTTCATTATATCGGCCGAATATTGCAAAGTCCAATTGAAACATGCTATAATCAATTTAATATTTAAATGACGAGGGCCTGCCATGACCACCAAGCAGATCGATTACTGCATTGAACTTGCCCGGACCTTAAACTTCAGCCGGGCGGCCGACAACATGTTCGTGAGCCAGCCGACCTTTTCCTACCAGATCCGCCTTCTGGAAGAGGAGATCGGTTTCGCGGTCTTCGAACGGAGCGGCAAAGGCGCGCAGCTTACTCCGGCCGGCGCGCAGTTCGTTTCTTTTCTTTCCGGCATGCGGGAGGACCTGAAGCGCGCGGTAGAGCAGGGGCAGAACTTCAGCGCGAAATATCAGGACAGCATTTCCGTCTGCATGTCGGTACGGCAGGCACTTTACTTCCTTCCGGAAGCCATGCGCCTCTTCGCGGAAGAGATGCCCGACGTCCAGATCACGCCGGTCTTCCGTTACGAAAACAGCATGGAAGTCTTCCTGCAGAACGAGGCGGATATCGTGTTTGCCCTGAAGGAGCAGACCCGCCAGGTCCCGGGCATCCAGGTGCATGAATTGTTTGAGAGCCGGATCTACCTGATTGCGAAGCGGGACGATCCGCTGGCGGAGAAGAATCTGATCCGCGAGGAAGACCTGTACGGCCGGACGCTGATGGTGGGCGGGGGCTCCCCGGCCGCGCTCCGCACGGTCCAGCACCGCCTCATCAGTTCCGGGAAGATCGCCTATTTCAACAGCGCGGATCACGACACGACGCTGACCAACGTGGCGGCGGGGCGTGGCGTGTGCCTTGCGCCTGGCTTTCTGAACGACCACAGCGGTCAGTTTGCCTGGATCCCCTTCGACTGCGCGGAGAGCTTTTCCTGCGTTCTGTGCACGCACCGGGAGGACCGGCGGGAAAGCCTTCGCAGCTTCGTTGGCATCCTGAAAAAACTGTACGCGGACGCCGTGGCTTTTCCCCTGTAGGGAGGCGCGTCGCCGGCTGACAGGCGGAAGATCGACAGAAGACCCCGGCGGTCCGCAGGACCTGCCGGGGCCTTCTTTGTCAGCGGCAGTCTATTCCTCTTTCAGCTGTCGGATCCCCCGCGCAACCGCTCCGACAGACAGGAGAAAAGCGGCGAGCCAGACGGCGGCGCCGGTCACCGCCGTGAGGGGCAGCATCGTCCCGGCGTCCGCGCCGGAACTTACCATGATGAGCGTGTTCTGAAGGGTGAGGATCGCCACGAGCGCATCAACGAAACTGACCGTCCGCAGCAGCCGGACCAGGCAGTCCGGCGAGCTCTTCCTCTTTTTCAGATTGACGGAAGCCATGACGATGCGGAAGGTCGTATAGCGGTTAATTTGCTCCATCGTCATCGATTGAATCTTTTTCGTACTCCTTATAGCACCAGCGAGCGATTGTCTGTATCAGCTCCGTTGGTAGTTCTTTATTCCACGGCAGGCGGATCGTACCCTTGCTCACGTC
>JAEEUR010000049.1 GCA_016290595.1 Lachnospiraceae bacterium | reverse complement strand
AAGCTTGAGATCGGCTACTGCCGCGATAAGTTCCCGCATGAAATGTCCGGCGGCGAACAGCAGCGGGTCTCGCTGGCGCGGGCGCTCGTGACCTCTCCTGCCCTGGTGCTGGCGGACGAGCCGACCGGCAACCTGGACGCCGAAAATGCGGAAAAGGTCGCGCAGCTCTTCCGGAAGATCACGGAGGACTTCGGTCAGACCGTGATCCTGGTGACCCACGATCCTGGCATGGCTTCGTACGCGGACCGGATCATCCGGATCAAAGACGGCGTGACGGAGGAACCTTCGGCAGCTGCTGGAAGCCAGGAAGATACGGTAAGCGTGTGACGGGCCTGTCTGACAAGAAAACGGACTGTTGATCCCAACAGTCTGTTTTTTAATGGTTTCGGGTTTCCTATCTGACGTTGATCCAGATGCCGGTGTCATGGATCGAGGCGTCTTCAACACCCTTATAAAAAGCCTGTGCTTCTTCATTGTTTGCCATTAAGGCGATCAATACGCCGACGTCCCGTTTCTTGCATTCCTCTCTCAATGCGTTGAGCAGTGCCTGAGCAACTTTGTTGTGCCTTTCGCTTTTCAGCACGCAGATCCAATCCATATAAGCGCTGAAGCAAGATGCGTCGCTCCGGCTGCTGATCAGAGAAGCGTCAATTCTGCCGATAACTTTATCTTCTTTCACAGCGATAAATGATATTGCCGTATTGAAACGTTCATCCTCAAAACTTTGCTCCAGATGTTTTCTGTAAGCTTCATCCGGATCCCAGTAGTAGGTGTCCGGTTCCTGCTCTCTAAGATCGCGCTCAAAAGCGACTACCCTGTCGATATCGTCTTTTTCAAAAGCTTTTATTTCGACCATTTAAGTTCTCCCGAATAAGCTTCAAATCAGTACTCGGTCGGGATCTCTTCGCCCTCCGGGATCCCGTACTGACGCCGGAATTCTTTCAGGTCCCTGTCGCTGCGGATCAGCATCATTTCTTTAAAACGGCCGGTTTTCTTCTCGCGGAAGCCGGCCGTTTTTTCGCCCGTGCAGATGCTGCAGCGGATCATAGGCTGCAGAGTCTCACGGTCGTAAGCATGTATTTCTTTCTTTTTTCTTCCGAACATGGATATTACACTTCCCCGTTCATGTAGGCCAGCGCGTAGCAGACGGTCAGCGCTTCCGAAAGGATCAGGCAGTCCTCCCCGATATCGAAGCAGGGATGGTGGTGCGAGCGGCCGCTTTCCGGCAGCTTCGGATCGCAGGAGCCGACGTACGCATAGGCGCCGGGCACCTTATCGATAAAGACCGCCATATCGTCGCCGCCCAGGGAGGGCTTGCGGGAAGTGATCACGTTTTCTTCTCCGAAGAGCGAGAACGCGATCTTCTGCACCTCTTTCGTGGCCGCTTCGTCGTTGACAAGGACCGGCGTGAAATCATCCCATTCAACGCTGCCTTCAGCGCCGTAGAGCGCTGCCGTATGCTGAACCAGCGCTTCGATCCGCTGCTGTGTCAGGATCCGAAGTTCGGGATCCAGGCTGCGCACGGTGCCTTCCATTTCGGCGTGATCCGCAATGACGTTGTAAGCGGTGCCGGCGTTCAGCTTCCCGACGCCGATCAGAAGATGTTCCATCGGGCTGCTCATGCGGGTCACCAGCGACTGCAGCGCCACGACGATCTGAGAGGCAATGTAAAGCGCGTCCACGCCCAGATCCGGCTTGGAGACGTGCGCACTTAAGCCTTCCACCGTGATGCGGAACCAGTCCACGCTGGCGTTGTTCGGGCCGGGCATCAGTACGACCTTTCCGCCCGGCAGCTCGGAGGCGGTGTGAAAACCGAAGGAACGGGTCGCTTCGTCGACCTGTCCTTCTCCCACCATGGCGTAGCCGCCGTAGCCGACTTCCTCGCCCGGCTGGAAGGCAAAAAGGATGGTTCCCGAAAACAGATCGCGGTGTGCTGCCAGCAGCCGTGCCGCCCCGATCAGCGACGCGGTGTGGCCGTCGTGTCCGCAGGCGTGCATGCGGTCCGGGATCTCGCTCTTATATTCACACTCGTGTTTTTCATCGACGGGCAGCGCATCGGTATCCGCCCGCAGCACCAGGCAGCGGGGGCGGCCGTCTCCGGCAGGCAGGACGGGGCCGGGCTTCGTGCCTTCCAGCTTCGCCATAACGCCCGTCCCGGCAGAGCGCCAGTGTGCCAGGCCGATCTTGTCCAGTTCTTCCTCGATCCGCGCCTGCGAACGGAATTCCTCCCGCGCGATCTCCGGATGGCGGTGCAGATCGCGCCGGAATTCAACGACTGCAGGATGATCCCGCAGGACCTCGTCATATATTTTCTGTTCGAAGGATGTCATACGTTTCGCCTTTCGTTATCCCGCAAAACAGGGGAGCGCTTCTTCAGTTACCGGCTGAGCAGGTACAGATCAGACTCGCGCGGAGCGAGCGTCAGATCGGCGTTGCCGTTCTCAGCTGCAATTTCTTCCCAGCCCAGGTTGTAGCCGTTTTCATCGCTGCGGATCAGCCGGTGCAGCTTCGCTGCGCCGATCCCGTCGATCTCCTTCAGGTCAAGCGTGATCTCCTTTTCCTGGATCCCCTGATGAACGACCGTCAGCAGGCATTCTTCTGCGGTAAGGCGGGCAAAGACCAGCAGCCCCTGCTCCCCTTTTATGATCCGCAGCGAACCTTTCCGCAGCGCCGGATGCCGCCGGCGCAGGCGGATCAGATTTTCGTAAAAATCGATCATCCCCTGATCTTCGCGGCCCCAGGGATAGGGGCGGCGGTTGTCCGGATCCGTAAAGCCGCAGACGCCGGCTTCATCGCCGTAATAGATCCCGGGAGCGCCGGGCCAGCTCATCTGGACCAGGACCGCGGCCCGGAACAGGCCCTTGCTGGTGCCCTGCTCCGCCGCTTTATAACCCAGTTCTCCGAGCCGTCCGACCACGTGGTTCGTACGGGTCAGGAAGCGCGAGTGATCGTGATTGTCAAGCTGGCAGAGAGCGGATTCCAGGCTGGGACGCGGCAGTTTTGCCATGGCGTCCTCCATGGACCGGACAAAGACCTCGCCGGCGCCTTCCATCCAGGGCAGGTAGCGGTCGCTGTGCTTTTCCATGCCGGTCAGGAACCAGCTTAAAGGATCCATGAAGGCGTCGTAGTTCATGACGCTGTCCCACTCGTCTCCTTCCAGCCAGGCAGAAGGATCCCCGTAGTGCTCCGCCAGGATAAGGGCTTCCGGATTCGCGCTTCTTACCCGCTCCCGGAAGGCGCGCCAGAAGGCGTGATTGGCCGCTTCGCTGTGGCCGACGTCCGCCGCCACGTCCAGGCGCCAGCCGTCGACATTGTACGGCGGCTTCAGCCATTTTTCCGCGATGCCCAGCAGATATTCCCGCAGCTCTTCGGAGCCGTCCACGTTCAGCTTCAGCAGGTTTTTGTTGCCCCACCAGCATTCCTTCGCGCCCTGATCGTCCGTCCGGAAATAATCCCGGCAGCGCTCCGCAATTTCCGGCGGATAGATCTTCCCGTCGTTCTGCCAGGCGTGGAAGCTGCTGCAGTGATTGAAGACGCCGTCCAGCACCACGCGGATGCCGTGCGCGTGCGCCTTGCTGATCAGCTCCGCCAGAATGGCGTCAGAAGCCTCTAAATTGGCCCGTGAAGCCGTTCTGGCCCGATATTTGTCCATTCCTACGCCGTCTTCCAGAATACGGCCGAAATGAGGGTCTACGTGCCCGTAATCCTGCGTATTGTAGCCGTGGCTGGAAGGGGAAACGAAGATCGGATTCAGATACAGGACCTCGACGCCGAGCTCCTTTAAATATTCCAGTTTCTGTATGATGCCCTGCAGATCGCCGCCGTAGAAATGGTGTACGTCCAGCGGCGTCACGGGATCGAACCATTCCATCTTCCGGCTGACCAGATGCACGTCGTCAAAGATCTCGCCGGTCTGCACGTCGTTGGACGGGTCGCCGTTGCAGAAGCGGTCCGGAAAGATCTGATACCAGACGGCGCCGCGCGCCCACTCCGGCACCGACGCACCGGGATTGACGGAGAAGGGGACGACGTCGGAAAGATCCTGCTTGCCGCGCAGGCCGTTCCGTCCGTATACCATCTCCTCCCCGCGGCTGTTCAGATACACAAAGTACTGCAGTCCTTCCCGGGTCCCGGGATGTCTGACTTCATAAACGTCCAGAATGCCGCGTTCGCCGCACTTGACGGCCGGGATCTCGCGTGTGGTCTCATCTTCCCGGAAGAAAAAAGAAACGGTAAGACTTCTGTCCCGCGGCGTCCAGATCCGGAGAGAAAAAGGCTCTCCGGATTTCGGCTCTGCGGGTGTGCGGAAGTTCTCCGTTTCATCGCAAAAGATCAGCTGTCGGTTCACTGTCAGTCCTCTTTTGTAAAGCGGTTATAGATCTCTTCAAATTCCTGCTGACCGATCTTTTCCTTGACGATCAGCTCTTCGGCGACGGCCTTCATCGCATCCAGGTTTTCGACGATGAGCGCCTTTGCCTTCGTATAGCAGTCGTTCATGATGCGGCGGATCTCGCCGTCGATGATGGAAGCCGTCTCCTCCCCGTATTCGCGGGTGTGGCCGTAATCCCGGCCGATAAAGACGGATTCCTCGCTGCCGTAATTGATCATGCCGGCTTCGCTGCTCATGCCGTATTTCATGACCATGGCGCGGACCGCTTCGGTCGCCTGGCGGATATCCTGGCTGGCGCCGGTCGTCACGTCTCCGAAGATCAGCTCTTCCGCAATGCGGCCGCCCAAGGATACCATGATCTCCTGCAGCATCTGGCCCTTGGTGCGGAACATCTCGTCCTTTTCCGGCAGCGGCATGGTATAGCCGGCGGCGCCCATGGTGGTCGGGATCACGGAAATGGTGTGAACGGGACCGACGTCGGGCAGCACGTGGAACAGGATCGCGTGTCCGGCTTCATGGAAGGCCGTGATGCGCTTTTCCTTGTCGGACATGACGCGGCTCTTCTTTTCCCCGCCGATGCCGACCTTGATAAAGGACTGGTCGATATCCTTCTGCGAAATATACGGCCGGTTTTCTTTTGCGGCCAGGATCGCAGCCTCGTTCATCAGGTTTTCCAGATCCGCTCCGGAGAAGCCGGCGGTGGTCTGGGCGATGCGCTTCAGATCCACGTCGTCGGAAAGCGGTTTGTTTTTGACGTGGACTTTCAGGATGGCCTCACGGCCCTTGATGTCCGGACGGGAGACCGATACCTTCCGGTCAAAGCGGCCGGGTCTTAAGATGGCGGGATCCAGGATATCCACCCGGTTCGTCGCCGCCAGCACGATGATGCCGGAATTGATGCCGAAGCCGTCCATCTCCACCAGCAGCTGGTTCAGGGTCTGCTCGCGCTCGTCGTGACTGCCGCCCAGGCCGCTGCCGCGCTGTCTGGCGACCGCGTCGATCTCATCGATGAATACGATGCAGGGAGCGTTTTTCTTGGCTTCCTGGAAAAGATCGCGGACGCGGGACGCGCCGACGCCGACGAACATCTCGACGAAATCGGAGCCGGAAATGCTGAAGAACGGGACCTGCGCTTCTCCGGCGATCGCCTTGGCCAGCAGCGTCTTGCCGGTTCCGGGCGGACCCACCAGCAGGATGCCCTTCGGGATCCGGGCGCCGAGCCCCGTGTATTTACCGGGATTCTTCAGGAAATCGACGATCTCCTCCAGATCCGCCTTCTCTTCTTCCAGCCCCGCCACGTCTTTGAACGTCGTTTTGTTGCCGCGGACCATAACGGCGCGGCTGCGGCCGAAGTTCAGCATCTGGGAATTCGCGCCGCCTACGCCGTTGTTCCGCAGAAAGCTCATCAGAATGAAGAAGCCGACCACGAGCAGCAGGATGATGGAGATGATCGCGAGAATATCCGGAGAATGCGTCACCTGGCCGACCGTCCACTTGACGGTGATGCCGGCCGCTTCCGCCGCAAGGATCTCATCCTGGACCTTGTTGACGTCGGGCGTCACGAAATAAAAGCGGGTCTGATCATTGCCGTTTACCGTATAATAAACGATCCCGCTGGGAATGTCCTCGCTCTGCTCGATGACGGCCGAACTGACGGTATCCGCCTTCAGCGCCTTCAGAAAGGCGCTGTAATTCGTTTCCTGCTGCGAAGCGGACTGGCGCGCCGCCCGCGTTCCCAGATACAGCGTCAGCCCGATCATCAGGATCAGGAAGATCAGGAAAAAGTTGCCGCGAACTCTCTGCGTGTTCAAATGATGTCTCCCGAAACACTAAAGTAAATAATTATACGAACTCCACGTAGCCGATATAGGGCAGGTTGCGGTACATCTGGTCGTAATCAAGGCCGTAGCCCACCACAAACTGGTCCGGGATCACGAAGCAGCTGTAATCCACCGTAACGTCGTCCACAACGCGGCGGGAAGGCTTGTCCAGCAGCGTCGTCAGCTTCACGGAAGCCGGATGGCGGTCTTCCAGCAGTTTTTTCAGGTAGGAAAGCGTATGGCCGCTGTCGATGATATCCTCAACGATCAGGATGTTCTTGCCTTCGATCGGTTCGTCCAGATCCTTGTTCAGGCGTACGATACCGCTGGACTTTGTCTCTCCGCCGTAGCTGGAGCAGCTCATAAAGTCCATGGTCAGCGGCATGGTCAGATGACGGGCCAGCGACCACATGTAGGGAACGCTGCCCTTCAGGATCCCGATCATATGCAGCGGTTTTCCCGAATAGTCCTGATTGATCTTCGCAGCGACCTCCCGGATACGGGCTTCGACTTCCCCTTCGGTGATCAGGGTCTTGACAACATGCTCTTTCATTCGCTTCTTTCCTCCTTAAAGACGGCCGTCAGTTCGGCAACCGTTTCAGTTTGTTCAGTGATATAAGCCGCGGCGCTCAGACGGTGTCCGATCGCCCAGATCACGTGGGAACCGTCCGCGAGGACCCAGACCTTCTCTCTCCGGCTGAGCGGGATCTTTTCATCCACCAGATAACGGGCCAGAAGCTTTTTCCCGCCGCCGGGCAAATAGAAATAGTCGCCGTCAGCGCGTCTCCGCAGACACACATGATCGTTCATTATAGCATAGTCGATCCGTTTCGTGTATATTTCATCAGGAATTTTTATACCCTTTTCATACGGAAAAAGCCGTACGGAAAGCGCCGGCGGCACATCAGTGCCGCTGTCTCCGCGGTCTTCGGGAGATTCCTGCGGCAGCAGCCGGATCGATTCCTGCTCCCGCAGCAGCATCCGGCCGCCCGGAAGGGAAAGACGGCTGCCTGACTGCCGGCCGATCAGGGCAAGCGCTTCTTTATAGTGCAGCGCCGTGATGTCCTTCAGTCCGCCGTTTTCGCGGAGAAGATCCTGCAGCAGGCGCGTTTTGAGCGCCTGCTGCGCATTCTTAAGCAGCGGGACCGGCAGGCAGTCTTCACCTGAAGGGGCAGTTTCCTGCCGAAGGCGTTCCGTCTGTTCTTCCAGATAGTCTTCCGCTTCCTTCAGCTGGTCCGCCGTTTGGGCGATCCTGCCCGCGGCACCGGGGAAGCGGTTTTCAACGGCCGGAAGAAGCTCCAGACGGATGAAATTGCGGGTATAGGCTGCGTCCCGGTTGCTCTCGTCTTCCCGCCAGGCAGCGCCCGCTTCCTTCAGATACGCTTCCAGCTCAGCGCGGGAAAACGAAAGCAGCGGCCGGATCAGACGGATGCCCGGGGCAAACTCACGGCTTCTGCCGATGCCGCAGAGCCCGGAGAGGCCTGCTCCGCGGAACAGGTTGAAGAGTACCGTTTCGGCCTGGTCGTCCCGCTGATGCGCCGTCAGGACGCAGTCCAGGCCCAGATCACGGGCGGTCTGCAGAAAACGCTCGTAGCGGAGCTTCCGGCCGGCTTCTTCCACGGAAAGACCGGCCTGCGCGGCAAAGGCGGCCGCGTCCTCCCGGAACACCGCCAGCGGGACGCGGAGCTTCTGACAGAGATCTATGCAGAACGCTTCGTCTTCCGCGGCGGCTTTCCGCAGTCCGTGATTGACGTGGACGGCACAGAGAGTCAGGTCTTTCTCTTCCCGAAGCTCGTTTAAAAGCAAAAGCAGGCTGACCGAATCACAGCCGCCGGACAGCGCACAGAGACAGCGCGCGCCGGCGGGGATCAGATCCTCCTGCCGAATCATTCTGATCAGTTCTTCTCTCATACGATCTATTCGCTGGGCTTGACCACGATCTCGTTCGGGTAGACAAGTCCAAGCTTTTCCCGTGCCAGCATTTCGATATATTTCAGCGTCTGACGAAGCTTGCCTTCCTCCTGATATTCGTAGGCGCGGCCTTCTTCCGCCGCGATCAGGGATTCCAGCTCCGCTTCTCTCGCGGCATAGGAGGCGGCTTTGTCCGAGAGATTATGGATCGCCAGCCCCATGCCGATCACCAGAAACAGAACGATCACGATCAGGATCGCCCAGGTCCGGTTCCGTTTTCTCTTCTGCGCTTTGTGCTGTATGGCCATATCCTACTCCCTGCGGCAGCCGGCCGCTCACGTTTATCAGATATATTCGTAAAGGTTTTCCGCTTCTTCTTTCCGCACCGTCTCTTTGATATCCAGTACCCGGACGCTTACGCTGCGGTTGCCGAAGCCGATGGTGATCTCGTCTCCCTGCTTAACGTCATAGGAGGCCTTGACGACCTTACCGTTCACGGAGATCCGTCCGGCGTCGCAGGCTTCGTTCGCGACGGTCCGCCGCTTGATCAGGCGCGTCAGTTTCAGATATTTGTCGATCCGCATCTTACCGGTATCCTTCCTTTTCCATGGCTTTGATCTTATACCAAAGCTGCAGGGCTTCCTCGGCGCTGTCAGCCTTCTCGTCGCCGAAAACGTGCGGATGGCGCCGCACAAGCTTCCGGCCGAGGCCGTTCATGACGTCGTCCAGCGTAAAGTATCCGTCCTCCGCCGCGATCTGTGCGTAAAAGATCACCTGAAGAAGCAGGTCGCCCAGTTCTTCCTTCAGATTTTCCATGTCCTTGTGATCCACGGCGTCCAGCACTTCCTGTGCCTCGTCGGCCGTGCATTTCTTCAGGCTTTCGTAGGTCTGCGCCCGGTCCCAGGGACAGCCGTCCGGTTCCCGCAGCTCGGCGACGATCGCCCGCAGTTCTTCAAAACTGTAATGCTCTTTCAGTTCACGCTTCATATGATTTCCTTACTCCGGCAGCTGCTCCATTCCGCGCAGGATGATGCGCGGCCCGCCCTTGCCTTCCAGATAATCTCTCGTAATGACGACGCGGCCGATCGCGTTGTCCCGCGGGATCTCGTACATGATATCCAGCATGTATTCCTCGAGGATCGAACGCAGGGCGCGGGCGCCGGTCTCCTTCTTCATGGCTTTTTCCGCGATCAGTTCCAGCGCTTCGTCTTCAAACTCCAGCGCCACTTCGTCCATGGCCATCAGCTTCTGGTACTGCTTCAGGATCGCGTTCTTCGGCTCCTTCAGGATCCGGACCAGGTACTGCACCGTCAGCGTTTCCAGCGTCGCGATGACCGGCAGACGGCCGATAAACTCCGGGATCATGCCGAACTTGCGAAGATCGTCCATCGTGACCTGAGCCAGGATCTGATCCGACGTTTTGGAAGCCTCGCCCAGCTGCGAAGCAAAGCCGATGCTGTTCGAGCCCTTGAGACGGTTCCGGATGATCTCCTCCAGCTCCGGGAAGGCGCCGCCGCAGATAAAGAGGATGTTTTTGGTGTCCACCATGGCCGTCGGGACCATCGGGTTCTTGCTCGTCGCGCCGACCGGCACCTCGATCCGGCTGCCCTCCAGCATTTTCAGCAGCTCCTGCTGGACAGACTCGCCCGAAACGTCGCGGCTGGTCATGTTCTGCTTCTTCGCGATCTTATCGATCTCGTCGATGAAAACGATGCCGTGCTCGGCCTTTTCCACGTCGCTGTCGGCCGCCATCAGCAGCTTGGACAATACGCTTTCGATATCGTCGCCGATATAGCCGGCTTCGGTAAGCGAGGTCGCATCGGCGATCGCCAGCGGGACTTTCAGGAGCCTGGCCAGTGTCCGGACCAGATAGGTCTTGCCGCTGCCGGTCGGACCGATCAGCAGGACGTTGGATTTTTCAATCTCCACGCCGTCCTTTGCGTCGGAAAAGACGCGTTTATAATGGTTGTACACGGCGACGGAAAGGATCTTCTTCGCTTTCTCCTGGCCGACCACGTACTCGTCCAGCATGGCTTTGATCTTATGAGGACGCGGGACGTCGGAGAACTTCAGCTGGGGCTCCGGCTTTTTATCCGCCGCCGGTTTTTTCCTGACGCCCTGCTGCGGCCCCGCGCCTTTGTTCAGCTGGCTCAGATCGATCCTTGCGATCGGGATCCGCGTCAGACTGTTGATATCCAGGCCGCCGGGCTGATTGAAGGCGTCAAAGGATTTCTGCATGCAGTCCGAGCAGATATTGAGACCGCCCGGCAGACGCATGATCTTTCCGCAGCGGCTTTCCGGCCTGTGGCACATGCTGCAGACCTGTTCGTATCCGCCGCCGTTTCCGCCGGAACCGCCGTCGGGCTTATTGCTTTCTTTGTTATCCGACTGAGGATCGGTTTCTTCTTCTGTATTCTTGCTGTTCTCGTCGTATTCGTTCATTGTATCTCTTTCTTTATGCTTCGGATCCGCAGAGCGGTGCCGTTGGGGACGGTTCCTTCCGGTACCGTTTACTTCTTTTTCAGCATGCGCTTCAGGAACTCCCCGGTATAGGAAGCGGGATTGGCCGCCACGTCCTCAGGCGTCCCTTCCGCGATCAGCCGGCCGCCGGCATCGCCGCCCTCCGGCCCCAGATCCAGAATATAATCCGCCGTCTTGATAACGTCCAGATTGTGCTCGATCACCACAACGGTGTTGCCGCTGTCCGTCAGCCGCTGCAGGATATCCGTCAGCTTGTGCACGTCCGCGAAATGCAGGCCGGTGGTCGGCTCATCCAGTATGTATAAGGTGTTCCCCGTTTCCAGCTTGGAGAGTTCGGTCGCGAGCTTCACGCGCTGCGCCTCGCCGCCGGAAAGCGTCGTGGACGGCTGTCCCAGCCGGATATAGCCCAGGCCAACGTAGGCCAGCCAGGAAAGCTTCCGGGCGATCGTGGGGACCTTATCAAAATATTGTAACGCTTCATCGACCGTCATGTCCAGTACGTCGGAGATATTTTTTCCCTTATACCGGACTTCCAGCGTTTCGCGGTTGTAGCGCTTCCCGCCGCAGACTTCGCAGGGCACGTAGACGTCGGCGAGGAAATGCATCTCGATCTTGATGATGCCGTCGCCGCGGCAGGCCTCGCAGCGTCCGCCCTTGACGTTGAAGCTGAAGCGTCCCTTCTTGAAGCCTCTCTCCCGGGCATCCGGCGTTTCCGAGAACAGATCCCGGATCATGTCGAAGACGCCGGTGTAGGTGGCCGGGTTGGAGCGCGGCGTACGCCCGATGGGTGACTGGTCGATCGCGATCACCTTGTCGATCTGCTCCAATCCTTCGATGCCGTCGCTTTTTCCCGGTTCATCCTTGGCACGGTACAGCTCACGCGCGGCTGTTTTGTACAGGATCTCGTTGATCAGGCTGCTCTTGCCCGAACCGGACACACCCGTCACGCAGGTAAAGACCCGAAGCGGCAGCTTCACGTCAATATGCTTCAGATTGTTTTCCGCCGCACCGCGGACGGTGAGCCAACCCTGCGGCGCGCGGCGCTTTTCGGGAACGGGTATGAATTTCCGGCCGCTTAAATAGTCGCCGGTCACGGATTCCGGGCAGTTGATGATATCCTGCGCAGTGCCGACCGCCACGACCTGCCCGCCCTGTTCGCCCGGGCCGGGCCCGATATCGATGATCGTATCCGCGGCCCACATCGTATCCTCGTCGTGTTCCACGACCAGCACGCTGTTGCCGAGATCCCGCAGATGCTTTAAGGTCGCCAGAAGTTTGGCGTTGTCCCGCTGGTGCAGGCCGATACTCGGCTCATCCAGAATATAGGAGACGCCGACCAGGCCCGAACCGACCTGCGTCGCCAGGCGGATGCGCTGCGCTTCGCCGCCGGAAAGCGTCGCAGCGGCCCGGTTCAAGGTCAGATAATCCAGTCCGACGTCCACCAGAAAGCCCAGCCTGGCTTTGACTTCCTTTAAGATCGGCGCCGCCACGACGGAATCATTCGGCGTAAAGCGCATCTCTTCCAGAAGCGTTTTCAGCCGGCCGACGGCGTTGTCGCAGAGATCGATGATATTGAAACCTCCGACCGTAACGGCCAGAGAAGTCTTTTTCAGACGCCTGCCGCCGCAGAGCGGACAGGCCGTAAAGCGCATAAAGCTCTCATATTCCGCCCGGAAGCTGGCCGGCGTTTCTTCATAGCGCCGCTCCAGGTTTTCAATCAGGCCGTTGAATTTGACGTCATATACGCCGCTTCCCCGCTGACCGGTATAGTGGACCTTGACGGGCTCCGGAAAACCCGTATACAGAAAGGCGTCCTGCATTTCCTTCGGCAGCTCCCCGAACGGCGTATCCAGATCCAGGCCGTACTTTTCGGAAAGGGCCGTGAGCAGGCTGCCGGCAAAGCTGCCGCCGGACTTGGAACTCATCCAACCCAGGGCGCGGACCGCGCCTTCGTGAAAGCTCTTCGTTTCATCAATGACAAGATCGCGCTCGAACTTCATGGTATAGCCCAGGCCGGCGCATTCCGGGCAGGCGCCGAAGGGATTGTTGAAGGAAAAGCTTCTCGGCTCGATCTCTTCCATGCTGATGCCGCAGTCCGGGCAGGCGAAGTGCTGGCTGAAGCTTAAGACCGTGCCGTCCACGTCCGCCCAGACCAGGCCGTCGGTCAGGCCCAGCGCCGTTTCCAGGGAATCCGTGAGCCGGGATGCGATCCCGTCGCGGACCGTCAGCCGGTCGATCACGATCTCGATATTATGTTTTATATTTTTATCCAGCGCGATCTCTTCGCCGAGATCCGTCGTTTCTCCGTCGATCCGGGCCCGGACGAAGCCGCGCCGCACCGCGTCGGCCAGCAGTTTCTCATGCCGTCCCTTCTTCCCCCGTACGACCGGCGCCAGGATCTGGATCCGGGTACGCTCGGGATACGAAAGCAGCTGGTCCACCATCTGGTCGACGGTCATTTTCCGGATCTCCCGGCCGCATTCCGGGCAGTGCGGGATCCCGATCCGGGCATATAAAAGCCGCAGATAGTCGTAGATCTCCGTCACGGTCCCGACGGTCGAACGCGGGTTATGGTTCGTGGATTTCTGATCGATGGAAATGGCGGGGGAAAGACCTTCGATGCTCTCCACGTCGGGCTTATCCATTTGGCCCAGGAACTGGCGGGCATACGAAGAAAGAGACTCCATATAGCGGCGCTGTCCCTCGGCATAGATCGTATCAAAAGCCAGCGAGGATTTCCCGGATCCGGAAAGGCCGGTGATAACGACCAGCTCGTTCCGGGGAATATCGACGTTGATATGCTGTAAATTGTGTTCTCCCGCGCCTCTGACACGGATATACTGCTTCTCCAGACGTTCCATGCATACTCCTGAAGTGCCTGACAGATTCCCCCCGATCAGACACTCATATTATTATAGCATAAAACATCGATCTGTGCGAGCATTTGTTTCAGGATGCCTGAAGCGCGGAGCCGGACCTGTCCCGAAAAAGATCTATGGTGTTACGGAAAAGTATGCGGAAACACGTTTCGGCACGTTATCCACGGACAGCTGCATTTCAATGCGGTACTCTCCTTCCATCAGAGAAACGCCGCAAAGATAACCGATATCAAAGCTGAGACAGGAGAAAGACTGCGGTTCTGTCACGATCCACTCGGCCGTAACGGTTGCTCCGTCCCTCAACGGACAGGCGCGCCACTCTTCTTCGACGTACCGATACAGCGAAAGACTGCCGCGGCCGTAACCCACGAAAGAATCCGTATGATTCTCCAGCTGAAGGTTGATGACGTCTGTTCCTGACGGCAGCGCAGGGCCGTTCCGCAGGCTGAGGACGACATCAGGATCCGCCGTTTCGCCTTTCAGGATCTCTGCCAGACGATCCATAACGTCCGAATAGTTCCGCGGCATATGCCCGTATCCTTTACCGGAAACCCGTGTTCCGTCGGAATAGTCGATCACGAAGGAAATCGTGAAGCCGTCAAATAAACCTGTCTCCTGGATATCGTAGCCGTCCCATTCTGAAATTTTCTCGTCTTCCAGCAGTGATTCGATCCGGGTCAGTTCCGTTTCGTGCAGCGCGCGGGAATACAGTTTTCCGTATCTGTTCAGACTGCCGAGGTAGTCGGGGCCGTCCTTCCGGATCTCTATGATATATCGAAGGTCTTCACCTTCCGCAGGAGGACCGCCCGCATATGCGCAGAGCTTAAGAGATACAAGCCGGCAGGTTTCAGTCTCGGAAGCGCTTTTGGCGGCAGTGTTGGCAGTGTCGGTCATGAGCTGGCCGGGAACCGTTTGCGCAGATACTTCTTTCGGAGACGTCTCTGCATCGGTAATAACAGCCCCTTCTTTCGTACAGGCAGTAAAGAGAAGTAAGACTGTTACGGCGATTATGAAAGGGATCAACGTCTTTTTCATGGAAGCCACCTCCCGGATAATGCCTTTATATCATAAAAACAATCCGTTTTCAGAAAAAGTTGCAGAAAACTGATAAGATCGTTCCCGCCAGAAAAGCAGGCGCGAGCGGAAAAGGCTTTTTCCCTTCTTTGCTGAAAAGAAGAAAGACAGACTCGGGCAAAGCCAAAAGAAAAGACAGCAGGAAGGCTTCAAGTCCTTCCCCAAGTCCGAGATAAAAAACGATGACGGCCATCATTTTTACGTCTCCCATCCCGATACCGCGCGGAACGATCCGGAAAGCCACTGCAGAAAACAGTATAGGGATCGCCGAACTGATCACCAGTCGGATGAGCGGATACCAGAAAGGGATCCTTCCGCAGAACAGATCCGGAAAATACAGGATGATTCGCAGCACCAACGCACTCAGGATAAGATCGTTCGGGATCCGCCGCCATTTTACGTCCGTGCAGGCAGCGGTCAAAAGAACGGATGAGAGAATCAGCAGGCGGATCCTTTCTGATGCGGGGCCGGAATGCTTCAGACAAAAAAGAACTGTTAATCCGCTCAGAAGAAAAAAACAGAGGAGGCCGCAGCGAAGGCTGAAGCCATTCTTTGAAAAGCATTCCGCTTCCCTTCGCTTTTTATAAAACCCTCTCTCTCCTTCTGCTCTGCCAGAAACGTATTCTCTCCGGCAGCCGATATAAAAACCGGAAGCAACGGAAAGCAGTGCCGATAGTATTGACAAAAAGATAATATTTTTCATTTTATACCCTGAAACTTTGGATCTGTCACAAACAGACGTCAGAAAGACGCTTAAGATAAAAGATACGGTAAATTGATGATTAAGCCGGGATTAAACAGTGAAATGAATAAATAGAAAAGCTGAAGAAGTCTCTTATTTCAGATACTTCTTCAGCTCCAGCATGCGGTCGCGCTGCAGGGCGGCTTCCTCGAAGTTCAGCTCCACGGCAGCCTGATTCATGCGCCGCGTCACCTCCGCGATCAGCTTCTTTAATTCCTGCTCGCTCATGGACTCCGGATCCTTGTCCAGCTCCAGCTTCGACTTTGATTCGACCTTATGGGAGATCGCGATCAGATCGCGCACCGCCTTGCGGATGGAGGTCGGCGTAATGCCGTGGGCGTCGTTGTAGGCCTGCTGGATCCGGCGGCGGCGGTTGGTCTCCCCGATGGCGGCGGCCATGGAATCCGTGACGGTATCCGCATAGAGCACGACGTGGCCGTCAACGTTGCGGGCCGCCCGTCCGATAGTCTGGATCAGCGAGGTCTCCGAGCGCAGGAAGCCTTCTTTATCGGCGTCAAGGATCGCGACCAGCGAGATCTCCGGGATATCCAGGCCTTCGCGCAGCAGATTGATGCCGACCAGCACGTCGAAAACGTTCATGCGCATGTCGCGGATGATCTCCACGCGCTGCAGGGTATCGATATCCGAGTGCAGATAGCGGACTTTGACGCCGGCTTCGCGCAGGAAATCCGTCAGATCCTCCGCCATGTGCTTTGTCAGCGTCGTGACCAGGACCTTGCCGCCGTCCTTCGTGACCTGATGGCAGCGGGCCACAAGATCTTCCACCTGTCCTTTCACAGGCAGGACCTCTACGGAAGGATCCAGCAGGCCGGTCGGGCGGATCACCTGCTCGACGCGAAGCTGCTCGTGTTCCTTCTCGTAAACCGACGGCGTGGCGGAAACGAAAAGCACCTGATTCAGACGCTCTTCAAATTCCTCGAAATTGAGCGGCCGGTTGTCCAGCGCGGAAGGCAGGCGGAAGCCGTACTCGACAAGCGTCGTTTTCCGGTTGCGGTCACCGGCATACATGGCACGCACCTGCGGCACGGTCATGTGGCTTTCATCGATCATCAGAAGGAAATCCTTCGGGAAATAATCCAGCAGGGTGTGCGGCGTCGCACCGGCCGGGAGCCCCGCCAGATGTCTCGAATAGTTCTCGATCCCAGAGCAGAAACCGGTCTCCCGCAGCATTTCCACGTCAAAATGCGTCCGCTCGGCAATGCGCTGCGCTTCGATCAGCCTGTCGTGACGCCGGAAATATTCGACCCGTTCTTTCAGTTCCGCTTCGATATCGTTCGTCGCGCGTATCATGTCCTCATGCGCTACCACGTAATGAGAGGCCGGAAACATCACCGTATGATCCAGACTGGCCTTTACTTT
>JAEEUR010000132.1 GCA_016290595.1 Lachnospiraceae bacterium | reverse complement strand
GCTGCCGCTCCCGCCCCTGCCGCGCCCGCCGCCGCGGTGACATACGGTTTCCTGGATGAGACCCTTGGGGTGGAATCCTATGCCATCGGCTTCCGCGTCGGAGATGAAGAATTGGCAAAAACCGTCAGCGGCGCCGTCCAGGCGCTGGTGCTCAACGGCACCTATGACGCCATCGGCGAAAAATACCCCGACATTAAGGATTACCTCTGCCTGAGCGCCGACGGGATCGACGCTTCCGCACTCCCGGCCGAGGGTTCCGGCGATCCCGGCTACACCTTCAAGCACGGCTTCGACCTGGACTATCCCCCTTACTCCTACCTGAAGGATGACGGCAGTGTCGGCGGCTTCGACGTGGAGCTGTGCCAGGCGGTTTGCGCGTACCTGGGCTGGGGCTATGAGGCGGTTCCCTTCAACTGGGACGCCAAGGGCATGGAGCTCAACGCCGGCAGCTGTGACTGCATCTGGTCCGGCTTTACCAAGGAGGGCCGTGAGGACGACTACACCTGGGGCATCACCTACTCCAACAACACCCAGGGCATTATGGTCGCCAGCGACTCCGGCATCAAGACGCTCGCGGATCTGAGCGGGAAGATTGTCGGCGTGCAGACGGCCACTTCCGCCGCCGATATGCTGGAGGACTCCCAGGCGGATCTCGCCGCCACCTTTGCCGATCTGAAGATCTATGAGACCTACACCATTGCTTACAACGATCTGAAGGCGGGCGCCATCGACGCCATCGCCATCGACATGACCGCCGGCAGCTTCCTGATTGCCAACGACGCCGGCTAACAGACAGAAATTCGGAAAGGGGCTGAGCCGTTCGCGGCCCGAGCCCCTTTTCCTTTTTGAGGTGTGATCCATGAGTTTTTCCACCATGTTCAGTACAATGGGAGTCGGCATGCTCCGCACGTGCAGCATATTCTTTTTGACGCTGCTGTTTTCCCTGCCGCTCGGCATGATCGTGATGTTCCTGCGCCGTTCGCGCATCAAGGTGGTGCAGGGGATCACGAAGGTGTTTATCGCCATCATGCGCGGCACGCCGCTGATGCTGCAGCTGCTGGTCTGGTATTTCGGACCCTACTATCTCTTTGGCGCTTCGATCCGGGGATATCGCTTTACGGCCATCATCATCGGCTTTTCCGTGAACTATGCGGCCTATTTTGCGGAGATCTACCGCGGCGGCATCGAGTCGATCCCCGTGGGCCAACATGAGGCGGCCGAGGTGCTGGGCTATTCCAAGTCCCAGACCTTTCTGCGCATCGTCCTGCCCCAGGTGGTCAAGCGCATCATGCCCTCTGTGACCAACGAGGTCATCACGCTGGTCAAGGACACCTCCCTCGCCTTTACCCTGGCGTATAACGAAGTGTTCTCCCTCGCCAAGCAGATCTCGGCGTCCCAGACCTCTTTCATGCCGTTCGTGATTGCTGGCGTGTTCTACTTCATCGCCAACTACGCGGTGGCCTTCGCGATGGAGCGCGTCGAAAAGGCGTTTAACTACTACAGATAAGGGGGGCAGCGGCATGGTTTTGGAAATGAAAAATATCCGCAAGCAGTTTGACGGGCTGGAGGTTCTCAAGGACATCAGCTTTCATGTGGACAGCGGCGAGGTCGTCAGCATCATCGGCCCCTCCGGCTCGGGCAAGTCCACGCTGCTGCGCTGCGCCACCTTCCTGGAGACCATCGATGGGGGCGAGATCCTGTACATGGGGGAGCATGCCGCCCATACGGATGCGTCCGGCAAGGCGGTCTACGTCCATCCGAAGCAGCTGCACCGCTTTCGAAGCTACTGCGGATTGGTATTTCAGCAGTTCAATCTCTTCCCGCATTACAACGTTCTGAAAAATCTGACGGACGCGCCGATCCATGTACAGCACCGCAGCAGGGAGGAGGCGGAGGAAACCGCCATGGAGCTGCTGCGGAAAATGGGCATTGCCGACAAGGCAAACGCCTATCCCTACCAGCTCTCCGGCGGCCAGCAGCAGCGCGTCGCCATCGCGCGGGCTCTCGCCATGCGGCCCGAGATCCTGTATTTCGACGAGCCGACCTCCGCCCTCGACCCCGAGCTGACGGGCGAGGTCCTGAAGGTCATCCGCCAGCTCGCCGAGGAGAAGATGACCATGGTCGTCGTCACGCACGAGATGCCCTTCGCCCGGGCGGTCAGCAACCGCGTGATCTTCATGGACGGCGGCGTGATCGTCGAGCAGGGCCACCCTGAAGCGGTCTTCGGCGATCCGGAGCAGGAGAGGACCAGACAGTTTTTGAGTAATTATCAGCGATGAAGATGGACTACTGTGTGATGGATCCGGCCGGGAACATAACGATCCTGGTCGAGACTCCCGTATCCGAGGCGGAACAGCCGGCCGCCGCTGCGGCCCTCATGCGGAGGGAACCGCTTGCGGAGCAGGTCGGCTTTTTGTCGCGGGATGAAGCGGGGAACCGGCGCCTCCGCATGGCCGGAGGCGAATTCTGCGGCAACGCGGCCATGTGCGCCGGCGTGTTCGAGGCGATGGAAAAGGGAGCTGAAAGATATACGGCTTCTCTGTATGTTTCCGGCGCTTCCGTTCCCGTTACGGTCACGGCAGGGGCCCGCGGCGACGGAAGCTACAGCGGGACCGTTGAAATGCCCGGAAAACCGGCGGTCGAAGAGATCAGCCTTCCCGGGGCGGGCATCTTTCCCGTCGTCCGGATGGAAGGCATTTCCCATGTGATCATTGAGCGGCCGGTGTCTGAAGAAGACGCCGGAAAGAATACGGCCGGGGAAGCCGGCTTTACCCGCAGGCGCGCGGAAGAGCTGGCGCCCGTCTGGTGCGGTCTGCTGGGCGCGGACGCCCTGGGGCTTATGTTCCTGGATCGGGAGAAGGGCAGGCTGACGCCCCTGGTCTATGTGCCGGGAGCGGGCACGCTGTGCTGGGAGCATTCCTGCGCGAGCGGGACGACGGCTGTCGGCGCGTATCTGGCGGCCGGATCAAAGCTTCCGATGACCTGTACGCTCACCCAGCCGGGAGGCGTTCTGACAGTCTGCGCGGACGCGGACGGAAAGCTGGTCCTGGCCGGGACGGTCCGTTTCCGGAAAACGGTCCCGGCAAAGCCGCAGGGTGTAAAGAACTGATATTGCCGCGCGGTGCGTCAGTCGGTCGACACGACGCCGATATACGGCAGGGCGCGGTGCTTCTGCGCGTAGTCGAGACCGTAGCCTACGACGAAAAGGTCGTCGATCTGGAAACCGATATAGTCCACGTTTACCTCGATCTCGCGGCGCGACGGTTTGTCAAGCAGGGTGGTAAGCTTCAGGGATGCCGGACGGCGGTCTTTCAGAAGGTCGAGCAGATAGTGAAGCGTCCAGCCGGAGTCGATGATGTCTTCGACAACGAGGACGTTCCGGTCGATAACGGGCTCGTCGAGGTCCTTGATGATCCGGACCACGCCGCCGGACTTCGCTTCGTTCCCGTAGCTTGTGACGGCCATGAAGTCGCGCGTCAGC
>JAEEUR010000048.1 GCA_016290595.1 Lachnospiraceae bacterium | reverse complement strand
ATTATCCTATCGGTATCATTGGTGATAACAGAAAGCAGCAGGCACTCCGTAGAATGCCTGCTGCTTCAAGCCATTAATGACAATTCAGCACTTTTCAAAACACTAAAGTGTATCACTCCCACTCGACTCCAGAAGGAGTTTTACTAAGCATATTTGGTTAGTTTTGTTGAATACAATATTCCAGGTGTTCTGATTAGCCTAAAAACATGGGCTATCTGCCGGGTTGTTGTCATAACGTTGTCACGTTGTTTAGATACAGTCGACCATTTTTCTTATTCAATTTCAAGCAACATGGCCAGCCGCCTATCGATCTCAGCCTTTGGAAGCCGAATCACACCGCCATTATTTTCCTTAAGCTGTTCCAAACAGTATCGTAGCTCTGCATCATCTATATGTCCATCAGAGCGTAAACGATCTAGAATCCCAAGCGTACCCATAATGGTGACATCTTCTCGTATAGCAGCTTTTCGTAAAGCCCCGTCCCCTGTAAGAAGGATTATTTTACGCTCTTTTGCGATAGCTAACGCAATGCGATCATAAGTAGATAGGCGAGTGTAACGAGATCCGTACCGTTGTGCAAGAAAGAACTCTTCGATAGTTATATCAACAGGAACTAATCCACATGTCATTAATTCTTCGCCGAGACCGGGCGGAGATAATAGTTCATCCACAACGGCGTCCTTACTCATGATGTATGTGTACGGAAGCCGAAAAGGCAATTGAATTCGATGAATAGTGGAGAAATCAATCCACACGCTAGTGTCGCTACTGATGAATTGCACCTAGTTACACCTCGCTAAACTTTCTCATGGCCAAAACATCGGTGTAGGGACGCTGCAACAATTCAGCGCCTCGTTGGACGCTGACCTCCTCTTCATTTACAGCCCGAAATACCAATTGGTCGAATAAGGTGGGGTGTTCTGGTTCAATTCTGCTTGGCTCCGCCGTACGCCATCCTGCTTGGGAGGCGGCAACGTAGAAACGTTTTACAGTGGACTCGGAAAGAATACCACAGAGTTTAGCCCGGGTAACAAGCATCATCATGGAGATGCCATATTCTTCCGCCACGAGCAACATATCCCTCGTTACAGAGGTGCGCCTTATTCCCAGTTCACGAATTGCGTCGCTTTTCGGGAACAAAAAAGCTCCTCCAATTGCAGTTGCGTGCTCTTCAATGTCCTTTTCTGACATATCATCTGGCCAATTAAACATTAAATGGGCGAGTTCATGCACTGAAGTGGACCGATTACGTTCTGCACTCATACTTGGATTAAAAACAATATACGGCCTTCCGTTTACAAAACCGTTCATGCCGGAAAACTTTGAATTTCCAACAGGACATTCAAAAACCAGAATGCCTTTGTTTTCTAGTTTTCCTATCAAATCCTCAATTGGTCCATCAGGCGCGAATCCAAGATGCAACCGCAATTGAGTTGCATTCTTTTCGTTATCATCAGAGAGGCGCAAAGAATGACAATCCGGCGCATCTGGTAAAACTTCGCCACCAAGCACTTCAACAACGGTCATAAATCGGCCAAAGTATTCCTCGACGCTCTCCTTAATGAATTCCTGTTGCGTTTGAGATAATGATGCGTTTTTTCGAAATTCTGCATGCTGAAAGACGAGCTTGTCATTTCGAACAGCCAGAAAGTCAGAAATACGAACTCCTAACACATCGGCAAGTGCAGACAAAATCTCCATGCTCGGATTACGAGAGCCATCTTCATAGTTAGTGATGGCCATAGCAGAAACATGAATCTTTTCGGCAAGGGCTTTTTTCGATAATTGGTTTTTCAAACGATAGTATTTTAGATTCTTACTAAACATAGCCCAGACCTCCTCCTGTTTATATATTAGCAGATTTTCAAAAAAAGTAAACAGGCGACGAGGACTTTTTTTCGACTTCCTGCATTTTTTCTGCCGTTGTCATGCTGGACGTCCAGCGATTCCCCCAGAAACTGATGCGCTCTCTACAACTTGGCAATCTTGACTCATTCATTCAGAAGATCAGAAAGTACGCGGAAATGACCGAATTAACGCCTTACGCAGCTCATGAGCTTATAAAGGCAATCTATGTCGGGGCTCCTGATAAAAGCAGCGGAAAACGCCGCCAGAGCATCCATATCTGCTATGATCTGATTGGATTCATCCCGCTGAGTGAACGGATGATGCAGGAAATGGCATGACCCGAAGATCATGCCATTCCTGAAAACTATAAAACTGTCTTATGAGGGCCGCCCCTCTGAGCTCCTTTTTTTCGCGGGCATTTTCCTGTAAAACGCTTTCTTGCGCTGCCGCCGCGCCTTTACTTCTTCTCCTCTTCTTCCGCCTCTTCGCCGACGAGCCGGACCGCGATGCGCTCCTCCGGATCGTCGATGCCGTTATCGGCCAGCGCCTTGCTGCAGGTCTCGATCAGGTCAAAATACGAATCCCAGTAATGCGGCGTCTCGCACCAGCCTCTGACCGTGAAGATGTAGGTATCGTCGTCGACGGCCGTCAGGCGGGCAAACGGCGCGGGATCCGGCAGAATGCCCGGGCTCTGCTGCGCCGCCGCGAGAAGAACGTCGCGGACGAAGTCCTGGTCGATGTCGTTCGTGATCTTGAAATCCAGATCGATCCGGCGGATCGGCTCCGCGGTAAGGTTCGTGACCTTCGCGCTCATCAGGTCGCCGTTCGGGATCAGCACCGTCCGGTTGTCCAGCGTCAGCAGCTTCGTATAAAAGATGCTGATGTCGCGGACGATGCCTTCCGCGTCGGAGGCTTCGATATAATCGCCGATCTTGAACGGCCGGAAGATCAGGATCAGGAAGCCGCCCGCCAGATTCGCCAGGGCGCCCTGAAAGCCGAGGCCGACCGCCAGGCCGCCGGAAGCGATGAGGGCGGCGACGCTCGTCATCGGAACGCCGAGGATCTCGATCAGCCCCACCACGAGCACCACGTAAAGGAGGATCTTGACGACCTTCCCGAGAACAGTCTTCACCGTGTGGTCCATCTTGGACTTTTCCAGCTGCCGGTTCACGATCTTCATGATGAACTTGATCAGCAGCAGACCGACCACCAGCACCAGGATCGCCATGATAATCTTGCCGCCGGAAGTCGCGCCCATATCGATGACTTTATTCATAAACTCTTCCATTTTTCTGCCTCCCGATGGATCTTTCCGTGTCAAAAACTATGCTTCGCCTTCATCATACCACAAGTTTCCCCGGGAAGGAACGGCCGTTTTGCATTTCCGGAAAAACTCCGCTATAAATTTTGCAGAAAAAGCCGGATCTCCCCTTGACATACCTTGACTGTCGATGTAAACTGTATGCATAGATACTCGAGGCACAGGAGATCTGCCATGAAATTCGAAAAAACACTGCTCAGCGGAAGCAACGCGATGCTCATCTTAAGTCTTTTAAGCGACGGCGACAAATACGGCTACGAAATGGTCCGGGAGTTAAAGCGCCGCTCCGAAAACGTCTTCGAGCTGCAGGAAGGCACGCTCTATCCCCTGCTGCACGCGCTCGAAAAGTCCGGCGACGTGAAGGCTTACGATAAAACGACGCCGGCGGGCCGCGAGCGCCGCTACTATCACTTGAGCGAGAAAGGCGCGCAGCGGCTTCAGGAAAAGATCCGGGAATGGCGCTTTTTTTCCGAAGGCGTAAATACGGTGCTGGGGGCGGCGGCTCCCTCTCTGGGGTAAAAAGATGAAGATCCTTTCCTTTGAAAAATGGTGCCGGAAGGCCGTGCAGGGGGTCCGCTTCAAGGCGGACCGGCCGCGCATCGAGGAGGAGCTGTACGGCCACATGGAAGAACTCTATGAGGAGTATCTTTCGGCCGGCGAAAAGGAGCAGGCGGCGGAAGCCGCGGTCCTTGCCGAAATGGGGGACGCGGCGGAGACCGCGCGCCAGCTGCAGGCGGTGCACCGCCCTTTCTGGGGCTATGCCTTGAAAGCGGTCCGCGCGGTGCTGATCGCGGCGCTCGTCCTGGCGCTTTTATACCTGCCGCGTTTTATTTCCCGGACAAAGCGCTATGTTTCCGCTGTCAGTCCCGAGTTCAATCATTTTTTAATTGATTTCGAGGATCGCCTGGCAACCGGCGGCGTAACGGGTGAACGCGTCTTTTTCGCCAAACCGATGAGCAAAGCCTCCTCGGACGGCTATACCTTTATCCTGACCCGCGCCGCCGAATGGATCTTTAGCGGAAAAGACGGCAGCACGGACTGCAGTTTCTATCTCATGGTCGAAGTTTCCAATCCCCTTCCCTGGGCGGAGGAAAGCGATATCCTCCGGGAGTTTTACGCCGTGGACTCGCTCGGACAGGTGTATAAGGCGTTCAACCGTACCGATTACAGGGATCCGGAAGATCAGGTTCTGGCCGGCAACCCCTATTCCTCTTCCGGGCTGGGCACCGTGCGCTGGTCTCTGTGGCTGACCAATTACTGCTCGCAGGAAGCGGACTGGATCGAGCTGCGCTACGATCTGGCCGGCCGCGACCTGCGTCTGCGGGTGGATCTGAAAGGAGGAGGCGTAAAATGAAGAAGCTCAAACTTTTCCTGAACCGGATCCCGCGTCCCGCCCGGGTGCTTCTGGATCTTATTCTGACGGCTCTCCTTCTGTTTTTCTGTTATCTGGCTGCCGGCGCGCCGCCCTTGAGCGAGGAAAGCGCTTTCCGCCGCGCGGAGAAAGCCAATCTGGTCGGGCCGGCTTCCGTTCTGGATATCGTCACGCTCCCTTCGGACTGGGTCCCCGCCGGCTATCAGAAACTGCTCGTTGCGGACGCCGGGGACGAGATCCTCTTCTATACTTATTACCTCGGGACCGGTACTTCTTCCACGGACGGCGTATTTGTCCGCCGGGAAAAGACCGACGGCTTCCTGCTGACCGTCCTGCCGATGGAGACGACGGCTCTTCTGCCTTACCGGCCGAGTTCCACGTACGTCCGGATGCTGCCCGTCTTCCTCTTTACGGACAGAGTCTCCGCCGCCCGCGCCGAACTGCACTTTACGCTTTCGGAGCGTTACGAGGTGACCCTCTCTGCGGACCGGAGAGACGCCGCCTGGTTTACGTTCGAAGTGCCCCTGACGAAAGAGCTGTGGTTCAGCATAGACAAGGATCGGATGGCGGATCTGATCGCCACGAATGCTTTTTACACGAAAACGCGCGGGGAATACCCCGCGCAGATCCGCCTGTATAATGCCGAAGGCGTGCTTCTGGAAGAAAGGGAGCTTTCTTTCCGCTCCCGCCTCAGTCCGTGATCACGATCTTTTCGATCACCGGCTGCTGATCCTTCGGGATCGTCCCGTTGTTGTCCGTCGGCTTCGCGTCCTTCGCGATCTTCCGAACGATATCCAGGCCTTCCGTCACGCGCCCGAAAGCAGCATAATAACCGTCCAGGTGCGGGGCGTCGCCGACCATGATAAAGAACTGGGAACTCGCGCTGTTCATGCTGTTGGCGCGCGCCATCGAAATGACCCCCGCCACGTGCTTGATGGAATTCTGAACGCCGTTGGCGGAGAATTCGCCCTTGATCGTCGCGGCGGATTTTCCGTCCTTCCCGGCACCGCCCTGGATCATGAAGCCGTCCATGATGCGGTGGAAGGTCGTGCCGTCGTAGAAGCCGGACTGTACCAGCTTGATAAAGTTCGCCACGGTGATCGGCGCGGTCTCCGCGTCCAGCTCCACTTTGATCACGCCGTAATTTTTCACGGTGATCTCCGCGTGGCGCAGCTTGCCGTCCGATTTTCCGCAGGCGGCCAGCGTCAGGGCCGCCAGAAGGATCATCAGCCATATCCATCCCTTTTTCATCTTGCTTCTCCTCCGTTTTCCGTTTCGGCTCCGCCGCCCGGCAGGGCGTAGAGCGCTTCGCTCATCAGATCCCCCCACAGGCCCCAGCGGGCGCACTGCTCGCGGTGCTCTGTCGGATAGAAATAATAAAGATCGTTCTCAAAATAGGTTTCAAACTCTTCCCCGCAGGAAAAAGGCAGGGCTTTCAGCATCGTTGCGGAGACCGCAAAGGACAGCGGCTCGCCGTCCACCTCGCCGGCAAAGGAAAATCCCTCTGAATTCAGCTTCGCCGTGCCGCTCCCGCTCTGCTCCTCTTCCTTCCGGAAGCGCCGCACCGTGACCTCGCAGCTTAAGTCTGGCCCGCCTTCCCGGAGCTCCCGCGCCTCCAGGGCGTGGTACAGATCCGCGACGTTCCGGAAGCCGTACGGGTTTTCCGCAAAGGAATAATCCTCGCCTGCCGTCAGCTCCATGCCGCAGGCGCCGCAGCGAAGCACGTTGTCCTCCGCTTTGAGCGCGTAAAGCGCCCCGCAGGCGGGGCAGCGGTAGATCAGGTCCGGCAGCCCCTGAAGAAGGTTTTTCTTCGGGAAGACCGTTCCGCTCTCTTTTGCCCAGGCGAATTCGTCGTTTTCGATCCCGCGGCAGATCCGTTCGTTCACCTCGTCCGGCGTCATTTTTTTCAGTTCTTCCGGCGGGATCACCTCCCGCAGCTCCATCCGCACGGTCTGCTTGATGAAGAACGGCCGCCATTTCGGCTTGTTTAAGTACGCGCCGCGCAGCCGCACGATCACCAGCGGCACGCCAAGAAAGCGCGCGAAGGAGCCGGCGGACGCGATGATCGGATAGGTCTCACCGGTGATCGACATGCGGCCTTCCGGCGCCATATAGAGGCTGTGTCCACCCTTGACCGTCCGTTTCGCCTTCAGGATCACCGCGCCTTCGTCCTGAAAGAGCTTTTTCGGGATCACGCCGATCCCCAGCAGCAGCTTTTTCAGAAGCCCTTTTCGGAAATAGTACTCGTTGGCGATCGGGACCACCCGGCGCGGCCAGATCTGGCAGGCCAGGCCGAAATAGTCCATCGACGAAGGATGATTGCTCACGTAAAGCGCCGGTCCGTCCGGCAGGGAAAGACCGTTCGTTTCAAACCGATAGCTGACGCGGCCGCGCAGGAAAAGCCTTACGCCCCGGCACAGGACAGGATACCAGGCGCTGTCCGGCGTGCCGGCGCGCGATTTTTTGCTTTTGTTCCGCGCCGGGTCCTTTTTTGATTCTTCCACGTAAATGTTTATCCGTTTCCGTCTCCGGGAAAACGCTCTCCCGGAAACTGTTTTATTTCAGAACGTATACGTCTATCGTCTGGTTGTAGACCGCGCCGAGGACCGTGCCGTATTTGGGAGACTGCACGACCACGTACCGTTCGTAGCCCCGCATCAGCATGGCGCCGGTAAACACGTCGACCAGATCGTACTTGCCGCCGTCGTTCCGGACGGAGAGCCAGCCGTTGTTCCAAACCTTCGAGCCCTTGATCTCATATTCCTTCGTATTGAAGTTGTAATATGCGGAAGTCTTGCCGACGAAGAAATCGAAAATATTTGCCGCGTTCTTGTCAAACTCGCCCAGGATCTCGCCGTCCTCACGGACAAACAGCCAGCCGTCATCCGAAGTTCTGAGCTTCAGAACGCGGTGAAGCTCGTCGTATGCGGTGCCGAAGGTCTCAACTTCCTTCTCCGTTATAAGCTTTCCGTCCAGGCTGTACGCGTGGTAGGGCTGGCTGAATCCGTTGCGGACAAACAGGAAGGGACCGATCGTCATGGGTGCGCTGATGCCCTGCACCTGGATCTCCGCCGATACCGCCTGACCCTTTTGATTTAACAGCGTGTAGCCGTAGCCGTCGCCCAGCTTCCGGCCGGAAAAATACCCGTAGCCGCCTGTATCATACGAAAGCGTGCTGTCGTTCGGGTCAAAGCTGAAGACTTCCGTCCCGTCTGCCCGGTACAGGGTCCCTTTGGAGGGCTCCGTCACGGTATAGCAGCCGTTCTTAAAGACTTCTGCGCCGGACGGCAGCAGGCTTCCGTCCGCCCGCATATACCTTTTCCCGTCGCTGGTTTCGATCAGTTCGCCGCAGAGAGCAGATCCGTACTTGAAGCCGTCGTATTCTGAGGCTTTGGTTCCGGAGAACCCCGGCACGGGCTGACCGGTCTTTAAGGAGACCAGCGTCCATTCCCCTTTGAAATACACATTCTGATTGGAAGAATCGTTTTTGTCAAATGCATCGGCATAGAAGGAAAGGACCGCCTCTTCCGGGTCCGCCGTTTCCTCCGTCACTTTGATGCACAGTGCGTAAAACTCGTTGCAGTCCAGGATCTCCGCGTATTCCTCCGGGAGGATCTCCCGGCCCTTCGGATCGATGATGCCGTAGCGGTTCAGGGACTCAGCCGTTTTTTCATATTCGCTGCCGTTTTGGGAAACGATCAGATACTTTCCTGCGTAATCCTCGCCCGAACCGTACAGGCCGCCCTTGGGATAGAGCGCTCCCGTATCGCTGGCACCGTCGTAAGCCATAAGTCCGAGCAGCTCGTTTGCTTCCTCCAGATACGCCACGCCGGCGGCTGTCAGTTCGTAATCCCGGCCTTCTTCCATGGTCACGGACATGAGCTTTTCCAGCTCGCCCTTAAGCGGTTCCTTCTCCGTCTCTTCCGGGGGTGCTTCCGTGGTTTCCGGCTCCGTGGGAGCTTCCGTCGTCGCAGCGGGCTCCGCCGTCTGCGCTTCTTTCGAAGGCTCCGTCTGTACGGGGACCGGGTCCGTCTGCGCGGGCTTCGTATCGTTGCTTACGGCTTCCTGCGTACCGGCCGCGGAGGTTTTCCGGCTGCTTTCCGTCGGATCCGTTTCCTTTCCCCGGAACACGCCGGCGATGGCTAGAACCGCGATGATCAGCAGGCAGGCGGCCGGAAGGATCCAGACGAGCGGATTCAGCTTTTTCTTGGCGGGCTTTACCGCTTCCGCGCTTATTTGGCTCCCGGCGGCGCCGGCATTCGTCCCGGAGATCCGCTCTTCTCCTCCCGCATAAGCGGCCGGACCTGCGGCGGGCGCTTCCGCCGGGACCGCGTCCGTTTCCTCCGGTCTCCGGCACGGCTTCAGCATCTCGGCCGTCAGGATCTTATTCAGGAACTCTTCTTCGGTCCGGTAGTTGTGGCGCAGGATGCACTGCTGCGCGGAAAGCTGCAGCTCCATGCCGGGAGACATCTTCGTCTCCTCCAGCAGGATCCCGAGGAAGGGCTTCCGCTTGGAAAGGGCGTAGGTCACCTCCCGCCGGCAGTTCGGCGAGTCTATGGATTCCGGCGACACGAAGGAGATGACTGTCCGGCAGCCGTTTAAGTGTTCGGCGATATACTCCGGCCATTCGCTGCCCGGCGCGATGCCGTCGTCGTACCAGACGCGGTAGCCGGCTTCGTGCAGCTTTTCCAGGATCGGGATGACCCGGTCGGAATTTTTATGGGCATAACTGATAAAAATGAACGGATCCTGCCCTTCGTAAGGCATAAAGTTCGCTCTTTTCACGTTTGGTTCCTCTGTACGGGATTATTTTATGATAGGATTTTACGGCGGAAGCGGGGCCGTGTCAAGCTTTTGCCCGCGCGGCGGGAACAATTCCCGTGCCGGACCACGCCCGTCCGCCGCCTTATTTCAGCACCCATTTCTTTCCGTCCGGCGCGGTAAAAAGGCTGCCGGGCAGCTGCGCTAAAACCTTCCCGTCCGGGATGCGGCGGATCACGGTCTCCTCCCGGTAGTCGGGGTCCTCGTACCACTTCGAAAAAAGCAGCACGTCTCCGTCGCGGCTGTCCAGGGATTCCGACGGGGCAATGGCAAAATCGCCCTGCTCCGGCCAGATCAGCTGAAAATCCAGCTCGTGTCCCTGACGGATAAGCGTCAGCGGCGCAGCCGTCAGCTGCAGGTTGTAGCAGTCCTTCACCGACGACAGCGGCAGGCGGACGAGCTCGGTAAGCTCACCGGGCGCTTCTGCCGTCGGTGCGGGGCTGTTTTCCTCCGTTCCGCCTTCTTCCGGCTTCCAGCCAAAGACCGTGACCGTCTCCTGCCCGAAATCCACCAGCGGGAAGCAGAAGCTTCCCTCGTAAAAAACCGGCTGGCCCAGGTACTGGCCCGGCAGGACTTTCACCGGTTCCCGCAGACTTCCCTCCGGAAAATGCAGGAAGATCAGGCGGTTTCTGGTGACCGCGTGTCCCTCCCGGTACAGTTCTTCCGCTTCATACAGATCGCCTGCGGTATAATCCATCCCCCAGTACCAGCCGGGGGCGCCGTCCAGCGCGCTCACAAAGGAGATCCCGCCGGTATCGATCGTTTCGTACTGCTTCATGTGACTGCCTTCCTCCGCGGCCTTCAGGGTCCGTCCGCCGCCGGATGATAAAGTGTTTTCTTCGGCTCTTACTATATCACAGAAATCCGCGCCGGAACAGTTTCTGACGCAGTAGATTTTCGGGCCGGTTCATGGTATTATTTGAGACGGCTAACCGGATTTTTCTGGCGGCCGGAAAAGAGGCTTCTTCATGACGCTGAAAGAACTGAAAATCGGAAGATCGGCCCGGGTCCTTGCCGTGGGCGGCGAAGGCGCGCTGCGCCAGCACTTTCTGGATATGGGGATCATCCCCGGCACGGAGGTGACGGTCGTCAAATACGCGCCGATGGGCGACCCGCTCCAGCTTCGCCTGCACGGCTACGAGCTGACTTTACGGCTGGACGACGCCGCGCAGATCGAAGTGACCGAGCTGAAATCCGAGGAGGAGACGCAGCCGGTCCCTCTGAACAAGGAACCCGGAAAGACCGCGCCAACAGACAAAAAAGCGGGCAAAGCCGCCCGTCAGAAAAAGGCCTTCCACCCCGGTCTGGGCGAGGAAGGAAAATTCCATCCGAAGGGCAGCGGCGATCCGCTCCCGGAGGGCACGATCCTCTCCTTCGCGCTCGTCGGCAACCAGAACAGCGGCAAAACCACGCTTTTCAACCAGCTGACCGGCGCGCGCCAGCACGTCGGGAACTTCCCGGGCGTCACGGTAGACCGCAAGGACGGCGCCATCCGCGGCTACGACAACACGCTGATCACGGACCTGCCCGGCATCTATTCCATGTCGCCCTACTCGAGCGAGGAGCTGGTCTCCCGTGACTTCGTCCTCAAGGAAAAGCCGAAGGCCATCATCAACATCGTGGACGCGACGAATATCGAGCGGAACCTGTACCTGACCATGCAGCTCCTGGAGATGGACGTCCCGATGGTGGTCGCCCTCAATATGATGGACGAGATGGCCGGCAACGGCGGCTCCGTGGACGTGAACGCGATGGAGGACCTTTTGGGCGTGCCCGTGGTGCCGATCTCCGCCGCCAAGAATCAGGGCGTGGACGAGCTGATCCGCCACGCCGTGCATATCGCGAAGTATCAGGAAAAGCCGCGCCGGCAGGACTTCTGCGGCCCGGACGAGCACGGCGGCGCCGTACACCGCTGCCTGCACGCCATCATCCACCTGATCGAGGATCACGCGCGCGCCGCCGGTCTGCCGATCCGCTTCGCGGCGAGCAAGGTCATCGAAGGTGACGGGCGCATCCTGGAGCAGCTCAAGCTGGATCAGAACGAAACGGAGATGCTGGAGCACATCGTGCTGCAGATGGAGACGGAACGGGGGCTCGATAGCAGCGCCGCCATGGCGGACATGCGCTTCCTGTATATCGCAAAGGTCTGCGCGCAGTGCGTCATCAAGCCGAAGGAAAGCCGCGAGCACCTGCGCAGCAGCCGGGCCGACACGATCCTGACCGGCAAATGGACCGCCATCCCGATCTTCATCCTGATCATGGGGCTGGTCTTTTTCCTCACCTTCAACGTGATCGGCGCCTTCCTGCAGGATCTTCTGGCCTCCGGCATCGAAGCGCTGACGAAACTGACGGACCGCGCCTTAACGGCGGCCGGCGTCAACGACGTTCTGCACGACCTGATCATCGGCGGGATCTTCGAGGGCGTCGGGAGCGTTTTAAGTTTCCTGCCCATCATCGTGACCATGTTTTTCTTCCTGTCCTTGCTCGAGGACAGCGGCTATATCGCGCGGGTCGCCTTCGTGATGGACAAGATCCTGCGCAGATTCGGGCTTTCGGGGCGGAGCATCGTGCCGCTTCTTATCGGTTTCGGCTGCACCGTGCCGGCGGTCATGTCCACGCGGACCCTGCCCAGCGAGCGCGACCGCAAGATGACCATCCTCTTAACGCCCTTCATGAGCTGCACCGCCAAGCTCCCGATCTACGCCTTCTTCGTGAACGCGTTTTTCCCGAAGCAGGGCGGCTTCGTGATGACCGGCCTGTACGTGCTGGGGATCCTGATGGGGATCCTGATCGCGCTGATCTATAAAAAGACGCTGTTCAAGGGCGAGGCGGTGCCCTTCGTGATGGAACTGCCGAACTACCGCCTGCCGAGTCCGCGCAGCGTGCTGCAGCTTCTGTGGGAGAAATCCAAGGATTTCCTGCAGCGGGCTTTCTCGGTGATCCTGATCGCGACCATCGCGGTCTGGTTCTTAAAGAGCTTCAGCTTCCGCCTGGACCCGGTGACAGATCCGCACGAGAGCATGCTGGCGCAGACCGCCGGCTTACTGGCGCCGCTCTTTGCCCCGCTGGGGCTGGGCGACTGGCGCATCGTGACCTCGCTCATCAGCGGCTTCCTCGCGAAGGAAAGCGTCGTCTCCATCCTGGGCGTCCTTTTCGAGACGGAGGGCGGCATCGCCACGGTCTTAAGCAGTCTCAGCGCGGCCTGCCTTTTGGTCTTCAGCCTGCTCTATACGCCCTGCGTGGCAGCGACGGCCTCCATCCGCCGGGAGCTGGGCCGGGGGTGGGCCCTGTACGTGGTCTTCGGGCAGTGCCTCATCGCCTGGCTGGCGGCGCTGATCGTTCGGCTGATCGGGCTGGCGTTCGGACTGGGGTAAGGAGGATCGCATGGGACCTGTCGATATCATTTTAATCATTTTGATCGCGGGAGCCGCCGCGCTGGCGCTCCGCTCGGTCATAAAAAGAAAAAAACGGGGCGGCTGCGGCTGCGGCTGTGCGGACTGCCCGCAGAAAAAGACCTGCCGGACAAAACCCGAAACGGAGGATTGATCCGTCACATAGGACACTTTCTATATAAGGAGAACGTTATGGAACCGTTAATGAGAAAAGACGTACCCGTCGAGGAGACCTGGGATCTGTCCCTGATCTACCCGACCGAGGAGGCCTTTGAAGAGGCCGTAGAGCAGTTTAAAACGCTGGCGGACGATATCTGCGCCAGGTATCAGGGGAAACTCACCACGGCGGACAATATCGTCGCCTGCCTGGATGAATTTGAGGAGATCGAAAAGCTGGCCGGTCTGATCGGCAGTTACTCCGGCCTGGCCGTGGAAGTCGACTATTACGACGGCGCCGCCTTAGAGCGCGACCGCCGCGTCCGTTCAATGGACGCCGAGATCTTCAGCCGCCTGACCTTTATCCGCTCCGAGATTCTGGCGCAGCCGGAAAGCGTGATCGAGGAAGCCATCGGAAAAACGGTCAAAGCCAAAGGGTATCTGAAAGATATCCTCCGCGCCAAGCCGCACACCCTCTCCCCGGAGACCGAGCGCGTGCTGGCCGCCTTCTCACAGAGCTTCGAAACCCCGTACGAAATCTACAACATCACCAAGCTGGCGGACATGAAGTTCCCGTCGTTTACGGTGAACGGCAAGGAATACCCGCTCGGCTACTCGCTTTTCGAGGATGATTACGAATACGAGCGCGACACCGACGTGCGCCGCGCCGCTTTCAAAGCCTTCTCCGACAAGATCCGCCAGTACGAAAACGTAACAGCTGCCGCTTACAACGCCTGCGTCACGCAGGAAAAGGTGGAGGCGCGCATCCGCGGCTATGAATCCGTCTTCGACTACCTGCTCTTCGACCAGAAGGTCACCCGCGAAATGTACGATAGGCAGATCGACCTGATCACCGAAAATCTCGCACCGCACATGCGCCGCTATGCGAAGCTCATCCAGAAGATCTACGGCCTGGACAAGATGACCTTCGCGGACTTAAAACTCCCGCTGGATCCGGACTACGACCCGAAGGTGAGCATCGCCGAATCGCATAAACTGGTCCGGGAAGGGCTTTCCCTCCTCGGCGAGGACTACGTCTCCATGATCGACGAGGCCTACCGCGACCGCTGGATCGATTTCGCGAAGAATCAGGGCAAATGCACCGGGGGTTTCTGCTCCTCGCCCTACGGGCGCGGCTCCTTCATCCTGCTCTCCTGGAACGACCGCATGTCCGACGTCTTTACCATCGCGCACGAGCTGGGCCACGCCGGCCACTTCCGCAACGCGAACTCGCACCAGTCTCTTTTCGACACCGACGTCTCCGGCTACTTCATCGAGGCGCCGTCGACCATGAACGAGATCCTCTTCGCGCACCATCTTTTAAAGACGAACGACGATCCGCGCTTCAAGCGCTGGGTGCTGGCCTGCATGATCGGCAACACCTACTATCACAACTTTGTAACGCATCTGCGCGAGGCCTGGTACCAGCGCGAAGTGTACAAGATCATCGACGAGGGCGGCTCCGTGGACGCCGAGACGCTGTCCGAGATCTTCAAAAAGAACCTGGAGCTCTTCTGGGGCGATACGGTGGAGCTCACCGAAGGCGCGGAACTCACCTGGATGCGCCAGCCGCACTACTACATGGGCCTGTACTCCTATACCTACAGCGCCGGCCTCACGGTAGCGACCCAGGCCGCTCTTCGTATCGAGCGCGAAGGCGCGCCGGCCGTCGAAGACTGGAAGAAGGTCTTAAAAGCCGGTTCGACCCTGGATCCGGCGGGTCTGGCGAAGCTGGCCGGCATTGATATCTCGACGGATCAGCCGCTGCTCGATACCATCGACTACATCGGTTCCATTGTAGACGAGATCGAAAAGCTGACGGAAGAGATTGAGAAGAACGCCTGCTGATTCTGGCATAAAGGAGAAGCGCTTTGGAGGAGATTTTTCGTAAAGAGAATATCCGTCTTCTGTTTGAGGCGCACACGCACGGAAGCGAGTTTATAGCCGAAACGGGCGATAGCTTTTCGACCTTTTCGGAAAAAGAGCGCTTCACGCGCGACTGGGCCTGGCAGTTCCCGGCCGGCCGCTACGTGATTACCATCTACCAGCGGCACTCCCTGTACCAGGACGGAAAGGCAGTCTGGGTCAATCCTTCGCCTGACGCCTCGGTCGGGAGAGACTGCCGTTTCGGCAGGCCGCTTTACGTGCTTGCCTTTGACCGGGCGGGAGCGTATACGGTTCCTTCGTGGGGAACGCACAAACTGGTATCTCACATTCTCCACAGTGAAGCGGATCCGCTCCAGCCCCTTCTGTTTTCACTGAAAGAAGCAGAAAACCGTGCGGCCGTGTATTCCCGCGGAGGGCAGGCGGCAGTTGTTCTGTCGTGGTATGCGGATTTCGATATGTACTGAAGCGTCCCCCGGACGAGAGAGATCTTCCGTCCGCAGCAAACTGCCGGGCCTTCCCGGTGAAAGGAGAACCATGCGTGAACTCGCCGGAGATCCGTTTTACAGCCTGATCCGAAGATATGACCGCTGTATTATTGAGTATTGTCTCATGGTGGACGATGCGCCGTATCAAAGGCTTCTCTCCCATAAAACTGCCATAGAATTTGCCATACGGAAAGCGGGGGAAGAAAGCTGGGAAGATCAACCGCTCGCCGAGGAGCGTCGGAGAAAAGAGGCCTCGAAGCTGCTGTTACCGTGGACCTGTGACTTGGAGAAGGCGCGCGCGGTCCCGAAAGACGCCTCCTCATTTCTCTTCGTTCCGGAGATCCTGCGGAAAGAAAGATGGGGAAACACCGTTTACGGCAGCAATTGGGATAACGATAACACCGGCGGTCCGATCCCGTACTGGTACGCCTTTCTGGAACCGCCGCACGGCTCGGGCTATACGCCGGAAGACCTCCGTCTGGTCAATTCGGCTCTGTTCCCGGCCGGACCGGATGCACTGGAAGTGTACGAGTGGACAACGGACTGGTCCGACTATTTCGAAGACGGCCATGAATGGTGGGGCGCTGCGTGCTGGAGTGTTTACGACAAGCAGCTGCAGCGTTTTGTGACACTGCTGGCTTCGGCAACAGACTGATTGAAACCTGACCGGCCCTTGCCTTCCGGTTCTAAAACGGTTTTTACAAAGGAGTTTCCATGCCGTTTGAGATCATTCGAAACGATATCACAAAGGTGGCGGCGGACGCCATCGTGAATACGGCCAATCCGGCGCCGGTCATCGGCGCCGGAACGGACTTTGCCGTCCATAAAGCGGCCGGACCGAAGCTTCTGGAGGCGCGGAAAAAGATCGGGGAGATCCCGGTCGGCGGCTGCCGGAGCACGAAAGCGTATGATCTGCCGGCCAAATACGTGCTGCATACCGTCTCGCCGGCCTGGCAGGACGGGACGCACGACGAACTTGCCCTCCTGCGCCGGGCTTACGATGCGGCGCTGTCCGAGGCAAAGCGCCTGCGCTGCCGCTCCGTGGCCTTCCCTCTCATGGCCGCCGGCAGCTATGGCTTTCCGATGGATCAGGCCTTAAGCATTGCCATCCGCGCCTTTACGGATTTCCTTCTCACGAATGAAATGAAGATCACGCTGGTGATCTTCAACGGGAAGGCGTTCTCGTTGGCCTCGGGCCTGTTTGCGGATGTTAAGAGCTTTATTGACGAAAATTACGTCCGGGAGCAGAACGAGGAGGAATACGCCCGGCCCCGTCCCGGCAGACGATTTGATGTCCGCGAAGAGCGCGCTTCTTATCAGAACTTCCGTCCGGCTTCCGCCGTCATGGGATCTGCCGCCTCCAAAGCCGAAAAAGAATCGTCCGCTTTTCCGGCTGCCGTAAAGGCAGAAAAAAAGACGGCTGCCAAACCGTCTTCTTCCTTTGCCGCCCGTCCGGCGGCCCCCCGGCCTGCCGCCTCTCCGGCCGCACCGCAGTCGGCTTCTCTGGACGACTTCTTAAAGCAGACCGAGACCGGTTTTGCCGAACATCTGATCAGCCTCATCGACGAAAAAGGCCTGAAAGATTCCACGGTCTATCACCGCGCGCAGATCAGCCGCCAGCTCTTCAACAAGATCATCAACGTCAAAAACTATCAGCCCGGCAAAAACACCGCCATTCAGCTGGCCCTGGGCCTGGAGCTGGATCTTGACGAAACGCAGAAGCTTCTTGGCAAGGCCGGCTACGCCTTGACGCGCGCCAGCAAAGCGGATCTGGTGGTGCAGTACTATATCGAGCGGAAGCAGTACAGCATCCCGCAGATCAATATCGCTCTGTTCGCCTGCGGCCTTGCCCCCTTGAAGACCGGTCTCCCC
>JAEEUR010000047.1 GCA_016290595.1 Lachnospiraceae bacterium | reverse complement strand
GGTCCGGCCGTTAGTGTAGCTGTCCAGGTAGACCGTAATCTGGGAGGTCGTGGCAAAGCTGTCTGCCAGCTTAATCACACCGGTCCCGATCAGATAGACACTTACGGTCTGGCTGCCTTCCAATATCAGTTCGCCGTCGGCCGCAACCGTGACCGCCGCCTTCGAGAAGGTTTCACCGGAGGCCGGCTGAATGGTAATGCCCGCATTCGGGAGCAACTTCACACCGCTGCTCTTCACCGTAAAGGCGCCTCCGGCCGCTTCTGCCGTAATAGTGCGGGCCGTGCCGTCGTCCGTTATGGTAAGCGGCACCGTGATATCTACCGTCGCATCCAGCGGGATCGGATCTCCGATCAGCTTGATGGTCGCGCCGGAAAGACTTTCGCTATTGGCTTTTTCGATCATCTCCTTGAGGCTACCCTGTGCGTAAGGGGAGGTCTCACCGGACTTGTAGAGGGCTGCCACAGCCGGAACCGGCGGTTCGCCCAGAACACCGGTGTTCAGCAGCATCAGGCTGTGATCAGCCGCCTCCGGCACCGTGACAGCGCCGCCGTCTACGGCAGCCGCGATTACGGAAGCCGTGCCGGAAAAGACTTCCTTGTTCTTCGTGTAAGCATCAAGGTACAGCGTGACCGCCGAGCCGGAAGCCGTAAAGCCGTCTTCCAGCGTGACCGCTGCCGGCGTATAAATCGAAACCGTGCACTGACCGTCCAGAGACAGTACCGAGTTGGAACCGGAACGATATACAGACACTTTGCCGTCAGCTGCGCTGCTCAACGTACTGTTCTTGATCTGCAGAACGCCCTTATTGTTCAGGTAAACATCCAAGCCGTTATTGGCACCGCTGTTTCCGCTCATGGTCACGTTCTCAAGTATGACCTTGCTGAGTTTTGTTCCGTCGGAGGTTGCATAAATGGTTCCGCTGGTGCCGGCTGCCGTTGAAGTATTCTTATAATCCTTGATCGTAACGTTTCTCAGGATCATCGTTGAACCGGAGCCGGTATACAGCATCGGCTGCGCCGCGCCGGCAAAACCATCCTTTACTGTCAGGGTCAGTTTTCCGGCTGCCGTGCCTTCAATCGTGAGAGTATAGGCCCCTTTACTCTGGAAAGCTCTGTCTGTCGAACTCACATAGATTGTTCTGGCAGTCCCGTCATCGCGAATCGTGATTGATTTCTCGATCGTCTGTCGAGCTGCAACCGTCACATCAGAAAGCAGCACTATAATCTGACCGTTCGTCGCCTGAGAAAGCATATCGGTGAAAGGACCGCTGGTGATCGGTTCTGTACTGCTGGCATCCGCATAAAGAGCGGCTTCCGGCTCTGGCGGCACCGTAACACTTAAGACACCAGTGGTCAGGAGCGTGATCGCCGGCTGATCGTCCGTATCAGGCAGACTGATGCCGCCTTCCACGGCCGCCGTAACCACGGAGGCCGTTCCGGTCAGGACCACCTTACCATTCGTATAAGCATCCAGATACAGCGTAACGGGTGAATCAGATGCGAAGCCGTCAGCTAGAGTAATTGCAGCCGGTGTGTAGATCGATACCGTGCACTGGCTGTCTAATGAGAGGGTAGAGTTCTCACCGGCTCGATACACAGAGACCGTACTACCACTTCCGCTGCTCAGCGTGCTGTTCTTAATCTGGAGAACGCCCTTGTTCGCCAGATAGATATCCTGTCCTTTGAAGGCACAGCTGTTGCCGCTCATGGTCACGTTTTCCAGGACGACTGTGCTGAGCTTATCTCCGGAGGATGTTATGTAGATCGTTCCGCTTGTACCGGCGGCAGTGGAAGTGTTCTTATAGTTTTCGATCCTCACATTCTTCAGCACCATTGTGGTACCGGAACCGGCGTACAGCATCGGCTGTGCTGCCCCTGCGAAGTCATCCTTGACTGTTAGGATCAGCTTGTCTGCTGCTGTGCCCTGAATCGTCAGAGTATTTGTTCCGCTGGTCTGGAAAGCGCGATCATCCGAGTTTACATAGATCGTTCTTGTCGTTCCGTCGTCTGTGATCGTAATGGAGTTCTTGATCGTCAGTCGGCTTATGACTGTTACATCACTGACCAGCTTTATGGTATCTCCGTCCTGCGCCGCTCCGACCAGAGCTGCAAACAACCCTTCTGTCTCTTTGCCGGCCGTGTCGATCAGGATCGCTTCCGGCACCTCCGGCGCCGCGACGCTTAAGAGTCCGGTTTCCAGAAGTTTGGTCTCGGTCGGCTGGGCTGCCGCTTCGGGCAGGGTGAAAGCGCCGCCGTTCACCGCCGCCGCGATCACGGAAGCGGTTCCGGTCAGGACCGTCTTTCCGTCAGTATAGGCATCCAGGTACAGGCTGACCTGCGAGGCGGCGTCAAAGCCGTCCGCCAGCGCGATAGGCGCCGGCGTATAGATGCCTGCCGTGACCTTGCCGTCCAGCGTCAGGACGGAGCTGGCGCCGGCCCGGTATACGGAGACCGTGCTGCCGCTGCCGCTCGTTAAGCTGCTGTTCCTGATCTGCAGAATGCCCTTATTGGCCAGATAGATATCCTGTCCTCTGAAGCTGCAGCTGTTGCCGCTCATGCTCACGTTTTCCAGCACGACCGTGCTCGGGCCCTTGTCGTCGGAAGAAGTGATGTAAATGACGCCGCTGGTACCGCCTGCCGTCGAAGTATTCTTATAATCCCGGATCGCGACGTTTCTCAGGACCATCGTGGTGCCGGAACCGGCGTACAGCATCGGCTGAGCCGCGCCTTCAAAGCCTTCCTTCACCGTCAGGGTCAGCTTGCCGGCTTCCGTGCCCGCAAAGGTCAGGGTGACGTCCCCGCTGGTCTGGAACGCGCGGTTCATGGAGGTGACGTAGATGGTCCGGGCAGTGCCGTCGTCCCGGATGGTCAGCGATTTTGAAACCGTCTGCCGGGCTGTTACGGTCACGTCGTCGACCAGCTCGATCACCTGGCCGTCCGCCGCCTGCGCCAGCATGGCGGTGAAGAGGCCCTCCGCCAGCTTGGTCGTGCCGTCGGTGTCGTACAGATACGCTTCCGGCTTCTCCGGCGCCGCAACGCTCAATATGCCGCTTTCCAGAAGTTTGGTTTCGGTCGGCTGGTCCGCCGCCTCGGGCAGAGTCACCGCGCCGCCGGTCACGGCCGCCGCGATCACGGTATCGGTGCCGGTCAGGACCACCTTGCCGTCCGTATAGGCGTCCAGATACAGGGCAGCCTGCGAGGTCTTGTCGAAATCAGCCGCCAAAGCGATCGCGGACGGGCTGTAGATCTTCAGCGTATCCTTGCCGCCCAGGGTCAGCGTGCCGCTGCCGATATAAACGTCCTGTCCCGGGGAAGCGGTGTTGCCGCTGAAGCTTACGTTCTTCAGGATCACCGTGCCGCCGTTGTTGTAGATGGCCGCGCCCTTCGCCGCCGCCGTGATATTCGTCACGGTCAGACCGTTGGCTTCCAGCGTGCCGCTGGAGGCCACGTTGAAGGCGCCGCCGTTCTTGTTGTTGGTTACGGAATTGTTCGTCTTGTAATCCGTGACCGTGACGTTGCCGCTCGTGACCAGCTTGGCGCGGATCACGTAGACCGCCACGTAATTGAAGACCGTTTCCGGATTCTTTGCCCGGATGGTCAGGCCGCCGGCCGCCGTGCCCGTAAGGGTAATGACCGGATACGCGCTTTCTTCAATGCCGGAATCGCCGTACGCTTCCAGGCCTCTCTGCGCGCCATCGCCGATATAGATGGTGCGGGCCGTGCCGTCGTCGCGGATGGTCAGGGTCTTGTTGATGCGCAGCGTGGAGGCCAGCGTTACGTCTTCCACCAGTTCCACGGTATAGCCGGGTTCTGCCGCCGCTACCATCGCCGTGAAGAGACCTTCGTTCACCTTCGTGCCGGCCGCATCGTACAGATAGGCTTCCGGCTTCTCCGGCGCCGCAACGCTCAGGATACCGGTATTTAAGAGCTTTGTTTCAGTCGGCTGGTCCGCCGCCTCAGGCAGGGTCACCGCGTCGCCGTCCACAGCCGCCGTGATCACGGAAGCCGTACCGGTCAGAACCACCTTGCCATCCGTATAAACGTCCAGATACAGGGCAGCCTGCGAGGTCCTGTCGAAATCATCCGCCAGCGCAATCGCGGACGGGCTGTAGATCTTCAGCGTATCCTTTCCGCCCAGGGTCAGCGTGCCGCTGCCGACGTAGACGTCCTGCCCGGTGGAGGAAGTATTATCACTGAACGTCACGTTCTTCAGGATCACCGTGCCGCCGTTGTTGTAGATGGCCGCGCCCTTGCCGGCCGCCGTGATATTCGTTACGGTCAGACCGTCGGCTTCCAGCGTGCCGCTGGAGGCCACGTTGAAGGCGCCGCCGTTCTTGTTGTTGGTTACGGAGTTATTGGTCTTATAGTCCTTGACCGTGACGCTGCCGCTCGTGACCAGTTTGGCGCGGATCACGTAGAGCGCCACGTAGTCGAATACCGTTTCCGGGTTCTTTGCCCGGATGGTCAGGCCGCCGGCCGCCGTGCCCTGAAGGGTAATGACCGGGTACGCGCTTTCCTCAATGCCGGAATCCCCGTAGAATTCCAGGCCGCGGGCCGCTGCGTCGCCGATCAGGAAACTGCGAGGCGTGCCGTCGTCACGGATCGTGACGGACTTGTTGATGCGGACCGTGCTGCTCAGTTCCACGTCGTCCACCAGCTCGATGGTGAAGCCGTTCTGCGCCGCATTCACCATGGCCGTGAAGCGGCCTTCGTCAACTTTCTTGCCGGAGGCATCGTAAAGGACGGCTTCCGGTTTTACCAACGGAGCCTCCTTGAGCCTGCCGTTTTCTTCCAGCGTCACGCCGCCGGGCAGAGCCGGCAGGATCACCGCGCCGCCATTTACCGCCGCCTTCACCACGTCGGCCTTGCCGCTGACGACCGTCCGGCCGTCCGTATAGGCATCCAGATAGGTCTCGATCGCGGATGCCGCGTCAAAGCCGTCTGCCAGAGCCAGACTGCCGCCCGTATAGACGGAGGCCTTCACCTTGCCGTCCAGCGTAAAGGTTCCCGCGCTGACGTAGACGGCGGGATCGGCGCTGCCTCCGCTCGTAAAGCTGCCGCCCTTCACCGTCAGAATGCCGTTGTTGCTTAAGTAGATATCGTCGCCCTTGCCGGCCGTATTGCCGGAGGCCGTCACGTTCACCAGCTCCGCCGTGCCGCCGTAAATATAGATAGCCGCGCCGTTCGCCGCCGCCGTGTTGCCGGACAGCGTCGTCTGGTTCAGCTTCAGTTTTCCGCTCGACGCCACGTAGATGGCCGCGCCGTTCGTATTATTCTTCGCCGTATTGTCGCAGCTGAAGCCGCTGACGGTCACCGGGCCTTCCGCTTCCACGCTGCCCCGGATCACGTAAATGGCGACTGCTGAGAAGTTCACGCCTTCCGCCGCCCTGATCGTCAGGCCGCCCTTGCCGACAAAGCGCAGGACCGCTTCATTATCCGTCTGGAACGCGCGCTCCGGCGAGGATACCAGGATCGCGCGGGGCGTACCGTCGTCGCGGATCGTCAGATCTTTATCGATCGTCAGCTTGCCGCTTAAGGCCGCGTCCGCGATCAGTTCCACCGTCTGGCCGGCTTCCGCCCGGCTGACCATGGCCGTCAGGGAACCGCGCGCCAGCTCGGTGCCGGCTTTATCGTACAGGACCGCTTCCACTTCCGCGCTGCTGTCCTTTAAGCGTCCGTCGCTCTCCAGGCTGACGTTTTCCGGCATTTCCGGAAGCGTAAAGGCCTTGTCGTAAGAAGCCGCCACAACGCTTTCCTTGCCGCTAAGGACTTCCCTGCCGTCCGTGTAGCCGTCCAGCAGGACCGTGACGGCAGAGGCGCCGTCAAAGCCGTCCTCCAGGGCAAGCGCGTTTTCCGTATAAACGCTCAGCTCGTTCCTGCCGCCCAGGCTGATGCTGCCGCCGTTGTTCCAGACCGCCGCGCCGTTTTCCTTCGCTGTGAGCGTGCAGTCCTCGATGCGCAGCACGCCCTTGTACAGATAGACCGCGTGCCCTTTTTCAGGGGCCTTGCAGTCCGTGATGCTGCTGTTCTTTAACGTAATATCCGCCGCGCTGGTGATATACACCGCGCCGCCGTTGCCGCCGTCGCAGCTGCTGTTCTTCGCCGTGATATTCGCGACTTCACCCTTGGTGACCAGATATAAGCTGCCGCCATAATTGCCGGCCCGGTTGCCGTCGAAGCTGCCGCCGCTGATCTTGACCTCGCTGTCTGCGCCCGCATACACGCCGCCGCCGTTGTTTCCGGCTTTATTATTATTAATGGTACCGCCGCTTAAGAAGAGGCTGGCGCTCGAGTAAATGCCGCCGCCGGAGGTCGCCGCGCTGTTGTTTTCGATGGTGCCGCCGGTCACGTTCAGCACGCCCCAGGCGCCGGTCGAGGTCGAGCTGTTCAGGATGCCGCCGCCGCTGGAAGCCGCCTGGTTGTTGCGGATGACGACAGAGTTTTCCACGGTCATCTTGCCGGTGTTGTACACGCCGCCGCCGCCCTTTTCATCGGAACTCTTGTTGTAGGAAATCACGCCGCCCGAAAGCACGCAGGAGCCGTCCGGGGTGTTGTATACGCCGCCGCCCTGGCCGCCGGCCGTATTTCCGGTGATCGTGCCGTTGATCAGGTGGAACCATCTGGCCGAATGGACGCCGCCGCCGAGCTTGCCGCAGCTGTTTCCGCTGATGGTGCCGCCGAACATGTCCACCTTGCCCTTATTGTAGAGGCCGCCGCCGTAGTTTACGGCGTAGTTTTTGGAGATCGTACCGCCGTTTATGGTCAGGTAGCAGCCGTCCCTGTTGGAGATGCCGCCGCCGGACGTGTCCGCCTTGTTGCCGGTCACGAGGCCGCCGTTCATCACCATCTCGCCGGCGTTGTAGATGCCGCCGCCGGTGTTTAAGGATTCGTTGCCGCTGATGGTGCCGCCGTTTAAGGTCAGCTTGTTGAAGTTGTAGATGCCGCCGCCGTAGGCGATCTTGCCGAAGTTCCTGTTGCCGCTGATCGTACCGGAATTGTAGGTCAGGGTGCCGTGGTTGCCGATGCCCCGCGCGCCGCCGGTGATGTTGACGTTCGTCATGGTAACGACAGCGTTTTCAAAGTCCGTGATGCCGATCTGCACGGTCGCCCGGCCTTCGGGATCGCTGGTACCCTTGAAGTCCACGTTTTCGATCACGGCTTCGCCGTCCTTGACGTACAGACCGTAGGAGCCGCAGACGTCCACCGTGCCGTTCTTTACGATCATGCTGCCGCCGTAGCAGCTGATACCGTAGCCCGGGCCGCCGGACAGGGCAAAGCCGTCCAGTTCCAGCGTGCCGTAGCGCAGATCCGTATCCGTCGCGGAGTCGTTGCAGACGATGGTGCCGACCGAGCTCGTGGAGGTGATATCCTTCGCGACCAGTGTGCCCGCCCGGTTGTACAGCGCGTGGTTGCCGTTGGAGACGATCGTGATGTGCTCCAGATCCATCCTGCTGCCGACCTTGTTGAAGAAGGCCGTGGAGCCGATCTTGTCCAGGGTGGAGTTCTTCATCGTCAGATCCGCCGTGGCGCCTTCGTTATAGATGGCGTGGCTGGCGCAGCTTTCCATGCTGACGCCCTCCAGCACGGCCGTGCCGCTGTTATAGAAAAGATAGTTTTCGCTGTCGTGCAGGCGGCAGTCCGTCATTTCCAGAGAGCAGTCCGGATAGTTGTATAACAGGCCCTGGCTCTTCGCCCCGCTGATCTCCACGTTTTTCAGCGTCATGATGCCGCCGTTGGAAACGGTATACAGGGCGCTGTCCGAAAAGGCCGCGTCCTCGATATCCGTTACGCCCCGGTTGTACAGGATCGTGCCCGTGGAGCCGGTAAAGGAACCGCCCCTGATCGTCACTTCCGTATTGCTTAAGACCTGCAGGCCGAATTCGCCGCAGTTCTCAAAAGCCGCGTTTTCCAGTCTGGCCCGGCCGCCGCTCTGCATGTAGATCCAGTTGGTGCCGACCTCGCTGATCTTCGCCTTTACCGTGGCCTCGCCGACGACGCGGATGCCAAGCTTGTCCAGCTTCGTCAGCTCGCCGCTTTCAAAGTCCAGCATGGCGTCCTTCGAGACCAGGATGCCGTTCTTCGCCTTGCCGGTACCGTCGATGACCGGTCCGTCGATCACGAGCGAGGCGCCCTCGGCGATCGTGATGATATAGTCGCCGCTTACGTCTTTCGCCGTGATCCGCCCGCTGCCCGTTAAGGTCTTTTTGCCGTTGACGGTCAGCGTCTCACCGGAAACGGCGACGTCCTCCGTCAGCTCTATCACGTCCTCGCCTTCCGCCAGCAGACGCTCCCGCAGCAGATCCGACGGCGTTTTTTCGCCGGCCGGTTCCGTTTCCGCGGGTTTCGCCGGATCGGTCTGCGACGGACCCGACGGACCGGCCGGTTCGGTCGGGTTCTGTCCCGCCTCCTGCGTCGGAGCGGTCGCTTCCGTTCCCGGCACGCCGGTCGTTTCCTTCCCCGGGCCGCCGTTCCTGCCCCTCGTCAGCGCAAAGACGCCGGCCGTGCCGGCTCCGAGCGCCAGAACAAGGATCAGGGGAAGCAGCCATTTCTTTTTCTTCCCGTTCTCGTTTCCGTTACTCATTTTGCTCTCCTCCGCCATGAGATCCTCCTTCCCGTTCTGCACATTTCGTTTCGTCCCTGAACGGACGCCAATCTTTCAGAATCGTTATAGCAAAAGCCGTTTGACAAGTCCACGCGGGAGCCGTATTTATCTTATTTATCTCGCATTTTTCTTATTTTCCAACGTTATCTGCACAAAAACAGCGCACTCCGCGTGCGCTGTCTTCTCTGCTTCCATTATTAATTTTTTACGGGATCCGGTACCGCTGCTTCGGCCGTCCGACCTTCCCGTAGTCCATCTGCTGCGTCAGCTTCTTTTCCTTGACCAGATACTGAAGGTAGCGGTAGGTCGTCGGATTGGCCAGGCCTACGCCTTCCGCGATCTCCTCGACGGTCTTCGCTTCGCCGCATTCCTCCATAAACTGCATCAGAAGAGCCATCGTCTCCTCCGACATGCCCTTTTCACTGCGGAAAGCGCCCGGCTGCCCCGCCGTTTCCTTCGTTTTTTCCAGAAGGCGCAAATGCAGACGGATCCGGCTGATGATATCCGGCGCCTTGATCGGCTTGGTCGCGAAATCCGTCGCGCCTGCCTCCAGGAAGGCATCCGCCGTCTGTTGGCTGTTCTCGATCGTAAACACGATGATCGGCGCCGCAACACTGATCCGGCGCAGGCGTTTCACGGTCTCCACCCCGTTCTCGCCGGGCATGTGGTAATCCACCAGCACCAGGTCCGGCCGCTCCCGTTCAAAGATCTCCACGCCCTGCTCGGAATTCTCCGCCTCCAGAGTTTCCCAACCCTGCAGCGAAAAAAGCCGGCTCAAAGCAAAGCGGATGGATCTTTCGTCGTCTATGCAGAGAATTTTCGTTTTACTCATCTTCCGTTTCCTCCGGGATCTCCAGAATGATCTCCGTGCCTTCTTTGCCGGAGTTCACGCGGATCCGGCCGCCGCTCTTCCGGACCACTTCCGCTACGAAGGCCAGGCCGAGCCCGCTGGAACGCCGGCCGGAAACGCCCAGATCCCAGAGCGTCCCCTGCGGATCCGTCATCCCGGTCCCGTTATCCTTCACCGAAAAACAGATGACGCTGCCGGTCTCCGCCGGCTGCCGGAAAACGCCGAGACGGATCTGCGGCTGCCGGTCGGCGGGGATCGCCTTCGCGGAATTCTGCACCAGATTGACGAGCGCCCGCGACAAAAGGATCTTGTTGACGTTGATCACGGCCTCCGGCAGCGGGTTGTCCACGCGGATCGAGCGGACGAAATCCATGACCGAAAGCTGCGCCATGACCGTGTGAAGGATCTCCTCCGTGGTAGCCGGATACTGCCGCTCCTCGGACATGATCTCGGAGATCATGCGGTTCATCTGCTCCATGGATTCCTCCATGCGGTCCAGGCATTCTTCGTCCCAGGCCTCGTCCCGCGGCGAAAGCTTCATCACGCCGACCATGGTCTGCATGGCCGTCAGAGGGGATTTTAAGTCGTGGACCAGAAAGCGCATCTCCGTGTAGAGACGGTTCTGGATCTCCGCTTCCTGCTTGGCCAGCAGTATCTCGTGATTCTGCTCGCGCAGGCTGTTCATTTCCCTCAGGTCGTTTTCCAGGCGCAGCTGTATCAGGTAGATGGCTCCGATCAGGGCGAACAGCGCGAAGCCGACCACGCCCACGGCGTTGACCAGATCCTCCTGCTCCATCAGGATCACGACGTTTTTGATATCCTGCGAGGTCTCGCCCCGTCCGATCGGCAGGCGGTCGAAGGGGAAAAAGGCCGAACTCGAGTTAAAGAAGGGCATCACGTCCAGGAACTGAACGGCGCAGAGGAAAAAGCTGACGGACAGACTCTTTTTCAGCAGCTGAACGTAGCGGAAGTCCAGGCGGCCGAAAAGGATCAGAAAGACCGTCATAATGACGGCCGGCACGCCGAAATCGTAGTGGACGCCGTACCAGAAGCCGATCAGCACGTAGCCCAGGATCAGCAGCAGGACGATCACCGCCGCATTCAGCAGGGTATCGCGCAGGCGGTTCCGCTCCCGGCGGAAGGAAGCGCCTATAAAGAAAGCACCGACATAGAGCGGCACGCCCCGGACGATATTCAGAAGGACCAGCTTCACGGCCGTCAGGATCAGCTCCGTCACGTTTTCCCGCCGCAGCGAATCCGCCAGAGTCTCGTAGATCCGGAACAGGCCGACGTTCAAAACGGCCGGCAGGATCATGCCTACGGCAAACAGACCGATCCCCAGGATCAGTTCCCGTTTCCGCAGCAGGAGCCTGCCGTCCTTCTTTTCGCGTCCTTCTCCGGGCAAGTCCTTAGCCTCCCGCTCTTATTCCGTTCTCAGCGCGGCGACCGGATCCCGGCGGGCAGCCTTCTTCGAAGGGATAAAGCCGCCGATCAGAGTCAGGACCGTGCTCAGTACGATCAGGATCAGGGCGTGCTCCGGCCGGATAAAGGCCTTCACGTCCACGTCTCCCGCGAAATGGTGAATGATCCGGTTGCCCGGGATCAGGAGCAGCTCGGCGATCCCGATGCCCATGACGCCGCTCACCAGGCCGATGATCAGGGTCTCCGCGTTGAAGACCTCGGAGATATTGCGCTTGGAGGCGCCCAGCGCGCGCAGCACGCCGATCTCCCGAGTCCGCTCCAGCACGGAGATATAGGTGATGATGCCGATCATGATGGAGGAGACCACCAGGGAGACCGCCACGAAGGCGATGAGCACGATGGAGATCACGTCGATGATGGAGGTGACCGAGCTCATCAGCAGGCCCACGTAGTCGGTGTAGGTGATCCGGTCCTCTTCGGCGACCGTATCGTTATAGGCAAGGATCTCGTCCGCGAGCTTTTCCTTCGCTTCAAAAGTGTCGCAGTACAGGCTGATGGAGGACGGGGCGTCCGTGCTGATCATGCCGAAGGCCTTCAGGTTGTCCTCGTAGCTGCCGTTCCGGATCAGGCTCTCGTACAGCGCGTTCGTGGTCTCGGTCGGCAGGCCCTCCAGCAGCATCCGGTCGAGGGCCGCCGCCATGTCGGCCTCGCCCATCGCGGCCATGGCTGCCTGCTGCTCGGGCGTCAGCTCCTTCCCGCGCATCAGCATCCGGTAGTAGGACGCCTTCTCGGTGACGCCGCGCCCGCTCATGTAGAGGATGACGTCCTCCGCCCTCTCCTCATCCGTCGAGGCCGTAAAGCGCATGCCGTTCAGGACGTTGATGTCGGGCCGGGCCTGCTGCGCTTTGACCAGTTCGCTTTCCGCCGTATAGCCGATCAGATAGTCCGTCAGCGCCTTGGTATAGCCGATGGGATCGTAGAGCAGGGAGGACGCACCGTTTTTCTTGCTGCGCACGATCCCGCTCACGATCAGCAGCACGCCCCGTTTGGCCGCCAGTTCCGCTTTTGACGCGTCGTCGCCGATATAGATCCAGCCGCCGTCCGCCTGCTTTTCATACAGATCGCAGGCCGGCACCAGATAGAAGCAGTGCTCCAGCAGCGTATTGTAGTCGAGCTCCACCGGGTCCTTCTCGACCGTTTCGCCCTTTTCCAGCAGCTCCGAGATCTCCTCGTACTCAGACGCGGGCAGATAGCCCAGCGAATACAGGCTCCGCAGGGACAGCTCGTTGTTTTCGTCCACGATCAGCACGATCTCGTTGTAGGCGGAGGGCCAGCTGCCGGTGATCAGCTCGCTCTGCTCCTTCAGCGCGCTGCTGACCAGGCCGGTCTCCGCGTCCGGCAGCAGCTCGGAAAAGTAACTGTGGGACGTCTGGCTGCGGCTGGAACTTAGGCTGCCCGTGCTGCTGAGAGATCCGCTCATAAAGGCGCTGTTCTTTGCCAGGGAAAGATCGTCGGTATTGATGAAGGCGCTGCTGCTGTCGTAGGTATAGACGTTAAAGGCCGTGTCGTAGCTGTACACGATGCCGTTTTCCCCAAGATACTGGCGGATCGGCGAGGCGGGATCGTCCAGATAGGCCTTAAAGCGCGTCAGGTTGTTTTCCGTGATGCTGGAGGACATGCCGGAACGCATCTCGAGCCAGGTATTGTCCGACCAGACCGAATCCATGCCGTGCTCGGGCGCCTTGTTCAGGCCCTCCCGCCGCGTCTGGGCCATCTCCACCCAGCCCGACAGATCCAGCGTCACCGCTTCCACCGTGACCGGGTAGGAGGTCATGGTGTCCCGCTGGATGTCCTGTATATACTGGTCCGCGCCGGTGGACAGGGACAGGATCAGCGCGATGCCGATGATGCCGATGGAGCCCGCGAAGGCGGTCAGCAGGGTCCGGCCGAGCTTGGTCTTTAGGTTGCTGAAGGAGAGCGACAGCGAGGTCGCCCAGCTCATGGAGGCCTTTTTCTGCTTTTTCTGCCCCATAGAGGCCGGCAGCGTCCGCTCCGCGTCCGCGAAGGAATCCGTATCATCGGTGATCCGGCCGTCCTTCAGGCGGATGATGCGCGTCGCGTAGGTCTCCGCCAGTTCCGGATTATGCGTGACCATGACCACCAGGCGGTCGCGGGCGACCTCCTTTAAGAGCTCCATGACCTGGATGCCGGTCTCGGAGTCCAGGGCGCCGGTCGGTTCGTCCGCCAGCAGGATCTTCGGATCGTTCACCAGGGCCCGGGCGATGGCAACGCGCTGCATCTGGCCGCCGGAGAGCTGTGAGGGCTTTTTGTGCAGATGCTCCGTCAGGCCGACCTTATCCAGCGCCTCCTTCGCGCGGCGCCGCCGCTCCTTCGCGGACACGCCGCCGATGGTGAGCGCCAGCTCCACGTTGGCCAGCACGCTCTGGTGCGGGATCAGGTTGTAATTCTGGAAAACAAAGCCGATGACGTGGTTCCGGTAGGTGTCCCAGTCGCGGTCGCGGTAGGCCTTCGTGGAGACGCCGTCGATCAGCAGTTCTCCGGAATCGTAGCGGTCCAGCCCGCCGATCACGTTCAGGAGCGTGGTCTTGCCGGAGCCGCTGGGGCCCAGCACCGCCACGAATTCATTTTCACGCAGAGCCAGGCTGACTCCGTCCAGCGCGCGCTGGATGAAATCGCCGGTCTGATACGTTTTTGCGATATTTTTTAACTGCAGCATATGGTAGCCTGCTCCTTTGCTTTTAGAATAGCTGAAATATTATAACACATTTCCGCGCAGGATGACAGCAAAAAAACGACCGGTGCCCGCGGGCGCCGGTCTTATGAGGTTCTGCCGCGCAATTACAGTCCGTACTTCTCCACCAGATAGTTCGCGTAGCGGACCGCCATCACGTGCCAGTTGTACAGGCTCTCTCCCATCACGGCGCCGCAGGCCTCGCGGTACAGCGCCCAGACGTACCAGTAATAGGAAATGGCGGCCGTATAGGCCAGATAGTGCAGGTTCAGCGTCTCGTTCCAGTCCTTGCCCAGGTACTCGCGGATGAAGCGCTCCGCTTCGGGGACCTCCCACATCGAATCCATGATGTAGGTGCCCACGTCGCAGCCGGGATCCGCGTTGCCCGCGTACTCCCAGTCGATCAGGATCGTATCGCCCTTTTCGGTCAGCATCCAGTTCGGGGCGTAGGTGTCGCAGTGGCAGAAGCACATCGTGACGCCGTCGCCTTCGCAGGCCTTCAGGCACTTTCCGACCGCTTCCTTCAGCCGGTCGAACTCCGGATCGGCGATGCCGCTCTTCTCCTTCCGCAGGATCTCCTCGATCTTGCCGGCTTCCTCCCAGGGATCGAAGCTCCAGTCCACGCTCAAATGCCGGCCGTGCAGATTGCGCAGCACCTTCAGGATGCGCTTCGAATCCTCGAAGCTGTCGTAGGACGGCACGCGGATCCTCTCCACGAAGCGGGAGATCTTCCAGCCGGCCTCCGCGTCCATGTACAGGAAGGTCGGGTCCGCACCGATGGACTTCGCCAGCTCCAGCGCCTTCTTTTCATGCTGACGCGAGATGATGGCCTCCGTGCCGTCGCCGGGGTGGCGGTACACGTAGCGCTCGCCGTTCACCTCAAAGACGAAGGAGGTATTGGTCAGCCCTTCCTTGATGGACTTGAAGCGCAGGATCTCGCTTTCCTTGCAGCTTAAGACCTTCGCGATATTCTTCATGATCTTGCTGTGCGTGTGATCGATGTAGTTCGCGTCGAACTGCCGCAGCTCGTCCAGCGAGTCGAACTCGAAGATCTCGTCCGAAGGATAGACCTTGATCTCCATGGGCGGCAGGGTCTTCACGTGTTCCATCAGGACCTGCTCCCAGAGCGCTTCGTCATAGTTGCCGACCTCGGCGTCGTCGCTTAAGAGCTTCATCATCGCGGCGGAAAACGCACGGTCCCAGTACACGTGGCCGAGCATGATGTAGCCGTCTTTGCCGCTGCGCTCCACCTTCGCGATATTCATCTTCGCATCCGGGATCATGTACCACTCGTTGGTCTTTTCATGTACGTGCAGCGCCGCGTAGTAGCTCTGGTAGACGTATTCCTCGAAGGGATTTTCCTCAAAGTAGTCGTCCGAGGAGCAGATGTAGCTGTTTCCGGCGTACTTGCGGGCCAGATACAGGGTATGCGTGTTGTTCTTCGTGTTGAATTCCGGATTGATGATGATCTTGATGCCCTCGAATTTGCGCTCCAGATAGAAGAACGCCTCTTTCTTGTAGCCCAGCACGATCACGATCTTCTTGATGCCTGCTTCCTGCAGCTGCTCGATCTGCCGCTCGATGAGGACTTCATTCTTCACGATCAGCAGGCCCTTCGGCTTCTCCAGACTTAAAGGCACGAAGCGGGTGGACATGCCCGCCGCCATGATGATGGCATTGTCGACCTTGTACGGGGAAAGGGCGGACAGGCCGGCTTCGGTCAGGCCGTCTTCATCCGTCCAGCCGGCAGCCGTAAAGGCCTTCAGCGTCTTGGAGATGAAGCCCACGGAGACGTCCGCCAGCTCCGCCAGGCGGCGGTAGCTGAGCATTCCGTTTTTATGGATCGCATAGAGCAGGTTGAATTCGTTTCTTGTCATGACGTCAGTCTGATTCCTTTTTCAGATTTTTACGGGCGGCGCCTCAGCGCCGCCCGCCCAGTATACCATATAGTTTATACGATTTCCAATTCGTTTCTGTCGCGCAGCATGTACTTCTTTAACGGAGTCAGGCTGGCCAGGTAGTAGAGCAGGCCGCCGCAGACCGCGGTGTAGCCGCTGCCGGTCAGGACCAGGAAAATCGGGCTCTTGATGACCTGGTTCAGCGGGTCGTAGATGAAGGCGACGCAGGTGACGAACGCGATCAGGATGCAGGCCAGGCCCACCAGGTTGAAGCCGTGCGTGAAGTCGTAGGCCTTGTGACCGTCTATGTTGTACAGCGACTTCAGCGAGATCTTCCTCTTCTTGACGATCAGGTAGTCGACCACCGTCATGCCGATGATCGGCCCCTGGATATACGCCGCGCAGGAAATGAAGCTCCCGAAGTGGTCCATGACCCAGCCCCAGATCGTCAGCGCGCTGACGTAGAACATGGCCAGTATGACCAGCAGCTTGTAGCTTAGTTTTGGTATGCCGCTCTTGATGATCATGCAGTTGACGTAGGAGCCGGTGCCCTGCGTACCGATGTTCGCGAAGGCGACCATCAGTAAGCTCAGCAGCGAGAAGCCGGGGCCGGCCAGGGTCGCCAGCATCTTGGTGGGATCGTCGACGTAGGCGCCGGTCTTTAAGTACATGGCGATCGCCATGACGCCGCCGGCCGCCACGAAGAACGGAGCGACCACGCCGTAGGCGAGAGACGTGGACCAGTAGCCCGAGCGCTCGGTCTTGGCCAGGCGGGGCAGCACCAGCGCCTGCGTGGACCAGGAGAACGCGAAGGCCACGTTGCCTTCCGCCGAGAGCATGAAGTTGCCGAGCCTGGTGTCGTAGATGCTCTCGGTCGGCGTATACTTCAGGAAGTCGGGCAGCGGGACTGCGGTAAAGCAGATCGCTACGACGATGGCGCCGACGATCAGGAGGGCCGTGACCAGGAAGCGGTTGGTCCATTTGATGACCTCCGGCCCGCCGAGGGCGATCAGCGTGCCCAAAATGACGCACAGGACGCCGAAGAACGGCAGCCAGAAGTTTTCATTTAAGGTGACCCCGAAGGCGCCGAAGAGGTTGATCATCGACGAGCCGAACAGACGCGAGTCGACCGCGTACCAGCCGAAGTTCGCCATACTGATGACCGTCGCCAGGATCGCGACGCCCTTGATGCCAAGCACGGAGCGCAGCCAGACCCACAGGTCGATGCCGTAGCGTACGGCGAAGAAGACCGGGATGCACTCGATGGTCAGCCAGACGATGTTGAAGCAGAAAATGTTGATCAGCATCTGCTTGAAGGTCAGATACTGCGCCACGTAAGCGCCCTGCGTGTAGCACCAGGTCGCGATCGAGAAGCCGCTGGTGGTCAGGAACAGATCCCAGAAGCTGTACTGACGGTCCCGGGAGGTCATCGGCACGGTGCCGGTGACGGTCTCCTGTTTGATATAATCCGCGTGAGATAACTTCGCCATTATTCGATCACCCCCGTCATGCACAGGACGATCAGCAGGATGCTGAAGCCGATGGCGGCCGCGATCCCGATCCAGTCGGCCTTATTCGCCGGTTTCGGAAACTCATAGCCCGGTTCCTGCATTTCCTTCAGGCGTTTGTCCGTTTCCTCGTAAATCAGTTCTTCAATGCTCTTCTCCATATTAAATCCTCTCTTTGGAGCTGTGATAAAAATGACACCCCTTGCGGAAAACGGTCGGAAGAGGTGTTCATTTTTGAGCAGTATATATTAAATTGTGAACGGTGTCAAGGGGGTTTTCAGCTTTTTTTCGCCTTTTGGAGCGCTTTCCGCAGCAGAATCAGGGCAAAGACGGCGCTTAAGGCTTCCGCCGCAGGCAGGGCTGCCGCGAGGCCGGGCTCCGCAAAGAGCTTATCCAGCACGATCATGAAGGGGATATACAGCAGCAGCTCCCGCACGACCGAGTGAAGCATGGTCGCCCTGCCGTCTCCCATTGCCTGCAGGCAGAAGGAGCTGTGCTAGTT
>JAEEUR010000131.1 GCA_016290595.1 Lachnospiraceae bacterium | reverse complement strand
CGCTCCAGATCCGCGCTGCCGGTGTATTTTTCAAAAAGATCGTCGAACAGGCCGTCATAGTCGAGGTTTTCCGGGATCGTGATCTTGAGCTCGCGCTCGTCCGCGCCCTTCGCGCCGAAGCCGGACGCGGTCAGCAGCAGCGAAAACGCCGCCATCACGGCGAAGAACACCGCCGCGATCGCCACGTAACCCATGCCGGTGGCAAGGCCGATGGCGGTCGCCAGAAACACCAGGCCGATCTCCTTCGCGCTGCCCGGCGCGCTGCGGAAGCGGATCAGGCCGAAGGCTCCGGCGACGGCCACGCCGGCACCGATATTGCCGTTGACCATCATGATGACGATCTGGACCAGGGCCGGCAGGATCGCCAGCGTCAGGATGAAGCTCTGGGACCGGCCGGACTTTGCCTTGTACAGGCTCAGCGCCGCAGTGCCGAGCCCCAGAATAAGCGAAACGGCTGTACAAATGAGAAAAGCGGACGTCGTAATTTCTGTCCCGGTTATGATGGAATTAAGCACTGTAAATTACCTCCTTCTGAATCTTGGCGGACTTGCCGCCGATCACAAACTTTTTGTAATAGGTTCCGTACTTGGAAAAGGATACCGGATAAATGCCGCCGGCGGAGAGCAGACGCGCCAGCCACAGCGGAGCGGTCCCGGGGATCTTGATCTCCATCAGGATCCGGTCGTCGTCCAGCAGCGGGACGCCGTGATCCCCCAGACGCAGGTCAAGGTCGTTTGACCGTACCCGGAGACCGGTATCGAAGGTGATGCGGAGCTCGCCGCCGTCCGCCGCCGCCCAGGCTTCCCGCTCATAAGCGATGAACACCTTGGGTTCCGGCCGGTATAAGCGGAGAAAGTAATCGATCTCCCGGCCGATCTGACTTTCGTCCCCCTTCCGCGTCCCGTTCAGATACTGAACGGCATCCCGGCTTTTCATCGTCACGCGGCGTTTGTAAACGACCCCGTCGTATTTCTTCTTGATCTCGAGGAAGGCGGGGTCCAGGCTGCCCGGAACGCCGTAGCTGCGCAGCCGCAGCTTTTCTTTATATACGGGCTTCTCCAGAGAGGCGCGGACGAGGTCGAACCGCTCCGTGTCGTAATAGATATTGCTGATGGAGTAGCGCGGATGTTCATCCGGCTGCATCCGGGATGCCATGCCGAGCCGCATGATATGATACTGCTCACGCGTCAGAAGATATTTTTTTTCATAGCGTTTGAAACTGCTTTGAACTTCACTCATCTCGTTAACCTCCTTCGGATGAAGATTGCTCGCTTCCTGCGGAAGCTTTACGCTTTGGATGATAGCAGGCCGGGGCGGCGGAAATCTCCGAGAAAAAGCGGCGGATTTTACGAAAATCTCACGAAAGCTTTCGTATGAATTGCCGCAATTTCCGCCGCCGGCATACATTGTTTTTCCCGCGGGGAACTGATACAATAAAGCTGCTTTCCATAAAAGAATGAAGCAAGAAGGAAGAACAAAGCGATGTCAAACGAAGCAAAGCGGATCTATATTGCCGACGACGAGGACAGCATCCGCCAGGTGTTAAGGACTTTTCTGGCGAGCGACGGCTATCAGGTGGAGGACTTCCCGAACGGGGATCTGCTGCTGGAGCGTTTCCGGCAAACCCCCTGCGACCTGGTGATTCTTGACGTCATGATGCCCGGCTCGGACGGTTTCGCCATCTGTACGGAGCTGAGGAAGATCAGCACGGTCCCCATCATCATGCTGACCGCCCGCGATTCCGAAAACGATTACGCGATGGGTCTCGGACTCGGCAGCGACGATTATATTACGAAGCCTTTTTCAGCGATGGCGCTTCTGATGCGCGTGCGGGCGATTTTCCGCCGGATCGATTTTGAGAGCCGGAAGCACGCCGCGCCGGTTCCGCAGAAGTTCACGGCAGGGCGGCTGACCCTGGATGAGGAAAAGCGCCGCATCTTATGCGGGGACACCGTGCTCGCGCTCACCCCGACCGAATACGAAGTACTGAAGTATCTGATGCTCCGCAAGGACCAGGCTGTCTCCCGTGAAGAGCTTCTAAACGAGATCTGGGGCTTTGAGGCAGTCGTCGAGACCCGCGCCACGGACGATACGGTGCGGCGGCTCAGGCAGAAGCTGGACGGAAGCGGCGTGAATATCGCGGCGGTCTGGGGCTTCGGCTTTCGTCTGGAGGAGGAAGCATGAAACACAAATGGCATATCAGCCGGCGCATCTTTGTGACCCTGACGGGCGTGACCTGTGCACTGCTGCTGGTGGTCGCCCTGGCTTTTAACCTGGCCGTGAGGAGCTATATCCGCTCCCGCGTATCCGTGCAGCTGGACGCGGTCTCCAGAGGCGCTTCCGAACAGCGGGAGGAAGGCCGGGATCCCCGGGAAGGGCGGCCGTTTGATGATCATCCGGACCGGGTGATGGGCACGCGGGGCAGCGCGCTGGTCTTAAGCGCGGATGGCCAGCTGCTTTTCGTAATGAACGGCGACCAGACGGTCGGCACGGAGCTGGCCTCCTATTTCCGTGAAAAAGGAGAGATCGGCAGCATCCGGTATCAGGTCATCCATACCGGGAGCGGCAGCTTTGCCGTCTCCGCCGTGGACGATCCGGTCAGGAGCGGGCAGTATCTGCTGACCTACGTAGACGTCACCTCGCTGACGGCGTTTACGCAGCGGATCAATCTGATGCTGCTCATCGTGATCCTGGCGGCCGTCCTGCTTTCGGTCTTCTTAAGCCGCCGTTTCTCCCGCAGCTTTGCCCGTCCGGTGCAGGATCTGTCCGATTTTGCCGCGCAGATCGGCGGCGGAAACCTTCAAACACGCGAAATGGATTTTCACGACGTGGAGTTTGACCGGCTCGCTGCTTCCATGAACCGCATGGCAGCCGAGCTGCAGGAGGCAAAGCAGAAGCAGGAAACTTTCTTTCAGAACGTCTCCCACGAGCTGCGGACGCCGCTGACAGCCATCCGGGGCAATGCCGAGGGAATCGTTTACGGGGTCATGGAGCCGAAGGCCGCCGGGCAGGTCATCCTGGCGGAGTCCGACAAGCTCGGCGGGATGGTGGAGGATATCCTCTACCTGTCGCGCATGGGAAAAGGCCGGACGGAAGGAAAGCCGGAGCCTCTCGATCTGCGGGAGGTACTGTCCCTGTGCGTTTACGAGCAGCAGGCGGAAGCCAAAAAGAAGGGCGTTTCCTTTACTTTCGATTTTGACGTGGACCCCGTGATGCTGCCGATCCGCGAGCAGGATGCCCAGCGGCTGTTCGGAAATCTGATCGCCAACGCCGTCCGCTATGCCGGGAAGGAGATCCGTCTGGACTGCCACACCACGATCGCGGCGGTCAAGGTCCAAGTAGCGGACGACGGTCCGGGGATCGCGCCGGAAGATCTGCCGCACGTCTTTGAACGATTTTATAAAGGAAAAGACGGAAAGCACGGGATCGGTCTGGCCATCGCGAAATCCGTGGCGGAAACGTACGGCGGAACGCTGCAGGTCAGAAATGAAGGCGGCGCCGTTTTTGACGTCGCTTTTCCGCCGGGAGGGGCGGCAGATAAGCGTCTCTGAGGCGGAGCTGTCCTGAAAGGGACACTGCGCGTTTCAGCGCCCAGCTCTTGATC
>JAEEUR010000130.1 GCA_016290595.1 Lachnospiraceae bacterium | reverse complement strand
GTACCAGGTGCTGGTCTTTGACACGCTAAACGGCGATCCTGCGCAGGAGCCCGTTTTCTGTTACGACCCCCAGAAGGAGACCGGCCTTCCGTTCCACCAGTGCCGGCTTTTTGGGGACCGGATCTGCCTGCTGCAGCATCAATACGGCTGGGACAAAAGCGAAGTGTTTCTGCAGTTCCTCCGGCTGGAGGCGGACGGCAGCCTGCGCGCGGAAGAGCGCGTAAGCGTTCCGCTGGATCCGGACACGCATTACTTTACCCAGTTCGCGGGTTCGGACGAGGAGGGCCGCTTCGTCTCCCTGATGCAGTATTACGCCGGATCTCCCGATGAAGCGATCATTACGCACGTGTACGACCGGGAGTGCGGCGAATGGCTGAATACCGGCTTTCAGGCCGAAAAGAACGATATCGCCCTGGATCATCTGCCGGCGCAGGACCTGATCGCCCTGACGGACACGAAAAAGGTGCAGGTCCTTACCCGGGCGGGAGAGCTTCTGTATACGGTAAGCGATCCGACCCGGACCGTGGAAGCCTTCCGCTTCTGCCCGGCCGAAAAGTCCGGCCTGGCGGAGGATCTGCTTCTGATCGTGACCCGGGACGAGGACTACCGGATGGACCGCTACCGGGCTTCGGACGGCAGCTTCCTCGGCAGCACGGACGTGGCTTACTATGACGATGACGTGTCGGTCTCCGCCTGGTCCGTTACGGCAGACGAGGTGGTGCTGAAGCTGGATGACGTCATCAACTTTATCGACACGCGGGAGTGGATCTCCACCGGCGCCGCGCCGCTGTGCATGGCGTACTCCCCGTCGCAGCGCATGCTCATCTCGCGGGAATACCGGGGAACGAACCGGCCGGTCTGGTATCCCCGCTACAGCCTGGAGGAGCTGATCCGGAAAGGCCGCGATTTCCTGAAAGGGCTGGAAATGTCTGAAAGCAACCGCTCCGTCTACGGGATCGGAGAGTAAGCCGGCGGGAAAACAGTCAGGCGTGATCTGAAATATATAGCAGGAGGCATCTTATGAAATACGATTTTACGACCCTCATTCCCCGGGAGGGGAAGGATGCGCTGGCGGTGGAAGGCCCGGCCGTCGGCTTCGGCCCCAAGGCTCCCGAGCCGCCGTACGATTTTATCCCCATGTGGGTGGCGGACATGAACTTTCCGACCGCCCCGTCCATCGTCCGGGAGATCACGGAGCGCGCGCAGCATCCGCTCTTCGGCTATTTCCTTGCCTCACAGGACTATTACGAGGCCATCTTCCGCTGGCAGGCCCGTCACGGCGTAAAGGGCCTCACGAAGGGCAATATCGGCTACCAGAACGGCGTGCTCGGCGGCGTCGCCTCGCTGATCCGGCTATGCACGCAGAGCGGCGAAAAGATCCTCATGCACAGCCCGGCCTATATCGGCTTCACCGAAGTCTTAAAGAGCCTGGGCCGCGAAGCGGAGCTTTCGCCCCTAAAGAAGGACGCGCAGGGCGTCTGGCGCATGGATCTGGAGGACATGGAGCGGCGCCTTAAGGAAAACCGCATCCACTTCGCCATTTTCTGCTCGCCGCACAATCCGACGGGCCGCGTCTGGACGAGGGAAGAGATCGCGGCCGCCATGGCGCTTTTTGAAAAGTACGACTGCACCGTGGCCTCGGACGAGATCTGGTCCGATCTGGTGCTGCCGGGACACGTCCACGTCCCCACGCAAAGCGTCAGCGAGGACGCGAAGATGCGCACCGTCGCCTTCTACTCGCCCAGCAAAGGCTTCAACCTCTCCGGTCTTTGGAGCAGCTATCATATCGTTTACAACAAAACGCTGCGCGACCGGCTGCGTCTCGTGGGCGAAAACACCCACTACAACAACCTGAACGTCCTGTCCATGCACGCCACCGTCGGCGCCTACAGCAGCGAAGGCGCCGCCTGGCTGGAGGAACTCCGGCAGGTGCTGCAGGAAAACATCGATTACGTTTGCGGCTTCGCAAAAGAAAACCTGCCCGGCACGGCCATTTCCCGCCCCGAAAGCACCTACCTGATCTTCATGGACTGCCGCGCCTACTGCGAGCGGACCGGCCGCAGCATGGACGAGCTGATCGCCGCCTGCTGGCGCGTCGGCGTAGGCCTCCAGGACGGCCGCCCCTTCTTCGAGCCTTACGGCCTGCGGATCAACCTGGCCCTGCCGAAGGCAAGGGTGGAAGAGGCCATGCGGAGGCTGAAGGAGGAGGTGTTTGTGTAGAGAGCAAGAAGGGCATTATTATCTCGCTGCTCGGTGAGGGCTGGACAAAAGCGTTGAAGAATATCGGACAGAAGGTGCAGAAATAAAGAAAAAGCGCGGCTTGCAGAAGGCTGTCAGCTCAGTTGATAGGACCTTGCAAGCTGCGCTTGCATTTCCGGAATAATGATGCTATAATACCCTAAGCCTTCCGGACAGGAGGGTTTATCGGTGTTATCCGAAAAATATACGGGAGAGATCATAATCTCTATGGAACAGGATAAAACGGAAATGACCGAAGTAAAAGATCACGCATCCCGCAAGCGGGAAGCGGCCGTCAAACGGCAGCTGAGTCAGAACTGGCCCGGCCTTTTAGTGGGCGGAGCATTTGTAGCCATTGAAGCCTGGTTCCTGATCAGCGTCCTGCGCTCCAAGCTGGTGGCGCCGCTGTACGTGGTCCTGATTATACTTGCCCTGCTTCTCCTGGGCGTGGCGGTCGTTTTCCTGTGCAGGATTTTCAAAAAGAAGGTCCGCTTTATCATCGGGACCGTGCTGGCCGTAGGTGCTTCGATCGGACTGCTGTACGGTGCAAAAGTTATCAATCAGGTCAGACAGACCATTGAAGATATGATCACACCCACTACGACGACCGCGCCGACGGAGGCCACGCTTCCTTTCGATGAGTCGGAGTCGGTCCCGCCGGAGCTGAGCACGGAAGCGCCGCTGGTTAAGGTCGGAATCTACGTGCCGGAGGACGTTCCGGCACAGGCGATCGACGAAGTCCTGGACGGACCTTTTGCTATTCTTCGCGAAACCCATCGGGCTTCGACCGATCAGAAACTGGCGTGGCTTTCCCAGGAACTGGGGGGCAGCTTTGAACCCGGGGAGAACGTTGCGGAATACGAAACGCATTTTGAAGCGGTCCGCGCGGTGCTGCTGGGCGAAGCAAAAGCCGCGATCCTGACGGAAGAGGACCTTCAGGACGCGCTGGCCTTCCTGGCGGAGATGGAGATCCATGACGCACAGTTCCGTGAGCTGACCGTGCTGCACGGCGAAAAAAAGGAAACGACGCCGGAGGAAACGCTCCCGGAAAGCTCGGAAGACGTCACGGAGGTGGATGAGACCACGACTGAAGAGGAAACCACAACCGAAGAGACGACACCGGAGCCTACTACCACGGCAGCGCCCAAGCCTACCACCACGGCGGCGCCCAAGCCGACTGAACCGGTCCTCACCAGCCCGAACGACCAGAAGATTTTTACGGTGTATATTCAGGGTATCGACAAGAACGGCCTTACCGCCAAATCCCGCTGCGACGTGAACATTTTAGCGGTCGTCAACGTCAACAGCAAACATTGCCTGCTGATCAGCACGCCTCGCGACTACTATAGTCATATCCGTGATCTCGGCT
>JAEEUR010000046.1 GCA_016290595.1 Lachnospiraceae bacterium | reverse complement strand
GGTCTCGTGGAAGAGCTTGACGGCCTCCTTCTGCTCCGGCTTCAGGAAGAAGAGGAGGTTCGGGGCGTTCAGGCACAGGAGGATCAGGAGAATGACGGCGATCCCGACGATGCGGGCCGTGCTCTTGTTCTGCTGTTTCTTTTCGGCGGGTGTGTTCTTGCTCATAATGGAGTTCCTTTCTTGTCCTCTCTTCTGGGAAGGAGGCGATAACGGATGTTTTTACGGTACGGTGACCGTGATCGGCGGCGCGGTGATCAGCCGGGACGACGACGAATCGGAATAGGTAAAATACAGCGTGACAGTCACGGTGGTTCCGGACGTGTAGTAAGCCGTCAGATAGGTGGGCTCGAAGGACGTCGAATAGGAGCCGGCTGTGAGCGTCCAGTACAGGGAATCGTCGATCAGACGATAGGTCCCGCTGGCTTCGTTTGTCGCCTTGCCTTCCGCATAATACTTGCATTCATAGGAGCCGTTCCGCAGCTGATCCAGGAAGTTCGGCTGTCCCGTGATGGTCATGGTGTTGGAAGAGCGGTTGTAGCTTAAAGTGAGCGCCGACTGGGTGCAGCGGGTGCCGTCAAACATCTGCGTGCAGTACAGGACGGACCGGCTGCCCTGGCTTAAGTCGTAACGGTGACCTGTCGCCGCGATCGAATAGTGCTGTGAACTCATGACGGAATTACAGACGGAACAGTATGTGACACTGTCATAGCCGCCTTCGGTTTCACATTTTGCCGACACATAGTTTTCCCGTTTGACTTCTCCGGCCGTATGGGCCAGCTTGGCGATAGTCCGTGTCTCGGTGTTGCCGCAGCGGGAGCAGCGGCGCTGTTCGGATCCGGTCGCGGTACAGGTTGCGGCTTGGGTAGTGGTCCAGCTGCCGTAGCTGTGCCCCAGCGCATCGGTATAACTGTCCTTATAGCTGTTGCCGCAGCGGGAACAGGTGTGCGTCGTGTAGCCCTGTGCGGTGCAGGTCGCTGCTGTTGTCTTTGCCGTATAGCTGTGCTCCAGTGCGGCAAGGGTTTCGGTCTTTGTCTGCTTTGCAAAGGCAGAGTTGCTGAAGGAAGCGGTATAGGTCCTGGTCCCCGTTGCCGTACAGGTCGCTTGTTTTGTGACAGAGCTGCTGACGTTGACAGTTTCCGTCTCCTTATGGGAAGAATCATTCCGGCAGGTCCGGGCCGCCGTCACTTTGCCGTTGTCGGAAGACCAGGCATAGGTCGGCTCGCCCCAGCTGTGGCCGGTGGCAGGAATCGTCACGTTTTTCGTCTGTGCGGTAAACGCAGGGTTGCTGAAGGTGGCCGTATATTTCCGGGTGCCGGCCGTCGTACAGGTCGCCTGCGTCGTTACCGTACTGCCGGCGGTGACGGTCTCGGTCTCCTTGTGGGAAGGATCGTTCCGGCAGGTCCGTGTTGCCGTCACGCTGTTGTTGTCGGAAGACCAGGTATAGGTCGGTTCGTCCCAGTCGTGCCCTGTCGCCTCTATTACCGTGTGCACGCGGGAGACTTCCTCACCGCAGACCATGCAGTAGATGACTTCGTCAAAGCCGCCCTCCTCGGTGCAGGTCGGCTCGGTCTCGTTCTCGACGAGCGGCTCGTCCTCGGTATGGCCGAGCGCCTCCAGAACGATAGCCTCGCGGGAGAGCTCCTGGCCGCAGACGTCGCAGTAAACGGCGATCTCCGCGGAGCCTTCCGTGACGCAGTCCGGATCTACGCGGTTTTCTTCGATATCCTGCGTCTCGATATGCGCGATCACCGGCAGGGTGACCTTCTCGCGGGAAAGCTCCTCGTCACAGACCATGCAGTAGATAACGGAATCGTAGGCGCCTTCCTTCGTGCAGCTGGGCTCCTTCTCGTTTTCCTTGACGGCAAAGCCCGGATGGTGGCCGAGCGCCGCCACCGGAACGGTCTCGCGGGAGAGCTCCGCGTCACAGACGGAGCAGTAGACGACGGAATCGTAGGAGCCTTCGCCGGTGCAGGTCGGAGCCTTCTCGTTTTCCGTCACGGCTTCGGCCGGCGTATGGCCCAGCGCTTCCGTCGTGAAATGCTCGCGGGAGAGCTCGGCGTGGCAGACGGCGCAGTACACGACGATATCGTAGCTGCCGCCTTCGGTGCAGACGGCACCGACCACGTTTTCCATCACGGCTTCCGCCGAGGTATGGCCGGTCGCAGGAATGCTGTGGTGCTCGCGGGAGAGCTCCCCGTGGCAGACGGAGCAGTATACGATATCGTCCCAGCCGCCCTCATGGATGCAGTCGGGCTGCTGTTCGTTCTCGCGCACGGAAGCGGCGGGAACGTGTCCGCCGGGGACGATCTCCGGCAGCGCGATGCCGCATTCACGGCAGTAATACTCAATAATGCCGTCCTCCTCGCAGGAGGCCTCCCGGCGGAGGTGGGCATGTTCAAAATCATACTGGTGCGGGCCTTCCGGATCGCCGGTCCAGAGCTGCTTAAGCTCGCCGGGACCGTAGTCGTCCAGCTGGCGCATGGGTTCGCGCTTCAGCTCCGCGACCTTGTTTTTTACCGGTGTCCAGGGGGAATCCTCGGGCAGTTCCGCGCCCGAAACGAGGGTGACGACCAGGGCGCAGATGCCGAAGATCGCGGCGCCGCCGCGCAGCGCGGAGCCGAGCAGGTTCCGCAGCCAGGAGAAACGGGCCCGCTTCTGCTGTTCCTCTTTCTTGAGCGCGCGAAGATCCTCCTCCCCGGGCGGCGTTTCGCCCTGGAAGATGTTTTCCTCCCGCGCCGTGACGTAGGACTCCTGGAAAAACGACACGTCGGGATATTCCGGCGTGTATTCCGGCGGGATCACGTGCTCCGGTATCGAATTGTATTCTTCATGTAAGATACGGTCTTCATCCATGATGCGGTCCGCTCCCCGGGAAAGGCCTGTGTTTCGTTATTTTTCCGCTAATATTATTGCAGGAAGCGGCCGTTTTGTCAAATGAATTCTGCCGTCCGGCGAATATCGGCCGACCGCCGGCCGCCGATATTCCCTTTCTTGCTTTTTCCCGAAAATATGGTATACTTTTTTCATATTCCGGCCCGGCCGGGAAAGGAGCTGCTGTGAAGAAACGAAGGGAAAGAAAATGGCTTGCCGTCCTGCTGCTGTCGGGGCTTATGATCCTTGTTTTTTCCGCCTGCTCCGTTCCGATGAAGGAGACGGAATCGGTTTCCCGGGCGGAAGCTTCGGAACAACCCCGGGAAACGGACAAAGAGCCGGAGCAGCCGGCCGTCCCGCGCCTGAAGCTTTACGGGAGCGGCAGCAGCCTGACGGAGCTTTCCTACGACCGGGACGGAAACGTCAGAACCCGGACGACCCGTCAGATCGCCGAATCTGACGGAAAGACCTGGATCGAGACGGAAACGGTCAGCTTTGATCCGAAGGGAAATATCACGGATTACAGGCGGGAAGGCGTTCCGGAGGAGCAGCGTCAGGAAGATGAGGCGGTCCGCTTTGAAGAGAACCGCCTGACCGTCTCCTCGCAGGATCACTCGATCACGACGGAATTCGAAAAAGGCCGTACGGTCAGCCTTCATATCCAGTCCCCGTATCAGAACTATCTGATCCGGTACGAGTATGAGGGACAGGAAGTGCCCGTCCGCCGCGTGCTGCAGATCTACGAGCTGGATGCGGAGCAGAACAAACATTTCCTGACGTCGCAGATCCTGACCTGCCGTTATGCGTATGATGCGGCCGGCCTGCCGCTGTATTCGTATCTGACCGACGCGGAAGGCGCCGTACAGTCGGATTACAGCTTTTACGTCTTTGAGAACCGTCCGGACCGGACGGACGGCAGCCTGCTGAAAGCGGTGATGGGCGCTGAGTCCGTTATTATCCTGACCCGGTATGCCGGCGGACAGGTCAAAGAGAACGAGGAACATTATCTGTCCGAGCGGTACGATGACAGCGGAAGCCGGTACCGGGAGGAACGGAAGGCCACCGTCGGCTTTGAGACGAACGGAGATATTCTTTTCTGGCATGCGGAGGGAGATCCGTCGGCGGGAGAAGAGCCGTTTACGATCTCGGGCGACCGTCTGGAACTGCCGGCGATCACGTATATTTACCGTCAGGGGCGGGTGATCCGGTCCCATCTGTCCTTCGGCTGGGACAACGAACGGCTTATGCACCTGGAGACCGTCTACGGGATGGATGACCGGGGCCTGTACGAAAGATGCAGCGTCAGCTGGTATCTGACTTCCGCAAAGGACCCGTCCGGAGCGAAAGAAAGCCTGCCGGACTATCCGGACTCGAAGAGGATATTTGTGTATTACTATGACGAAAACGGACTCCCGCTCTGGTCGTACCAGACCGACGAAGAAGGCCTGCCTGTGAAGGACAGCTTTCAGGGCTACCTGTTTCAGTAAAAGCAGACAGACATAAAAAGAAATAATCCCGGCCCGGCCGGACACAGGAGAAAAACATGCCGAAAAAACTCTTAAAGAAACTGACCATCCTGCATTCCAACGATATGCACGGAGATTTTCTGCCCAAGACCGACGCGGACGGCAACGAAACGGGCGGTCTGCCGCGCCTGTCCGGCTACATCAACCAGGTGCGCGAACAGGAGGACAACGTCCTCTACGTCAACGCGGGCGATATGTTCCGAGGCTCCATCATCGACTCCGAGTACGCGGGCCTTTCGACCATCGACCTGATGAACGTGCTGCGGCCGGACGCGACCACCGTGGGCAATCACGAGGTGGACTACGGCCTGGCGCATCTGCTCTTCCTGGAAAAATGCGCCAAGTTCCCCATTATCAACGCGAACTTCTTCATCACCATGAACAACGCCCGGCTGTTCAAGCCGTACCTGAACGTGGAGATCGGCGGCATGCGCATCCTCTTCATCGGCATCCTGACCGAGGAAGTCTTGGCCTCGACCCGCCAGGAGAAGATCATCGGCACCTTCGTGGACGTCAAGGCGGCGGCGAAGGAGGTCGGCATCATCTGCGACAACTACCGCACCACCCGGACGGATCTTACCATCCTGCTGACGCACATCGGGCTGGAAAACGACAGAAAGCTGGCGCTGGAGCTGGATCCGGACTGCGGCGTGGACCTCATCATCGGCGGCCACTCGCACACTTTCATGGACCGGCCGGAGGTCGTGAACGGCATCCCGATCGTGCAGGCCGGCACGGGCACGGGCATCATCGGGCGCTGGGACATCATCTATGACGTGAAAGCCAAAAAGGTGGATATGTCGAACTGGCGCTGCATCCCCATCAATCCGAAGACCGCGCCGGAGGATCCGGTCATGGCGGAGCTCTTAGACAGCTACCGCAGCGAGACGGACTCGAAGTACAAACGCGTGGTGACCCGCTGGGCGCGCCGGCTCACCCACCCCTCCCGCGAGCAGGAGACCGAGATGGGCAACCTCTACGCGGACGCGCTGCAGTGGGAGAGCAGCTTCGACATCATGATGATGGGCTCCGGCTCTATCCGCAAGAAGGAACTCGGCCCGATCATCGAGTACCAGGACATGCTGGAAAACACGCCGTTTGACGATAATCTCTGGATGGTGGAGGTGACCGGCGCGCAGTTCAGGCGGATCGTCAAGCACCTGATGCGGGACGAGGCCTGGGTCGGCGAGACCGAGTTCTATCAGTTCTCGAAGGGCGTTCACATCCGCTACAACCGGACCACGAAGACGCTGGAGGCGCTGGAATTCAAGGGCAAAGAAGTCGCGGATACCCAGAAGCTCAAGATCGCCATCCAGAACTATCATTACAAGAACTTCGACGAATTCCTCGGCGTTCCGCTGGAGGAAGTGAAGAAAAACATGAAGCCGCGCGTGGTCGCGACCTCGGTGAACAACATCATCGAGGAGTATTTCGCCACGAACGACAATCTCGACGCCCACGTGGAAGGGCGGATCGAGCTGATCGACTAAAGCGGCCTGCCTTCCCCCGCAGAGCAGCGTGCTTGGCGGGGGAGGAAAGGCTATTTCCCCGAATTAAGCACCAGAAGGGAATATATTTTTATGAAGCACTACCCGATCTTAAAAAACAAATGGTTCCTCTATCTCACTGAATTTTTCGCAGGTGTTTCCGTCATGGCCGTTGAACTCGGCGCCAGCCGTCTGCTGGCGCCGTATTTCAGTTCGTCGCAGATCGTCTGGACGATCATCATCGGCGTGATCATGATCGCGATGGCGCTCGGCAACCTTTACGGCGGCCGCGCGGCGGACAAAGACCCGGATCCGGCCAGACTCTATCGGCGCATCCTGATCGCGGCGGTCTGGATCGCGGCGATTCCGGTGGCGGGCAAATACGTGATCCTGGGCGTCTCCGCCCTGCTGGTCCTGGCCGTGAACGTGAACTTCCTGATCTGGGCAGCTTTCGCGAGCTGCATGATCGTCTTCGTGTTCCCGCTCTTTCTCTTGGGCACGGTCACGCCCTGCCTGGTCAAGGCGGTGGCGGAAAGCCTGGACGAGAGCGGCCGCACGGTGGGACGGCTCGGCGCCTGCAACACCATCGGCAGCATCCTGGGCACCTTCCTGCCGACCTTCGTGACCATCCCGGCCGTCGGGACCGCAGCGACGTTTCTCATCTTTTCCGGCATCCTGCTGGCGATCGCGCTGATCTTTTTCATCAGTTCGAAGATCAAAAAGCCCGCGCCGTACGTGGCGGCGGCGCTGTTCGTGCTCTGCGTCGTTTTCGGGCGGAACAATTCCTTCGCCTTCTGGGAGAAGGATCTGGTCTACGAGGGCGAATCCGTCTACAACTATCTGCAGGTGAGCGAGGATCCGAAGCGGGTCATCCTGTCCACGAACGTCCTTTTCGGCGTGCAGTCGGTAGCCATGAAGGAAGGCGGTCTTACCGGTTTTTACTACGATTATGCGCTCGCGGCGCCGGTCATGGCCGGGAAGGAGAAGCCTTCTGTGCTGGTGCTCGGCAACGGCAGCGGGACCTTCGCGTCCCAGTGCGTGCGCTACTTCCCGGGCTGCGCCGTAGAGGGCGTGGAGATCGACGGGAAGATCACGCAGCTGGCGGAGGAATACTTTTCCCTGCCGGCGGAGGTGAAGGTCACCGAATATGACGGCCGCGCCTATATCCAGACCGTGGAAGGGCTCTACGACGTGATCATGGTGGACGCGTATCAGGACATCACGATCCCCTTCCAGATGTCGACGGCCGAGTTCTTCACGCTGGTGCGGGACCATCTGAATGAAAACGGCGTGATGGTCGTGAATATCTCCATGTATTCGGATGAGGAGGAGAGCATCGGCCGCTATCTGTCCGACACCATCGCTTCCGTGTTCGGAAGCGTGGCGGCGGCGGACGTGCCTTTTTCCACGAACTGCGAACTTTTTGCCGTTAAGAGCGGCGATCCGGCCGCGCTGCTGGCCGCCGGGACCGAAAAACTGGCGGAGCCGGAGCTGAAAGCCATGATGGAGAAGGCGGCGGCTTCCCTGCGTGCCTATGAGGCCGGGGACCGCATCCTGACGGACGATAAAGCGCCGGTGGAAGTCCTGGGGATGCGCATGATCGACAGCCTGATCCGGGACGAGCTGGGCTATTTCAAGGATATCTTCGAGAAAGAAGGTCTCTCCGGCCTGCTGAAGAGCCTGGGGATCTGAGATCTCAGAATAAAAAAAGGAGGAAACAGCATGCAGAAATACGTTTATATCGGTGTGGCGGTTCTGGCCATGATTGCCATCGTCGTCCTGCTGATCTCGATCGGAGCCGATCTGTACCATGTCATCAGACCGTCCGGCATTCCGACCAGCATCTATTCCAGCCACGTGACGGCGATCAAGTTTTTTGTCCTGGCGGTGCTTTGCCTGGCGGTCGGGATCATCATGAGGCTGCTGAAGGTCTGAAATGAAAAATGATCCTTCTTACGGATGACAGCGGAGCGTTTCCGCTGTCATTTTTATGCCGGGATCTTCCGCTTTCTTTTTTCTTCCTTTTTTTCCGTTTTTTTGTTACACTTTCCCTGAAATTTACGACTGCATCAGTGAAAGCGCTTTTGACGGAGCCGGCGGTGTGAACGTGACGCGGGCTGGTTCCGGAGAAAAAGGAAGGAGACTTCCGTGGAAGACAAACGGATCATAGATCTGTTCTGGGAAAGGAACGAGGACGCCGTCGCTTTGGCGCAGGCGGCCTACGGTCCGTACTGTCTTTCCATCGCGAGGAGGGTCCTTCGGGACGACGAAGACGCCGAGGAGTGCGTGAACGATGTGCTGCTCGCGGCCTGGAACCGGATCCCGCCGGCGCGGCCGGATTCGCTGGCGAACTTTCTGGGCCGGATCGTGCGGAACATCGCGATCGACCGTCTGCGGAAAGAAACCGCGGCAAAACGCGGCGGCAGCGAGGCGGAAATTGCGCTGGAGGAGCTGGAGGAAACGCTCACGGCCGCCGGCACGCCGGAAAGCGTGCTGGAACAGAAGGAGCTTTCCGCCGCGGTCAGCGGGATCCTGCGGAGTTTTTCTCAGGCGGAGCGGAATATCTTCATTCGCCGTTACTGGTTCCTGGATACGGTTCCGGAGATTGCTGCACGCTACGGGATCAGTGCCGGCAAGACGGCCATGATCCTGTCCCGCGGGCGGAAAAAACTCGCGGCTGCCCTGAAAAAGAAAGAGTGGATCGAATGAAAAGCGAAAAACTGATGGATGCGATAACGAATATTGACGAGGACCTGCTGGAGGAGGCCCGAAAGGAGCCTTCGGAAGGAGAGAAGAAAGCGGCGCAGCGCAGCGGACAGATCCTGTCCCCGTCTTTCCTCCGCGCCGCCTGCGCAGTGCTGGTGGTCGGGATCCTGACCGGAGCCGTGCTGTGGGCGGGACATCGGAACGATCCCGCCGGCCATACTGAACAGACCGGCAGTGCCGTGGCGGCCGATCCGGCGCAGAAAGCGGCCGTTCTGGCGGAACCGGTTTTCCCGCAGGACTGGCCGGAGGGAGAGATACGGGAAGGAGAACCGCCGATCCATGCGAGACGGACAGCGGGATACGAAGTTGCCGAGCTTTACCGCAGCTACTTTGCCGACATGATGCTGCTTCTGCTTTCGGGTGAAAACGGGGAAAACAGGGTCATGTCGCCGGTCAATATCTTTATGGCTACGGCTATGTTAGTGGAGATGACCGGCGGGGAGACGAGACAGGAGATCCTGAATGCCCTGAACGTGAGATCGCTTTCCGAGCTGCGGGATCAGGCGGCCAGGATTTGGGGCCTGTGCTACCGGGACGACGGACAGGAAAAACTGGTGCTGGGCAATTCGCTCTGGCTGTCCAACCATCTGAATTACCGGGAAAGTACGGCAAAACACCTGGCGGAAGAATATTATGCCTCGGTTTTCCGGGGGGAGATGGGATCGGAAGCATACGATTCCTTATTCCGTGACTGGCTGAATCAGATGACCGGCGGCCTGCTGACAGAGCAGGTAAGCAAAGAGAAGTTTTCTTCGGATGAGCTGCTTGCCTTTGCCAGTACCGTCTTTCTTCAGACAAGATGGCAGCAGGAATTTGACGCAGAGCTGACGGCGGAAGGGCTGTTCCACGGCGCAGACGGAGACAGGAGCGTTCCGTTTATGCACCGGGACATGGCGGCGGACTTTTATTTTAAAGGCGATATTTTTACCATGATTTATCTGTCCTCCAGGCAGGGCCCGGTTTTCTTCTTCCTCCCGGATGAAGGCTTCGGCGTGGACGAAATGATGCAGTCTCAGGTCTTCCGGGACTTTCTGGCCTATACGAACGACTATGTGATGAATCTGACGGACGGATTTGAGAAGACAAAAGAATACAAAGGAATGACTTCGGTCGCGGCCAGAGTCAATCTGACAGTCCCGAAGCTGGATATCGATGCGTCTCAGAAGCTGGAGGAGAGCCTGCAGAAGCTGGGGATCCGGAAGTGCTTCAGCGCGGCGGAGGCGGATTTTACGTCGATCACGGACGTTTCGGGCGTATACTTAAGCCGGATCGAGCAGAGCTCCCGCCTTCTGATGGATGAAAGCGGGATATCCGCCGCCTCGTATGTCGTCGGAGCACTGGCGGGCGGATATCCGCCCGAGGACGAGATCGACCTGGTGATCGACCGGCCGTTCTTCCTGCTGGTGACAGGGGCCGGGAACGTTCCCCTCTTCGCCGCGGTGGTGAACGAGCCGTAAGTAACATATAACATGAGAAGGTGATGAATATGCGGAAAAGTATTGCTTTACTGATGATCCTGATCCTTGTCTGCACCCTCTTTGCCGGCTGCGGCGGGCAGGAGGATTCGGGCACGTCGGCCGTGCCGGACGGTACGAAGCCGGAGAGTACGAAAGAAGCTCAGAATCCGGGCGGAACGGAGAGTGCCGCGCCGGCGCAGCCGGAAAGCGTCATCGAGATCCTGGACCGGGAAGGCAAAAAACTTGGCGCTATCGACAGCCGCGCGTCGGCCACGGCGGCGGATAAGGGCGTGTTCTACAGCCTCTGGGCACCGGCCGAGAATGCGTGGACGGGTCCGGCCGAATACCGCTTCTTCCGCGCATCGGACGGCAAGGATATCCGGCTCGGCACGCTGGAGGATCAGGGTTACGAGGCCGTCTACACCCGCACGGAACTGGGCGGAAAGATTTATACGCTGGCCCTCGTCGGCAATCCTTACGATGACAAGACCGATACGCTCTGCCTGCTGGCGGCTGATCCGATTGCGGAAACGCTGACGAAGACCGAGATCTCGAAGGACGGCTTCCCCTACGCGGCCATGGCGGCGGTGAACGGAAAGATCCTGATCATGAATCATGAGACGGGCAAAGCAAAGAGCGATAAAGTCTATGCCTTCGACCCGGCTTCCGGTACCGTGCAGGAGGTTCTGTCCTTCCCGGACGACGGGAAGAGTTCCCTGCGCAGCATATGCGCGGCGGAGGACGGCTTTTACCTGCTGCGCCTGACGCTGAAGAACGGCGCGGCGGACGCCCTGGTCCTGGACCATTACGATAGCGCGTGCAAAAGAGTCTCCGAGCAGCCGCTGCAGGAGATCTTCACGAAGGCGGCTCTCTCCATCCGCGGCCTGCTCTCGGAAGGCGACGTAAGGAATGAAGCCGGGATGATGGTCAGCGCCTTCGCGGTGGAAGACGGCCGGTATCTCTTTTATGAGAACTTCGGAATCACCCGCCTGGTCCTGGATCTCATGACCGGAGAGGCGCTGCTCGCGCAGGACGACGTGTACGTCCATTCCCTCGGCGGCGGAAAGATGCTGTTCTGCCGGATGGATTTCGAGAAAAACGAGGCGGGGCCGGAGATCCTGGAACTGAAGGACGGATCGCTTCAGCCGCTGTCCTTTACGCCCCCGACCGCCTGCACCCTGCTGCAGAGCGTATCCGTCTCCTTGAGCGGCACCAGACTGCTTCATCTTTCGGACAGCTTCCCCGTCCGGAGCGGAGAAAGCGTGCTCATCCTGTGGACGGAACGGTAAGCCGGAGCCGGTACGAAAAAAGCGGATGCCTGTCCCCAAAAGGGAAGGCATCCGCTTTTTCTTGTGTGAAGCCGTTCCGGTTCTGCCGCATAAAATCTTATAGTGCTACCGGCAGCGTGACGAAATCTCCCTCGCAGGGGTTGCCCGGCACAAAGCGGACGATCCCTTTTTTCAGGTCGGCGACGAAGGCGAAATTGGTCTGGCAGTCGTCGAGATGGTCCTCTCCGGTCAGATGCGGATTACAGTGGCGGCAAACGGAAACAGGAATTCCGCGGTGGTCCCGGAAGAACTCCTCGATATCCCCGGCGCTCAAGTCCTTCCGGCTCTTTAAGCTCTGCTTCAGCGTCTGCAGGCGGCAGTAGGTGCTGGCCAGCTTATCATGCGGGTGAGTTAAGACCATGCGCGGCCCGAGGAAATGATTGGTATGCACCAGCAGGCCGTCCTCGGGGATCAGAACGTCGCAGCCGGAAGGATCCAGCTCCAGATTCAGCGAAACGCCGTCCCGGTGCGTGATGATCAGGCTGGCCGCGAAAGGGATCGGCGTCCCGGCCGCCGCGATGTACGCCGCGTTGATATCGCGGCAGTCCAGCACGCTGCGCATGCGGATGCGCAGGGGTACGCCCGGAGCCGAACCTTCGGTATCCAGCGCGTTTAAAGTCAGGGCCAGGCCGGCCGCGTTGACGCCCATGCCGCCGATCATCCCGGCCTCCAGGAAGAGAAGACGGGCGGGGATATCCTTTTCTTCGGGCAGTCTCGCGATGATCAGGGCCTCGCGCTGGGCTACGGTATAGTCCCAGGTCTGGCCGGCAAGGACGGAACCCGGCCGGGCCGCGGGAGCGACGGCGCTGAAGGCGGAGCATTCGTCGGGCGATTTTTCCGTCCCTTTCACCGCGCTGTACAGGATCTCCGTGCGGCAGTTCAGCGCCAGGATATCCTCAAATTCGAGACCGGCGCCTTCGGCGATGCCCCGCATCTCTGCCAGATACGCGTCATACCGGCCTTCGATATAAGGCAGGAAGCGCCCGGCGATCGCCCGGGCCTGTTCCCAGGTCACGTTCCGCTCTTTCCGGAACAGCCGCCGGTAGCTGTCCAGGCTGATCAGGATCTCATCCCGGCAGGTCCGGCCGTACGATAAGCCTCTTTCATACGGGGCGCCGCGCAGTACTATCTGTTTTACCGACATCGTTATTTCCTTCTTTTCGTCAGACAAATGAAGCTGTTTCCGCTTGTGCTCTGATTATAGCCCGGATCCTTCCTCAAATCAAGGCGATATTCCTGCCCGGGCCGCGCCGCTTTGCCTCTTTTCCCCTTGTTTCTCCCCGGAAAAAGGTGTACAATACAAAAATACCGGGGGAAATAGGGCCGGCACAAAGGAGAATCGTTATGGAACGCAAAAACGCATGGCTGTCTTATGACAAAAAGCAGAAGAAGGAATTGATGGCTCTGGGTGAAAGGTACCGCGTCTTTATCAGCCGCGGCAAGACGGAGCGCGAGTGTGTGGAGCTGGCGGTCGCGGAAGCGAAGAAGGCCGGCTATCTCAGTCTGGAGGAGGCGAAGGCCCTGGGCCGGAAGCTCGTCCCGGGCGATAAAGTGTATGCGGATATCATGGGCAAGAGCCTGGCGCTCTTCACCGTCGGCACGGAGCCCTGGGAAAAGGGTATGAACATCCTGGGCGCGCATATCGATTCCCCGCGTCTGGACATCAAGCAGAACCCGCTCTATGAGGACACCGATATCGTCCTGATGGATACGCACTATTACGGCGGCATTAAGAAGTACCAGTGGGTCGCCCTGCCGCTCGCCCTGCACGGCGTAGTGGTGAAGAAGGACGGCACGGTCATCAAGGTCGCGCTCGGCGAAAGTCCCAAGGATCCGGTCCTGTGCATCACGGATCTGCTGCCGCATCTGGCTGCGAACCAGATGTCCAAGCCGGCCGCCAAGGTCGTGGAAGGCGAGGACTTGAATCTCATCATCGGCAGCGAGAAGGTCGTGGAGAAGAAGGCCGAAAAGGGCGGCGAACCCAAGGCCAGCGTGATGAAGAACATCAAGGACATCCTGGAGAAGACCTACGGCATCGAGGAGGAGGATTTCCTCTCCGCCGAGCTGGAAGTTGTGCCGGCCGGCGAAGCCCGCGATCTGGGCCTGGACCGCAGCATGATCCTCGGCTACGGCCAGGACGACCGCATCTGCGGCTACACCTCCCTGCAGGCGATGCTGAAGGTGGAAGCGCCGAAGCGCACGAGCTGCTGCCTGCTGGTGGACAAGGAGGAGATCGGCTCCGTGGGCGCCACGGGCATGCACAGCCGCTTCTTTGAGAACACCGTCGCGGAGCTGATCGCCCTGACGGAAGAATACTGCGACTTAAAGCTGCGCCGGGCGCTGACGAATTCCCGCATGCTCTCCTCCGACGTGAGCGCGGGCCACGATCCGAACTATCCCGGCGTGGACGAGAAGAAGAACGCCGCCTATATGGGACGCGGCCTGGTCTTCAACAAGTTCACGGGCTCCCGCGGCAAGGGCGGCTGCAACGACGCCTCCGCGGAATATCTGGCCTACGTGCGCCGCGTGATGGACGAGGCCGGCGTTTTCTGGCAGACCGCCGAGCTCGGCAAGGTCGATGAGGGCGGCGGCGGCACCATCGCCTACATCGCCGGCAACTACGGCATGAACGTGGTGGACGCGGGCATCTCCATCTTAAGCATGCACGCGCCGTGGGAAGTCGCCAGCAAGGCGGACATCTACGAAGCCACGAAGGGCTACGAAGCCTTCCTGAAGGCGGAATAAAAAGAAGACGGCGAAAAAGACCGCTTAGCGGCGTCATTCCGGGTGAAGGCAGACTTCTCCGGAAGGACGCCGCTTTTATATGCGTAAGTGACGAACTGCCCGGATATAAGGACGAATAAATGTTGATTTATAAGCCCGTTATACTATGATTATTAAGTGGTAAAGCGCCAGAAATCGTATTTTTGAAAAACAAATCGCTTATTGCGGAGAAAAGGAGAATGGAATTCATCTTATTTGGTAAGGCTGCGCTCTTCCAACGCTATAATACGATTTGATCGTATTGTTTCCTGAAACTCGTGTGGCAGTCCTCGGCATAGCGGTTTTCATTTTTTCTTGCAATTCTTCTTGTCCCGTTTTACAATACCTTTCAGAAAAAAGTGCGGCCGGCACGGGGGACAGCCCCGTCTTTTCCCGCACTGTCAGAAAGGAAGAAAGAAATATGAACAAGGCATCCAGGCGGAACCTGATCGTCCTGCTGGCTCTTTTAGTGGGCGCATTCGCCGCCCTGGCGTGGGCCAACGCGATCCGTCACGCGGACGGCAGCATCGAGATCACGCACGGCGTCATCGACGCGAACACGAACGAAAAGCACCTCGGGAGCATCTATTACGATCTGTACGTCCCGAAAGGCGCCACGGCGCAGAACAAGGCGCCCGGCGTCCTTCTGCTGCACGGCTACCAGAACGATCACGAGACCAACGCGGCCTATGCCATCGAGCTGGCCAGACGCGGCGTCGTGGTCATGTCGATCGACGAATACGGCCACGGCCGCACGGAGCCGGGCCTGAAGGAACGCGGCTACGTCAACCACTCCGTCAAGGTCAACTTCGGCGAGGACAGCGTGGAGGCCGGCACCTACAGAAAGACCGGCGGCACGGTGCGCTACCGCATCATGATGAACTTCTCCAACCTGTCCTTCTTCAACGACTATTATTCAAAGGACGAGGACGGCAACGCCATCACGGATTCCTCCTGCGGCGGCATCGCGGCCTATGCGGTCCTCGCGGCGATGGACAACGTGGATTCCACGAAGCTGGGCATCAGCGGCCATTCCATGGGCACCTGGGCCGGCTGGAGCGTGGCGGCGGCCTACGCGGGCAGCGAGATCGAGCCGAAGGCGACGGTCCTGCAGTGCGGCGAGCTCTTCAGGGAAAGCGCCTACAATGAATCGAAGAGCCTCTTCGGCGCCCCGATCACGTTCAACAACGTCCTCCTCCTGCAGGCCAAATGGGACGAATTCAGCTACTTCCGCGACTACAAAAAGGTCGTGGACGATTCAGTCCTGCACAGCGAGCTGCGCGCGGAATTTCTTGGCACGGAGGTGGCAAAGACCGCCTGGAACACGACCTTCGGAGACTTTGCGGACGGCTCGGCCCGCCGTATGGAGCTGCTCTATACCAACCATCGCTTAACGACCCACAACGCGCAGGGCCTTTCCGTGGCGCTCGACTGGTTCGCGAAGGCGCTGGGCTACGAGAACACGATCCCCACGGACGATCAGATCGCCATGGGCAAGGAATGGCTGGTGCTGCTGGCCATGCTGCTGACCGTCGGCGCCATCCTGCCGCTGGCCGCGCTGCTTCTGGAAACGCCCTTCTTTAAGCCCATCCGCCAGCCCCTGCCGTCGAAGGCGGGCATCAAAAAAGGCGGCGCCTGGTGGAAAGCGGCCGTCATCACCATGCTGCTGGCCGGCTTTACCTATCCGTTCATGACGCAGCTAGGCCACGCGCTGCTGCCGCTGCCGGAGGGCATCTTCCGCATGACGGTGGGCAACGGCTTCGTCGGCTGGTACAGCCTGCTGATCCTGATCATGCTCGGCACGACCGTTTTCGGCTGGAAAAAGGCGAAGCAGAAGGACGGCTTCGAGGCGTACTACGGGATCGGCCTGGGCACGGCGGAAAAGAAAGAGAAGATGGGCTGGGGGCTCCTGGGCCGCTCGGCGCTTTTAGTGCTCTGCCTGGTCGGCATGGTCTATCTGGTGGTCACGCTGGCCGGCGCCTTCTTCGGCCTGGATCTGCGCTTTATCTGGCCGTTCTTCAAGACCTTCACCTGGACCAGACTGGGGCAGTTCTGCGTGTATCTGCCGATCTTCGCCCTGTTCTTCATCCTGAACAACTCCAAGATCATGGCGTCCCAGCGGACTCTGGCGACTTATACGCCCGGCGCGAAGGGCTTCTTCGGGAACTGGTGGCGGAACGCTCTCCTGATGGTGGGCGGCGTGCTGATCATCGTATTGATCGAGTACATCCCCTTCTTCCTGAACATCGGACCCGGCGCGGACGTTTTATTCGGCTCCACTTTCGGCGGACCGTTTATGTCGCTGCTCATCCTCTTCGTGCCGCAGGTGCTGGTCTTCAGCGTCATCTGCACCTACTTCTACCGGAAGACCGGCAGCGTGTACGTCGGCGCGCTCACGGTGGCGAGTCTGGCCGCCTGGATCGTGACCGGCGGCTCGTCGATGCTGTAAAAAGCGCAAAAAGAACGCGTCAGCGGGGAAACCGGGCTGGCGCGTTCTTTTTTATACCTTTTGTATGATCTTCCGGGCTTCGACAGAGCGGAAATACTCCGTCAGAAGCTCAATGAAAAACTTCGCGTAGACGGACAGATAACGGTCCTTGCGCCAGATAAGCGACAGTTCCTGCGTCTGCGGGACGTTTTCATGGTAAAGCGGAAAGATATTGAGATCCTTCGGGATCTCTTTTAGATTCGTCAGATTCATCTGACTGGCCACGCAGGCGGCCAGCCCCCTCAGACACAGATCCACGCCGATCTGGGTATAGGTGCTGGTCACGTAAGCATGGGGAATGATATTTTCCGCTTCAAAGATCCCTCGGACCTTATTGCCAAGGATATTGGAGTACAGACAGAAGGGAAGCTCCGCAAAATCCTTTAGGACCGCCCGGCGGAATGATTTTTCCTTAAGCCCGGCAGCCCGTTCGCCGTATACCTTTGTCAGCAGCGGGTCGGACACGCACAGATACAGCCTGTCCTCCATCAGCTCCGTGGTCTCAAGGATCGGGATCTCGTCGCTTAAGATCACGATCGCCATGTCCAGCTCCCCGCGGATCACCCGGGGGACCATATGGCGGGAGATGGAGTCTGCGATCCGGATCTCGACGTTGGGGAAGCGTTCGTGAAAACGGGGCAGGATGGCCGGCAGGCAGCTGCTCATGCGCAGGGTGCTGGCGCCGAAGCTGATGGTGCCGCGGTCCTGTTTTTCGATATCCGAGATCCGGTTCTGCAGATTGGCATACTCCCGGGTCACGGTGCGGGCGTAGTTCAGGAACTGCTCCCCTGCGGGGGTCAGCGAAAAAGCCGGACGCCGCACGAAAAGCATCGTTCCCAGTTCGCTTTCCAGCCGGGCCATGTGATTGCTTAAGGTCTGCTGGGACAGAAAAAGCCGTTCCGCCGTCCGGGTAATGTTCGCATCCTTGACGACTTCCGTAAAAT
>JAEEUR010000045.1 GCA_016290595.1 Lachnospiraceae bacterium | reverse complement strand
TTCCTGCGCTACTACTGGAACAGCATCTATACGACGGTGGTCATGACCGGCCTGCAGATCGTGATCAGCGTGCTGGCCGGCTATGCGCTGGTGCATCTGCGCTGGCCCGGACAGGCCCTGATGGCGACGGTCATGCGCTCCAGCATGTTCGTGCCTATGGTCGTGACCATGATCCCGATGTACCTGCTGGTATCCTCGCTGGGCATGGTGGACACCTACGCCGGCATCATCCTGCCGCAGATCTCGACGGCCTTCACGACCTTCCTGGTCATGAGCTATTTCGCCTCGATCCCGCAGGATATGATCGACGCGGCCAAGCTGGACGGCTGCGGGCCGTTCCGGATCATGACCCGGGTGGTCATCCCGAACACGAAGGGCGCCATCGCGACGGCGGCGCTGTTCTCCTTCCTGGGCAACTGGAAGAGCTATACCTGGCCCCTGATCATTACCAACGACAAAATGTATCGGACGCTGCCGATCGGCTTGAAATACCTGCAGCAGGAGTCTTCCTCCGAATATCAGGTGATGATGGCTGCGGCGGTCATGACCATCCTGCCGGTACTGATCGTTTTCATCTTCTTTGAGAAACAGCTGGTCCGGTCCATCACGCTGACCGGCATGAAGTCATAATGAGGAAAGAGAGGAAACAAATCCAATGAAAAACGTGAAAAAAGTCCTGGCTCTTCTGCTGGCCCTGACCATGACGGCCGGCGCCTTAAGCGGCTGCATCAGCAATTACGTCAACAATGAGACCACCCCGGCTCCGACGCAGCAGCAGACGCAGGCCCCGTCTCAGACGCCCGCCGAGACCGCAAAGCCCGGCGAGACCACGCCGCCCGAGACCGAGCCCGACATTTCCGGCATCACGCTGGACGTCTGGTACGCGGTCAGCGGCACCAGCGGCGCGGAGTTTACGAAGCAGTCCGAAGCTTTCGCCGCCAAGTACGGCGTGACCCTGAACCTGTCTTATTCCGGCGGCTCGGGCGATACCGCGACCAAGGTGGCGGCGGCGCAGCTGACGGATACCGCGCCGGACGTGGCCCTGATGTACGCGGGCCCCTTATACACCGGCGGCAAGGACAACTACGATATCGACAACCTGATCAAGACCGGCAAGGGCTTTGACGTCGCCGACGTCTTCGAAGGCATGATGGACTACTGCGTCTATATGGGCGAAGGCTACTGCGCGCTGCCTTACGGCATCTCCACGCAGGTCCTGTACTACAACAAGACCATGCTGAAGGATGCGGGCGTGGATATGACCAATCCGCCCAAGACCTGGAAGGAATTTAAGGACGTGCTGCTCAAAGTCAAGGCCAGCGCGGGCGACAACAAGGCCTTCGATACCACCGACCAGGCCTGGCTGTTCAAGTCCATGCTGATGCAGAACGGCTGCACCATCATCAATAATGAAAACGGCGAGATCACGCCGATCTTCAACAACGCGCAGGCGGTCGAAGTTGCCGATTACTGGTACTCTCTGGTCACCGACGGCCTGATGCCGGCCGGCGAACACAACAACGCGGAGAACACCTTCCTGGCCGGCAACCTGGCGTTCCTGGCGGCTTCCTCCAACCGGATCTCCCGCTGGGTGGGCACCACCTCCTTCGAGCTGGGCGCCATCGAGATGCCGTACTTCACGCAGCCTTCCCTGGCGCTGGGCGGCAACGTGCTGGTCATCCTGACCCGCGATCCGGCCAAGCTGCAGGCGGCCTGGATGTATCTGTGCTACCTGACCAACGTGGAAAACAATACCGCTTTCGCGCTGGCCACCGGTTATCTGCCGATCCACAAGTCCGCGCTGGAGCAGGACAGCGTCAAGAAGGCGATCGAAGAGAACGAACTGTACAGCGTCGCGTTCAAGCAGCTGTCCTACACCTGGGCTTACACGCACTTTGAGCAGATGGGCACTATGGACACCGAAATCAAGGCCATGCTGAACAAGCTGGAGAAGGGCCGCGGTACCTCCCAGGATCTGCTGGACAAGGCTGTCCAGACGCTCAAGAAGGAAATCGACGCGGACAAATAAAACGGCGGGACTGTCAGCCGTTCCGATAAGGAGAAAAACATATGACAAGACAGGAAAGATTTTCTTTTTCCACCGGCGCGCTCTACCCTTACGAGAGCGAGACCGCGCTGAAAATGATCCATGACGCGGGCTTCCCCCGGGCCGAGCTGATGCCGCAGGCCTTAAGCGACTGCTCCGAGGAAAGCACGAAAAAGTTTGAAAAGACCGGGATCCTGCTGGGCTCCATCCACTATCCGCTGGTGCTTTTCGGCCTTCTCTACAACTGCCAGAAGACCATGATCGATGACAGCCGGAAGTACTTAAAGGAGCTGCTCACCATGGGACAGCGCCTGGACTGCCACGTGCTGGTGGTGCATCCGCACGATCCGCCTTCCTTAAAAGGCTACTACAACCTGCTGGAGCGGCCGGTCATCGACAACATCCGCCGGCACGCGGACATTTGCCAGGAGATGGGCTTCACCATGGCGATGGAGAACCATCCCCGCACGGCCCCGACGGCGGCGGCCTTAAAGGACTACATCGCGGTGCTGGACCATCCGAACATCAAACCGATGGTGGATACCACCGAGGTGAAAGAAGCGGACGGCGACCCGGTGGAATTCATCCGCGGGGTGAAGACCTGCCACATGCACATGAGCGACTTCGGCACCATGAAGCATCTGCCGGCCGGCGAGGGGAACTTCGACTGGAAGGCCATCCGCCAGGCGCTGGACGATCAGGACTATCAGGGCTTCTACACGCTGGAGCCGGCCTATAAGTTCTACATGACCGACGTCGAAAACAAGCTGAAAAAAGCGCACCGCTTCCTGGAGGAGAATTTCTCGTGAGACGGGAGAAGACCATCAACAGAGCTGTCAAAGCCGCCTGGCAGGCCTTTGCCGTCGGCGACGCGATGGGCATGCCCACGGAGTTCATGCGGCCGGAGGATATCTGGCCGCATATCCCCGGGGGGATCCACGGCCGGGCCGTGGGCCTTCTGCCGTCGGAGATCTCCTATACCCACGGGGATATGCCCATGGGGACGGTGACGGACGATACCGAGCAGAACTTCTATCTGCTGGCGGAGATCCGAAAGCACGGCGGCGTGACCCTGGAGGGAACGCTTCAAGCCTTAAAGGACTGGATCCGCGAGACCGACGCCGTGGCCAAGCACTACATCGGGCCCAGCTCGATCAAAGCGCTTCAGGCGATCGATGCCGGCACGCCGGCCGCCGAAGCCGGCATGGGCGGCACCACCTGCGGCGGCATCATGCGCACGCCGGCCGTGGTGCTCTGGAAGCCGTATCAGACGGAAGAGGAGCTGGAGGAGAACATCGTCACGGCGCTTCTGCCGACGCACAATACCTCCGAGGCGCTGGAAGCAGCCGGCGCCTACGGCTTCGCCCTCTTAAAAGCCGTACAGGGCGGCAGCTTCGGGGAGATCATCGAAGCGGCTTTGCGCGGCGGCGAAAAACTGATGAAGCGCGCGCCTTACCTTAGCTGCGCGCCGTCCTCCGTGACAAGGATAAAGCTGGGCGTGAAGCTGGCCGCCGATATGTACACGCGGCCGACGGAAGAGCTGAAGCAGTATCTGTTCAAGGTCTGGGGGACCGGCCTGCCTTCGGCGGACGTCTGCGGCACCGTCTTTACGCTCTTTGCCTTCTGCAAAAAGCACGCCTGGTGGTCCATCCAGGAGACGGTCACGATGGGCGGCGACACGGACACCATCGCCGCGCTGGCCGGCGCGCTCTGCGCCGCTCACGCGGGCTATACGGAGATCCCCGCCGCAGTGACGGAAAAGGTCATCGAAGTCAACCGCGCGCTGTTTGAAAGCAAGAATCCGGAGGCGATCTGATGCTTCAGAAGGTAAAAAACTATTTCGGCAGGCTGAAAGGGAATTCGGCGGTGTGCATCGCCGCGCATCCCTTCTGGGCCATCCCGTATATGTTTTATACCTATTACATCAGTCTCTACCTGCTGGAGAAGGGCATCACGGACGCCCAGCTGGGCACGCTCATGGTGGCCGGCACCGTGGCCGCGACCGTCTTTTCCTTCCTGTCCGCCCCGGTGGTGGACCGGCTGGGCAGACGGAACGCCACGCTGATCTTCGACCTCTTATCCTCGGCCGTACCGCCGCTCATCTACTTCCTGGCGAAGGATTTCTTCCTGGCCCTGATCGCGATGGTGCTCTTCAATGCGAACCGCCTGATGAGCGTGGCCTACTATCTGGTCATGATCGAGGACGCGGAGGACGAGGGGCGCATCGTGGCCTTCAACCTCTTCAACGGGATCACCGTGGTCGCGGGGCTCCTGCTCCCCATCGGCGGCTTCATCGTGGAAAAGCACGGCCTGGTCAAGGCCGAAGGCGCCTTCCTGCTGATCTCCTTTACCGTGATGACGGCCATGATCCTGATCCGCCACCATCTGTTAAAGGAAACGAAGGTGGGAGAGAAGGTGCGGCAGGAAGTGAAGGCGGAAAAGATCTCCGCCGGCGCCTTGGTCAAGAGCCTGTGGAAGCCCTACCGGGACGCGCTGGTCTTCCTGAAGGAGAACGAGGTCGCGCGGGCTTTCGCCCTGGCCAACGTCTTCTTCTGCGTGTACATGAATCTGGGCACCAACTACAGCCTGTACTTCGTCCCCTACTTTGCGGACCGCATGGGCATGGATACGATGCAGAGCTCGGTGCTGGGAAGCGTATACTACGGCGGTATGCTCGCCGCGATGATCTTCATCAACCCCCGCTTCGGGCGCAAAAACCTGGTCAAGGGGATCCTGGCGAGCGGCATCCTTACCCTGCTCGGCTTCGGTCTGATGGTCGGCGTCCCGAGCGGCGTGTACTGGACGGCCATCGCCGCCACGCTGGTCCTGGCCGTCGGCTACGGCGCCTTAAAGAGCAGCATGGAGGGCGCGCTGGCCGTGTATTCGGAGAGCGAGTACCGCAGCGGCATCTATTCGGCGGCGAACCTTCTGTCCTCCGGACTTGGGGTCATCGTGACGGCACTCTGCTCCGTGCTCTACGGACGCTGGGCCGGCTGGCTGTATGTTCTCTGCGGCTTCATGGTCCTGGCCGCCCTCGGCGCGATCCTGAGTGTCGCGAAGAAAGTAAGAGAGTAAACGCGGACGCGAGGCATCGAGGCACAAAACAGAAAAAACTTTTAAAAGCACAAGAAAGACGAAGTCTTTTGTGATATAATTACATAGCATTCAAAATGCGAAAGGAGAAACAAAATGAAAAAACTGCTGGCTCTTGTATTAGCGCTGGCCATGGTCGTCGGCCTTGCCGCCTGCGGCAATCAGCCCGTCGAAACCACGCCCGCGCCTACGCAGGCTGCGACCGAGGCCCCCACGCAGGCCCCTACCCAGGCTCCTACCCAGGCCCCGACGGAAGCTCCTACCACCAAGGCTCCGGAGACCACGCCCGCTCCGACGGAACCCCCGACAGAACCGCCCACAACGGCTGCTCCCGAACCCGTCGTCGTCGGGACGATCCAGATCCTGAACAACCTGCTGAAGGGTCTGGAAGCGGTCAAGGATCCCGAGAACACCCGTTATCAGGCTTACTGGCTGGACGGCTATAAGCTGGACAAGGTCGTAGAAGACAACTTCTGGTTTGCTCCGGACGACGAGACGGCTGCCAAGGTCGTCGCCTACTCCGACATGTACACCTGGGACGGCCTGAACTTCGCCACCTTAAAGAACCAGGGCCTCTGCCTGGACGTTCCGGAAGGCCTGACCAAGAACTATCCGGAAGGCCTGCTGTTCGGCCTGGACGTCAAGAAGGACAACCATCCTTACAACGTCGGCTGGATCACCGTCGGCCCCGAAGTGCTGCTGCTGGTCAACGGAGACGGCTTTGAAGTCCCTTACCTCTTCGAAGATCTGAAGATGGTCGAAGCGGATTCCTATGACTTCATCTGCGCGGACGGCTTTACCCACACTTATGAGGCAGATGAACTGGCAGATGTCAGCATCTTCTTCTCCGAAAGCGGCACAGCGGATGCGACTTATCTGCCTGATAAGAAGTACACGCTGATGGATATCCTTTACATCGTTCCTCACGGCCTGACCGCCGAGAACGCTGCCGAGTTTGAGCTGCCCGAAGACGGCGTCGTGAAGATCACGGTCGCCAATTCCGCCCTCAAGGAAGCGGAACCGGATTACAAGGGACCGTTCGGCGGCACCGTACAGACCGGCTACAAGGTCAGCGATATCCTGGCGGCTGCCGGCCTGACCGAAGCCGTTGAAAGCGTCAAGGCGATCTCCCTGGGCGAATCCGCTCCGACCGACATCCCTTACGATCAGTTCATCGAGCGCTACATCGTTCCCAACGATTCCAAGGACCGCGGTGCCTACACGGTCGGCCAGAGCCAGGCCTACGGCCAGGTGACCATCAACTGCGGCTGCTACGTCCTGGGCGAGAACATCCTGCTGTTCGTTCCCGATGCTGCCGCCGATCAGGCTACCGGCATTGCCCTGACCGATATTCTGGCCCGTCTCGGCATCGAGTACACCGCCATCAACGTCATCTGCTCCGACGGCTTCAGCGAGACGATCGACGCGGCCGATCTGGCTGAGGTCAAGATCTATCACGTCGGTGAAAACGTCGACGTGGACTCCGTCCTGTACGCCGGCTACACCCTGGCCGATGCGGTCACGATCGAGATCATTAAATAATCTCCCGACAACAGGGAAGGGGCGGAGTCTGTTCTCCGCCCTTTCTCCGTTTCATCGGAAGAACTGTGTGAGGAATGAGAAAGGAAGGTTACGAATGAAAAAAACGATTTCTCTGCTCCTTGTCCTCTGCCTGATCCTGGCGACGGCCGCCTGCGGCAAAGAACCGGCGGAAACGACGCCGGCCGCGCAGCCCGGCACCACCCAGGCCCAGGAGGCCACCCAGCCGCCGGAAACGCAGCCTCAGCCTACGGAACCCAGCCCGGCCTTTGAAGGCGATACCTACATGACCGGCGCCGTGGGCAAAAACGGCGCGGCGGCCTGCGCCTCCAGCCTGGCCTCGGATATCGCGGTGCAGATCATGGAAAAGGGCGGCAACGCTATCGACGCGGCCGTGGCCATGATCTACGCGGTGGGCCTTTTGGAACCGGCGGCCTCCGGTATCGGCGGAGCCGGCCAGATGGTGATCTACCTGGCGGAGACCAACGAGTACGTTTCGATCGAATATATGACGCAGGCGCCCGGTGCGGCCTGGCCCGGCGTTCTGGACGTTTCCACCTCCAGCACCCCGCCCTCCGTGGAAGCCATCGCCATCCCCGGCGTGGTGCACGGCACCTTAACGGCGCTGGAAAAATACGGCACTATGAGCGCAGCCGAAGTCCTGCAGCCGGTCATCGACCTGGCGCGGAACGGCTTCCCCTGCTCCGAGCGCTGGAACACCAACATCGAAGGCCGTCTGGACAACCTGAAGGCCTACGAATACAGCCTGAACCTGTACACGGACGAAGGCTTCATGTACGAGGTCGGGGACACCATCAAGAATCCGGATCTGGCAGATACGCTGGAATTCATCGCAAAGGAAGGCATCAAGGGCTTCTACGACAGCGAATTCACGGACAAGATGGTCAACTATATCAGGGGGATCGGCGGCGTGCTGACGCACGAGGACTTCGCAAACTACACCTCCGTGATGCGGGACCCCATCTCCACGACCTACCAGGGCTACAGGGTCTATACGACAGGCGGCCCGTCCAACGGCGGCGTGGCCCTGCTGGAAGCGCTGAACATCCTGGAGCACTTTGACTTAAAAGGCTACGGCTTCGACAGCCCCGAGACCCTGCAGATCATGGCGGACGCCTATGCCATGGCCTATCAGGACGGCGTCTCCTTCATGGCGGACCCGGATTACTACAACCTGCCGGTGGAGACCATCATTTCCAAGGAATACGCGGCGACCCGCGCTGAAGCCATCAAGGTCGGCCAGCGGATCAAGACCGCCAAGGCGGGCCGTCTGGAAGTCACGCTTTCCGAGACCGGCCAGAAGGTGATGGCGGACTACACGCCGGATCAGGGCGGCACGACCCACATGGTCTGCGCCGACAAGTACGGCAACGTGGTCTCCTCCACCAATACCAACGGCATCAACTTCGGTTCTGCGGTCGCGGTGCCCGGTACGGGCTTCGTTTTCTCCGCGCATCTGGGCAACCTGAACAATTCCACCGCGGCCCGCGTGAACATGGTCATGCCGGGCATCCGTGTGCGTTCCACCACCTGCCCGACCATCGTGGCGGGCGCGGACGGCAAGCCGGTCCTGGCGATCGGTTCCCCGGGCAACTGGGCGCTGGTCTCCGCCGCCATCGAAGGCGTGGTGAACTATATCACCTTCGGCATGGGGCTCGGCGACGTCATCAATTCGCCGCGCAGCTACCGGGACGGCGTCAGCAAGAACCTGACCCTGGAATCCGGCTACAGCGAGGCGACCGCCAAGGCGCTGCAGGAGATGGGCTTCGACCTGGAAGACTATGACAAGGCGTTCAGCTCGCACGTAGGCTCGCTGGCCGGCATCCAGATCATGGAAGACGGCAACTTTCGGGCGCTGGGCGATTTCCGCCGCATGTACGGCGCCTCCGCCTACTAAAGAAAAGAGAAACCTATGCGTGAAGAATATCTGGTCGCTCTCGTCATGTTCGCGGTGCTGATCATCGGCCAGATCGTGACGAAGAACGAAAAAAAGTGGGCGGCCGTGTTCCTGCTCCTCGCCTCCGTGGCGGGGAGCCTTGCCGCCGGCATGGGGATCCGCTTCCGCGAGATCGTGGAAGGGCCCTTCGGCTTTCTGGATGCGGCCTTAAGCGTCGCCTGCGCGGCGGTCTTTACGGGCCTCCTGTACCGGACAGGCTTTTTCGAAAAGCTGCTTAAGAAGATCCTGCGGACCAGAAGTGCGGGCTTAAAATCGATCCTGCTGCTGCTGTTTATCGCGCTGCCCGGCATGTTTACGGGCCTTGCGTCCCTTTCGGTTTTCACCACCGGCAAGCTGGTGGGAGAGAAGCTCAAGGCACAGGGCGTTTCCCACGGGAAGATCGCATCCGTCGTGATGGCGGGCGCGTTTCTGGGCATGATGCTGCCGCCCAACTGCCTCCCGGCGATCATCGCCGCGAACGGGGCGGGGAGCGTGCTGCCGACGCCTTACGTGGGCTTCTTCATGCCGCTTTTCGTGATGGCGCTGCCGTCGCTGATCGTATTCGCGCTGCTGAACAGGAAGACGCTCGGCGCCTGCGGAAAGGATGCCGAAGCGGCGTCCCCCGCTGATCGGACCGTTCCGGCCTCGTTCGGAAAAGACGGGATCCTTCCGCTCCCGGACGAAAAGCTCCCGCTCTTTGAAACCGTCGTTTTCTGCCTGGTCTGCGCGGCGCTTTTAGTGGAAGGCCTGCTGACCTCCTTCGTTTACATCGGCGGGAACACGCTCTGGTTCTTCATCGGCGCGCTTCTGCTGCTCTTTGCGAAGGGCAGCGGCGTTTCGGCCGCGGTGGACAGCCTGTTCGACGCTGTGATCCCGCTGGCCCTTCTGTTTACCCTGGGCAGCTTCATTGAAGTCAGCTCCATGACCGGCGTGCGGGGCATCTACAGCCTGATCACGCTGCCGCAGACGACCGGCGGCCAGACGACCATGGTCATGCTGGTCCTGATGGCGGTCGGCCTTGCGTTAAGCTTCTTCCTGTCCGTCCCGATCCCGGCTTTCCTGGTTACCTACGCGGTCTTCCCCATCGGCTGGCTCGCGAACCCGGTCATCGTGACCGGCATTTCCGTCGCAGCCGGCCTGGCGTATCTCTTTGCCATCCGCGGGGGCCTCTTTACCGAGACGGCCCGGACCCTGGAGCTGAAGGACGTCAGGTGGGGCGAGAGCCTGAAGGCCCTGTGGCTGCCGGCGCTCATCATGCTGGCGATCGCGCTGGTCTTTGTCCTGTACGGAGATCCTCTGGATTTCCTGATCATGTAAGGAGGCGGCGATGCTGGAACTGATTTATTACGTGATCATTGCCGTCATGGCGGTGCTGCTCCTGGTCAATCTGCTTAAGAAAAGAGACTGGCCGGAGCTCGTCTGCATTGCCGTCGTCCTGGTGACCTTTGCGCTCCGGGCGCTGCATATCAAGTAGGAGGGCGAGATGAAAAAGTTTGCTTATCTTTGGAAAAACGCCCTGATCCTGGCACTCGCCCTGGTCTTTGCCATCCCCGCTTCCATCGACTTTCTGGCCATGCACAAGCGGGAGGAGGTCGCGAAGAACGAGAATCTCACCGAGGTCCGCATGCTTTCCGAATACTGCGAGGGCTTGAAGGGCACGGCCGCCGACACGGAGATCTATGTCTTTGACAGCGGCGTTCCCGGCGGCACCTTCCTGATCTTCGGCGGCACACACCCCAACGAGACGGCGGGCATGCTGGCGGCGGTCAGCCTGGTGGAAAACATGAAGCCGACCGCGGGCCGCTTCTTCATCATCCCGTGGCTGAACAAGAGCGGCTTTACGCACACCTCGCCGCTGGACGGCATGCAGGATTTCTTTGATATCACACTGGATGACGGCTCCGTGCGCACCTTCCGCGTTGGCAACCGCTTAACGAACCCCGTCCATCAGTGGCCGGACCGCACCTATTACGAAGGCACCAGCGGCCGGAAGCTGGTCGGCACGGAGACGGCGGAGATCCGCAACGTGAACCGCATGTACTACGGCAATCCGGACGGCGTCCTGACCGAAAAGGTCTGCTGGGGCATCTATCAGCTCATCTTGAAAGAGGGCGTCAACCTCACGATGGATATGCACGAGGGCTCGCCGGAATTCCTGTATCTGGACTGCACCATGGTCAACGAGAAGGCGGACAACAACACCGCCATGTCGATCGCCCAGGGCATGTCGCTGGACATGGAATTCGACGATCTGACCATGCGTGCCGAGTTTTCGGGCATGAAGTCCTACGGCCTCTCTCACCGGAGCCTGGGCGACAACACCCAGTCCATGATGACCCTGATGGAGACCTACAATCCTTCGATGGGGCCGCTGCACGGCAAGATGGACGACGATCTGATCATCAACGGGAACGAACCCAACTACGTGGAGGCCTATCAGAAGGGCCTGAACTATTTCAAGATCACGGACGCGGGCTACCCGCTCATCAACCGCGTGGCGCGGCATATCATGTGCATCTATTATCTGGCGCAGGAATATACCGACGCGCATTCGGACCGGGCCATGGATTTCGAAGGGCTCGGCAGCTATGAAGACATGGTGAAAAAAGGCCTCGGCGGACTGCTGAAGCCATTGAACTAAGAGAAGGAGAGAATTATGAAGAAAGTACTTGCAATGCTTCTGGCGGCGGCGATGCTGCTGGCCATGGCTGCCTGCGGACGGCAGGACACCACGTCCCCGACCGGCCAGGCCGATCCCAACGCGGCTACGCAGGCCACACTGGATCCCAACGGCACCGCGCCGGCCTTTGACATGCAGACCAGCGAGACGAACCGCATCGTCAACATCGGCACGGTCGACAAGAGCCTGTACGCGGCTCCGATGCTGGTGACCTCCTTCGGTCAGAGCACCGACGCGGCCACCATCGATACCGCATTAAAGAAGGTCGGCGCCACCTATACCTATTCGCCGCAGGCCGCTGCGGAGCTGGTTCCCCAGTTCAAGACCCTGATCATCTGCGTCGGCGCGAGCACCAAGGGCCTGGGCCAGGCCGGCATCAACGAGAAGGATGAAGTCGCCCGTGCGGAAGCCATCATGGCGAAGGCCAAGGAGACCGGCGCGCAGATCATCTTCGTGCATATCGGCGGCGAGACCCGTCGCGGCGCTCTGTCTGACCAGCTGGCGGATCTGGTCCTGCCGCAGTGCAGCTGCATGATCGTAAAGGAAGACGCGAACTGGGACTACAAGTTCACGAAATACGCGGAAGAGCACAAGCTGCCCTTAACGCTGATCTTCGGCCAGAAGGACACCGTGCAGGTCATGACCGACCTTTTCGGCAAATAAAATAAGGAGTGAGTCGTGGATATCGAACTCATCTGTTTACTGGTGATGCTGGCGGTCTTTCTGCTGGCAAACCTGCTGGTGAAGCTCCCGGTCAGCTTTTCGATGGTGCTGGGAGCCATCGCCGGCGCGCTGGTGGGCGGCCAGGGCATCCCCTTAAGGCATCTCTTTGAGGGCACCTTCACCTATCTGGACACCATCCTGATCATTTCCTGCGCCATGCTTTTCATGACCGTGATCCAGGAGTCCGGCGCGCTGGAGGCCTTGAACGCCATCATCGTGACCCGCTTTTACAAAAAGCCCGCCCTGATGCTGATCCTTTTGATGTTCATGATCATGTTCCCCGGGATGATCACCGGTTCCTCGACCGCAGCCGTGCTGTCGGCCGGCGCGCTGGTCGCCCCGATCCTGCTCCTGATCGGCATCCCGAAGGAAAAGACCGGCGCCATCCTGGCGATCGGCGCCATCATGGGCATGGCGGCCCCGCCGATCAATATCCCGGCGCTGCTCATTGCGGGCGGCGTGGATATGCCCTACATCGGCTTTGAGGGCCCGCTCTTTTTCGTGACCATCCCCTGCGCGATCATCGCGGTCCTGATCCTGGGCCTTAAGCACTGCAAAAACCTGGACGTCGAACAGCTCAAAGGCGAGCTCAACCTCGAGATCGGGAAGAAGTACGGCATCCGCCTGTACCTGCCGATCTTCGTGCTGATCATCCTGCTGGTCGTCTCCAAGCTGGTGCCCTCGCTGCCGCAGCTCGGCACGGCTCTGATCTTCCTGATCTCCGCCGCCGTGGGCATCTTCACGGGACGCAGGTTCAACGTCTGGCAGAAGGCGCTCGAGGCCATGGAGACCACCATCCCGGTGCTGGGCAAGCTCATGGGCGTTGGCATGTTCATCCAGGTCCTTACCCTGGTCGGCGCGCGCGGCTGGATCGTGGTCAGCTGCTTAAGCCTGGGCACGGTCATGCTCTACGTTTTTGCCTGCACCATCATGCCGGGCTTCGGCGCCATCAGCTCCTATGGGGCGGCCTCCGTCATGGGCGTGCCGTTCCTTTTGGTGCTGCTGCAGACCGGCGGCTCGAACGATATCGTTCTCTGCTGCATGCTTTCCTTCCTCTGCTGCCTGGGCGACCTGATGCCGCCGACGGCGCTGGCCGGAAATTACGCGGCGCAGATCGTGGGCCTGAAATACAGCCCCGTCCTAAAGAAATGCGTGATCCCCTTCCTGATCTGCCTTGTCTTCGGACTTATGTGCATGATCTTCTCGGGATCGCTGTCATTCCTCACGGCATAAGGAGGGCCTTAACATGCAGATCGTATATTTGATAATCGTGGCCCTGGTGCTGGTGCTGGTCGTCGTCAACATGTTCAAGAAGAAGGACAATCTCTTCTTCCAGATCGACGCGGCGCTCGTGATGATCACGCTGCTGCTGCGCCTGCTCTTGATCAAGTAGGGGGGAGGACGCATATGAAGAAGATTCCCCGCCATATCCTGACCGCCTCGCTGCTCTGCGTTTTCGTAGCGGTGATGGTCGTCGTTTTAGGCATCAGCTTCCGCAGCATGAAGGAAGCCGAGCCGATCTACCCCGGTCCCGGCGTCACGGGACAGGAGATGTTAAGCAAGTACTGCCCGAACTTAAAAGGCACGGCCGGCGATACCGAGATCTATATCCTGGACAGCGGCGTTCCCGGCGCGAGCATGCTGGTTCTGGGCGGCACGCATCCGAACGAACCTTCCGGCTTCATTTCGGCGATCTCCTTAATTGAGACGGTGAAGCCCGTCAGCGGCATCCTGTACGTGATCCCGCGGGCGAACGCGAGCGCCTTTACCTGCAACGATCCGCAGGAAGGCTCCCCGCAGCGCTTTACCATTCAGACTGCCGGCGGCGAGAGATGGTTCCGCTTCGGCTCCCGCGCCACGAATCCCATCGACCAGTGGCCGGACAGCGAAGTCTACGTCCACGCCTCCTCCGGGCAGACGCTTTCCGGCAGCGAGATCCGGAACTTAAACCGCGCCTATCCGGGCCGCGAGGACGGCACGCTCACCGAGCGCGTGGCCTACGGCATCACGCAGTTTATCAAGCAGCATAACGTGACCATCACCGTGGACCTGCACGAGGCTTCGCCGGAATACACGACCGTGAACGCGATCGTGGCGCACGAGGACGCGATGGACCTGGCGACGCTTTCGCTCTGGGAGCTGGAAGACGTGATGAAGATCTCCGTCGAAGCCTCCCCGAAGAACCTGCACGGCTTAACGCACCGCGAGCTGGGCGATTACACCGATACCTTAGCGCTCCTGATGGAGACCGCGAACGCCTCGCAGGGCCGTCTGCACGGCACCGTGAGCGCGGAGATGGTCGTCAGCGGCCAGGATAAGTTCTACTACCGCGCCGGCCAGTACGGCGCCCTGACCGTGGATTATCCGGAGACCGGCATCGGGATGAGCGAGCGCTGCGCGCGGCACATCTCGGCCTTAAACGAGTTCTGCAAGTCCTACGACGGACCGGCCGGAACGATCGACCTGGGCGAGATGCCGAGCTATAAGGAGATCATCACCAACGGCATCGGCGCGTATCTGGCTTCGCCGAAGTAAAAAGTACTTATGATCAAACGACTGATACCCTTGATCCTAAGCCTCGGGCTTGTGCTTAGCGCCTGCGGTCCGGCGAACGGGCCGCAGACGACGGCTGCCCCTGCGCCGGCGACCGCTGCCGCAGGCTCCGAAACCGCGCCGGCGGCCGAGACCACCCCGGAAGAGACGCATCTGCAGCCGGAAGAGGGCTGGCAGGTCGTCACCATCGGCGGCGTGGAGATGCTCTGGGACGGCTATAAGGTGAAAGAACCGGATGTCCGCCTGGACATCGATGCCATGCACTTCTCGGATTTCGGGGAGGATTTCTTCACGGAGACCTACCCCGTCGAGACCGAAAGCTACAGGCTCTGCGAGGGCGAGATCATGGAGACCGAGGTGGTGCACATCAAAGCGGCCGAGCCCGGCCCGGTCATTTACGTGGTCGCCGGCGTGCACGGCGACGAGATCGCCGCCTGGTACGCGGGACGCCTGCTGCGCAGCGTGACTCTAAAAACAGGCGAGCTCTACGTGGTCGCTCCGGCCAATACGAACGGGGCGAAGAATCACACCCGCTACGTGACCGGCACGCAGGACTTAAACCGCTCCTTCCCGGGAAGTCCCGAGGGGAACGAGGCGGAGCGGATCGCGAACGCCATCTACCGGGACATCGAGCGGGTGCAGCCGTACATGGTCTTCGATCTGCACGAGGCGATCGTCTATACCTCCGGCCGCGACTTTCTGGGCAGCACGCTGATCTTCACGGTCCTGGGCGACATCGACGATCTGTACTTTGATATGCTCTTTGCCACGCAGGACGGCGAGATCTGCTCCAACGACTTTACGAGCAGCGGTCCCGGCCCGAAGGGCAGCATCAACAACACCGTGGCCAACGAGCTGGGGATCCCCGCGATCACAGTGGAGACCTTCCGGGGCTTTCCGATCGAACGGCGGGTCCACGACCAGCTGGATATCGTGCAGTACGCCCTGAAATACGTGGGAATGCGCTAAGGAGAATGCCATGACCAATAAAAACAAGGAAAAAGTGCTGGCCGGCTTCAAGGCTCTGGCCGCCGACCTGCAGACCGGTGAAATGCCGGACAGCCTTCTGGAGAAAGGCCGCGCCCTGCCGTTCTACCGGCAGGCGGCGTCGGAAAAGGACCCCGAACGGGCTTTCCTGACGTTCTACAACGCCTACGGCACGCTCCTGGGCTTCCGTCCGGGGCTTTTAGCCATGGCGGAGGACCTGGGCGCCGAACCGCGCCTGGTGCGGGGCATCTTAGCCCGCATCCGCCGGGACGAAGGCGATGCGGAAAGCCCGGAGGAGATGGAGCCGAAGCCGGCGGCCGCGCAGCTGGAGGCCCTTAAGCGGGGCTTCCGCAAAAGATTTCTGAAGTAAGAAGAAAAGCATGCACGAAGAGTATTTAAAACAGCTGCGGCAGATAAGAAAAGAAGAGGGCAGGGGCTTTGAGGCGGCGGACCGCGAGGCGGCCGTGAGGGTCTTGAAGTCCCTCCTCGCCCTTTTGTATCCCGGCTACTTTTCCGCCGAGGGCAGAAGAGAACGCGAAAACCTGGCCTATCTGGAGGAGACCCTTCCGGGCATCATCCGGGCCGCGTACGAGATGGCGGGCGAGGACTGCCCGGATCCGGAGCGGACCGCGCAGGACTATCTGGCGGGGCTGCCGGCCTTGCTCGAAAGACTCGAAAAGGACGTGGAAGCCATCTATGAGGGCGACCCGGCCGCGCGCTCCCGCGAAGAGGTCGTGCTCTGCTATCCAGGCTTCTACGCCATCGCGATCTTCCGCCTGGCGCACGCGTTTTACGAACTTAAGGTGCCGCTGCTGCCGCGCATCCTCACGGAATACGCTCATGCCAAGACCGGCATCGACATCCATCCGGGCGCAACCATCGGCGATTATTTCTGCATCGACCACGGGACGGGCATCGTCGTCGGGGAGACGGCGGTGATCGGCCGGCACGTCAAGCTCTATCAGGGCGTGACGATCGGCGCCCGCAGCTTCGAGAAGGATGAAAACGGCAATCCGGTCAAAGGCGGTCGCCGCCACCCGACCATCGGCGACGGCGTGGTCATCTACGCGAACGCGACCATCCTGGGCGGCGATACCGTGATCGGCGAAGGGGCCGTGATCGGCTCGAGCGCCTGGATCATCCGCTCGGTGGAGGCCGGGGCCCGCGTCAGCCAGACGCAACGCTGAGATCCGGAAAAGAATACATAAGATCCGGCGCCCAGGAAGCGGACGATGCTTTTTATTGGAAGCTTCGGAAGAACGAGCCGGCGCGGCAAGCGTTTTCCGGGTCTGTTTAAGGAGTGAACATGAAAATTCGATCTGTGTATGACGCGGCTTTTAAGGCCTACGGTCAGATCCTGGAAGGGTACGAGACCGCAGAGCTTTTAAAAGCCATGGAGGAGATCCCGCTGCCGGATGCCGGCACGGCTTACCGCCCCGGTATTGAGAGACTGGAAGCCTGCGGCGTTGTTGCAGATCTTCGCGACCGCGCCTACGGCGGCATGCCTATCCAGATCGGGATGTGCTGGGGCCGCAACACAAAGCTGAACTGCCTGGAATACCACCGGGACAGCGAGGTGAATATCGGAACGACGGACTTTATCCTGCTGCTGGCAAGACGGAATCAGATCGAAGACGGCGTGCTGGACACGGAGAAGGTCGTCGCCTTCCGTGTGCCGGCCGGCGTGCCGGTCGAGGTGTACGCCACGACGCTGCATTTTGCGCCCTGCGAAGTTCCCGAAGCGGACGGCTTCCGCGTAGCGGTGGTACTGCCGGAAGGCACCAACACGGAAAAACCCGCCGTTGAAGCGAAGAACGAAGAGGACCGCCGGCTGTGGGCCCGCAATAAATGGCTCCTGGCCCATCCCGAAAGCAGGCAGGCTCAAAACGGAGCATACATCGGTCTGCGCGGCCTGAACATCGATATCAGGGAAGACCTGTAAGAAGGATAAGCAAGATTCCCGAAGTAAAGCTCGGCCCGATCGTCGTGTCCCGTGGCTGCTTCCCGATCGCACTGTCCGAAAAGCGACGCGCTGCCATCGTAAAGGCTGCCGGCTGCAATGCGCTGGTGGTGTTCCCGGGAAACTTCGGACCGGAAACGCCGGAGACGCTGATCACGAAATACTCTGACGGCCCCTGCAAGTTCGCGGCGGCGGCCTTTGACCATCACGGCAGGGCCCTGTTCGAGGTCTTCAAGTTCCTCGGCGTGGGCGATATCGGCTGGAACCAGCCGAAGAGCCTGCCGTATCCGACGGAGAATCCGTGGGCATAAGCCTGCCGGGACCTGAAAGAAAGACG